>NZ_QTSU01000001.1:2239069-2558937 GCF_003382365.1 Lysobacter silvisoli | reverse complement strand
CGGTTCCCGTCAGGGGACCGGCCTTCTTCTTTGCGCGCGATAAAAGTTTATGTGGCCGAGTTAATCCGTCGGCCGCCGAACATCGCGTTGGCGTCACGCCGCGCGAGCGCCCGGCCCGCGCCAGCGGCGCGGGCGTTCCCCGATGCACGCGCCCGTGGCGCGTAAGCCGCATCGGCTCACCCCATCCCGAACTCGGAAGTGAAACGCACACGCGCCGATGGGTGTATGGCCTAAGCCATGCAAGAGGTGGTCATCGCCAGGGGCTTCATCCGAAGGCCGGTTCCCGACAGGGGGCCGGCCTTCTTCTTTGCGCGAAACGAAAGTTCATGCGCGCAGTTAATGCGCCGAGTTAATGCAGCCCGGCCGCTCTTAGTTTCGCCCCGGCTTGTCTTCCCCCTTTGGAAAAGCGGGATTGCGGGGGATTTGCCTTTGCTGTTGCTCTTGCTTAGGAACAACAGCAACAGCTTCCGTCCGCAAGCGGCCGGGTCACTTTCTTTTGATAAGCGTCAAAAGAAAGTAACCAAAGAAAAACGCTGCCCCAGAGTTCCTGTGCGAGATCGATGCGCGCGCCGCCCCCGTCTTCGCGGGGGCCAGGCTCTACTGTTGGAGCTGCGAGTTCGGGGCCCGAGCGGAGATCAAGAGCATTCGCGCTTCGCGCTCACCCCCTCACCCTAGCCCTCTCCCGTGAACGGGAGAGGGGACACATTCGACCGCTACCCTTTACCTTTCACCCTAACCCGCTCCCGTAAATGGGAGAGAGGACGGACTCGATCGACGTTGATGCTTTAGCCCCTCTCCCGCTATGCGGGAGAGGGGTTGGGGTGAGGGCGCGCGGGAGCACGAACTGCTGTCTAGCCCACACCCGCGCCGGAAGAGGGGTCAAAACCATGCCGATCCTGGCCGTTCGTCGCGCCCGATTTCGCCGCCGCAACCGCTTCAGGTTAAACTCCGCCCCACAGCCGCACCATCGCGGCTGTTCGCCGCGGCCCGCTCGGGTCGCTGGCCCCCGGCCGAAGCCGGAACCAGGAGAGAGGTGCACATGAAGTTCTCAGGCATCCGCGCGGTACACCGTTAAGTCCGCGCCCGCGGCCCGTACAGGGGCCGCGCACGGCTGGCAGTACGCCGATCCGGCCCCTTGTGGCCCTGGATCGCGCGCGCTCGTCCGCCTCCTAACTCCCGATCCGTAGTCAGGCGCCGTCACGCGCCCACGCCACGCAGCGTCCGCTGCCTTGTGCCGTTTTCCCGGCGCATGGCGGTGCCGGCGACGCGTTCGGGAGCCGCATAAGTACGAATAAGGCCGAAAGCCATGACGATTTTCCGCTGGTTCGAATCGCTGATCGACCCGTTCCGCAACGTGCCCGAGACGATGCCGCCGCGCACCGTGAGCGGGTTCTATTGGCATTTCCTCAAACAAGCCTGGCCCGTGTTCGCCGCGTTGACCGTGGTCGGCTTCTTCGTCGCCATCGTCGAGGTGGCGATGTTCGACTACCTGGGCCGGGTGGTGGACCTGGTCAACACCACGCCGGCGAGCGAGCTGTTCGCCCGCCACGGCGGCGAGCTGCTGTGGATGGCGCTGGTGATGCTGTTGCTGCGGCCGCTGGCATTGGGCCTGCACGACCTGCTGCTGAACCAGGCCGTGCACCCCAGCATGACCAACCTGGTGCGCTGGCAGACCCATCGCTACATGCTCAAGCAGAGCCTGGGCTTCTTCCAGAACGACTTCGCCGGCCGCGTGGCCAACCGGATCATGCAGACCGGTCCCTCGCTGCGCGAATCGACCACCCAGGCCTTCGACGCGCTGTGGTACGTGGTGGTGTACTCGGCTTCGGCGATCTACCTATTCGCCCAGGCCGACGTGCGCCTGATCTGGCCCTTGCTGGCCTGGATCGCGATCTACATCGGCCTGCTGCGCTACTTCGTGCCGCGGGTGAAGCAGCGTTCGTGGCGGGCGTCGGATGCGCGATCCAAGCTGATGGGCCGGATCGTCGACGGCTACACCAACATCGCCACGCTCAAGCTGTTCGCGCATTCGCGCCGCGAGGAGCAGTACGTGGCCGAGGCGATGCTGGAGCAAACCTCCCGTTCGCGCGACATGACCCGCATGACCACGCTGATGGGCGCCAGCATCACCACGCTCAACGGCTTGTTGATCGTGGGCACCACTGGGCTGGCGCTGTGGTTGTGGCATCAGGGCGCGATCACGGTCGGCGCGATCGCGCTGGCCACCGGCCTGGTGATCCGCATCCACAACATGTCGGGCTGGATCATGTGGACGGTGAACGGGATCTTCGAGGACATAGGCACGGTGCAGGACGGCATCGAGACGATCTCGCGGCCGCTGACCGTCGTGGATCGCGACGACGCGCAGCCGCTGACGGTGAGCGAAGGCGGCGTGCGCTTCGAGAACGTGCACTTCCATTATGGCCGCAACGCCGGTTTGATCGCGGACCTCGACTTGCAGGTTAAGCCGGGCGAGAAGATCGGCTTGGTCGGTCCTTCGGGCGCGGGCAAGTCGACGCTGATGAACATCCTGTTGCGCCTGTACGACCTGGAGGGCGGCCGCATCCTGATCGACGGCCAGGACATCGCCGGGGTGAGCCAGGAGAGCCTGCGTTCGCAGATCGGTGTGGTCACCCAGGACACCTCGCTGCTGCACCGTTCGATCCGCGACAACCTGCTGTACGGCCGTCCGGACGCGAGCGAGGAGCAGATGCTGGAAGCGGCGCGCAAGGCCAAGGCGGAGGAGTTCATCCCGCAGTTGGTGGACGGCGAGGGCCGGCGCGGCTACGACGCGCTGGTGGGCGAGCGCGGGGTGAAGCTGTCCGGCGGCCAGCGCCAGCGCATCGCCATCGCCCGGGTGCTGCTGAAGGACGCGCCGATCCTGATCCTGGACGAGGCGACCTCGGCACTGGACTCGGAAGCCGAAGCGGCGATCCAGGACAGCCTGGAAACGCTGATGGCGGGCAAGACGGTGATCGCGATCGCGCACCGGCTGTCGACCATCGCGCGCATGGACCGTTTGGTGGTGATGGACCAGGGCCACATCATCGAGAGCGGCACCCATGAGCAGCTGATCGCGCGCGACGGTCTGTATGCGCGTTTGTGGAAGCGGCAGACGGGGGGCTTCGTGGCGGTCGACGCCTAAGAGCATTCGCGCTGCGCGCTCATCCCCTCACCCTAGCCACGCCCCGGCCCGACCGTTGAGCGGTCGGGCGTTCGGTGCAGCGCGAGCCGGTGGCTCGCAAGCGCTGCCCCTCACCCCGCGAGCGGGAGAGGGGATCAATCCGGCGTCGCTGCTGCTTTTAGCCCCTCTCCCGCTTGCGGGAGAGGGGTTGGGTAAGGGCCGCTCTTAGAGCACCAGCGGCGGTTCGCCGCCGACGATCACGACGTCGGCCGGGCGGCGTGCGAACAGGCCCACGCTGACCACGCCGGGGATCTGGTTCAGCGCGGTTTCCAGCGCGACCGGGTCGGTGATGGCCAGGCCGTGCACGTCGAGGATGGCGTTGCCGTTGTCGGTGACCACGCCCGCGCCTTCGGCGTTCTGGCGCCATACCGGCTGGGCGCGGGTCAGGGCCAGGATTTCGCGCGCGACCAGGCTGCGCGCCATCGGGATCACTTCCACCGGCAGCGGGAAGCGGCCGAGCAGGTCCACGCGCTTGGCCGGGTCGACGATGCAGACGAACTTCTCGCTGGCCTCGGCGATGATCTTCTCGCGGGTCAGCGCGGCGCCGCCGCCTTTGATCAGGCGCTTGTGCGGGTCGCACTCGTCGGCGCCGTCCACGTACAGCTGCAGCGGGCCGGTGGCGTTGAGGTCCAGCACCTCGATGCCCAACGCCTGCAGGCGTGCGGTGCTCTGCTCGGAGCTGGACACCGCGCCTTTGATCCGGTCCTTATGCCGGCCCAGGGCCTCGATGAAGTAGGCCACGGTGGAACCGGTGCCGACGCCGACGATCATGCCGTCTTCGATGTAGTCGATGGCTTTTTCGCCGGCCAGGCGTTTCGCTTCGGACATGGGGCGTAGGGCTCGTGATGGGTGATTCGTGATTCGGTGAATGCGTGGACAGTCATGCTCGGCCGTTGCTCGTCATCCCCGCGAAAGCGGGGATCCAGAGACTTCAGAGCCATGCCTGGATGGAGCCCTGGATCCCCGCCTTCGCGGGGATGACGGATCGGGGTAGCGCGGTTGTCGCAGCCTTCCCCTGGTCCGTGCTGCGCTCACTCCATCGCCAGCAACAGCTTCCACTGCGCCGCGCTCACCGGCAGCACCGACAGGCGGTTGCCGCGGCGGGTCAGGGCGAAGTCTTCGCCGAGTTCGTCGGCGCGGGCCTTGATCTCGTCCAGCGACACCACCCGGTCGAACTTGCGCTCGAAGGCCACGTCCACCAGCAGCCAGCGCGGGTCTTCGCGCGTGCTCTTGGGGTCGTAGTAGTCCGACTTGGGGTCGAACTGGGTCGGGTCCGGATAGGCCGCGCTGGCGATGCTGGCCAGGCCGGCGATGCCGGGCACGGCGGTGTTGGAGTGGTAGAACAGCACGCCGTCGCCGACCTTCATGCCGTCGCGCATGTAGTTGCGCGCCTGGTAGTTGCGCACGCCGTTCCAGGGCTCGGTGCGCACGCGTTGCAGGTCGTCGATCGAGAAGGTGTCCGGTTCGGACTTCATCAGCCAGTAGCGGCGGCGTGCGGTCATGGCGGTCAGGCGATCAGGGAGTGGCGGTGGTCGTGGGCGGCGGCTTCGGTGCAGACCGCGTCCAGGGCGACGTCCCAGTCGGCGCGGTCCAGGGCGTCGACCCGTTGCGCCTCGAAGGCGGCGCCCACCAGCCACGGCGGCGCGGGCTGGTGCTGGCGGAAAGCGAAGCTACGATCGTACCAGCCGCCGCCCATGCCCAGCCGGTGGCCGCGCGCGTCGAAGCCGACCAACGGGGTCACCGCCAGGCTCAGCTCGCGCGCGTCCAGCAGCGAGCTGGGGACGACGTCGGGTTCGGGGATGCCGTAGCGGTTGCTGGCCAGCGGGTCGCCGGGGCGCCAGGGCGCGAAGCGCAGCAGGCCTTCGGCGCTCAGCACCGGCAGGCAGTAGACGCAATCCGGCGGCAGCCGCAGCTGCCAGGCGTGCAGGCCGATCTCGCCGTCCAGCGCCCAGTAGCCGGCGACGTAGCCGGAGGCCGGGGCGAAGGGCAGGGACAGCAGGTGCTGCGCCAGGCGCTCGGCGCCGGCGATGCGTTGCGGCGCCGGCAGCGCGCGGCGGCGTTCGCGCAGATCGCGGCGCAAGGCCGCGCGGTCGGCCGTCATGCGGCGTGGATTCCGGTGGGGCGCGGCGCGCGGCCGCGTGGGCGACGGGACATAACGGCATCGACAAAAAGAGCGGGCGCCGCGAGGCGCCCGTTCCTGGAATAGTAGTCCTCCGCCAATGACGATGCTTGCGAAACGACCTTGAACCCGGGGTTCAAGTGGGGACGCTTGGCAGCCTTCGGGCTTCCCGCTACGAGGCGGACCTGCACTCCGGGCTTCCGCTGCGCCCCCGCGGTCGTCATTAAGGGACAAGGCGAATGTTTGCGCACGCCGTCGCGCACAGCAGAGGACGTGGACGCAGTATAAGCGTGCGTTCGCCGCCGCGCACGTCCGCTCGTCGGCGACGCTGTGTTGCGATTCATGCGATTGCGGTTTTTTGCGCTACGTCACGCGCGGCACGTTCGCGCGTTCAGCGCGGGGCGCTGTCGAACAGGCCGTCGAGCTTGCGGTGCAGATCGCCCAGCGTGCGCGCGAGTTCGCGGTCGCGGCTTTCGTTCTCGCCGCGCAACTGCTGCAATTCGTGGGCCAGGTTGAGCGCGGCCAGCACCGCCACGCGGTCCAGCGCGGCCATGCGGTTGCCGCCGCGGATCTCGCGCATCTTGCTGTCCAGCAGCTTGGCCGCGGTCAGCAGGCTGTCGCGTTCGGATGGCTCGCAGCCGACCGTGTACTCGCGGTCGAGCAGGCGGATGCTGACGGGTTCGCTGGCGCTCATCGGCTAATGCTCAGGTGTGCTGCTCGAGCGACTTCAGCCGCGCGATCATCGCTTCGACGCGGGTGCGCGCCTGCTCGTTCTTGGCCAGCAGCGCGGAGCGTTCGCCGACCAGCTGTTCCTGTTGCTGGCGCAGGCTGCGGTTCTCGTCGTTCAGGCGACGCGCGCGATCGGCCAATTCGTCGAAGCGTTCGGCGAGCGACTGCAGTTGGGCGATGAGTTCGGCGCGGTCCATGCGGGCACGATAGCAGGGCGAGGGAGCCGGTCAAGCCGGCTGCGCCGGGCCGCCGCGGGCCCGGGCCGCAGGCGGGGCGGCGGTCTCAGTTCGGGGCGGCCGGCGGCGGCAGGGGCGGGCTGCGGGCCAGGATGAACGCCAGGCACTGCTCGGCTTCCAGCGGCCGCGCCAGCCAGTAGCCCTGGATCTCGTCGCAGCCGTGGGCGCGCAGGAACTCCATCTGCGCCTCGGACTCCACGCCCTCGGCGACCACGTTCAGGCCCAGCGAATGGGCCATGGTGATGACGGTGCTGGTGATGGCCTCGTCGTCGGGGTCGCGGCCCAGGTCGCCGACGAATTCCTTGTCGATCTTCAGGGTGTTGATCGGCAGCCGCTTGAGGTAGGCCAGCGAGGAGTAGCCGGTGCCGAAGTCGTCCACCGCCAGGCCCACGCCCAGGTCGCGCACCGCCTGCAGGGTGGCGGCGGTCTGCACGGCGTTGGCCATGATCACGCTCTCGGTCAGCTCCAGCTCCAGGCGCCAGGCCGGGATGCCGCTTTCGTCGAGCGCGCGCGCCACCACCTTGGGCAGGTCGCTGCGCAGCAGCTGCAGGGCCGAGACGTTGACCGACATCGACAGCTGGTCCAGGCCGTGTGCGCGCCAGCGCTCGAGCATCTTGCAGGCCTCGTGCATGGCCCATTCGCCGATGTCCAGGATCAGCCCGCTTTCCTCGGCCAGCGGGATGAACTGCGCCGGGGAGATGTCGCCGTACTCGGCGCTGCGCCAGCGCAGCAAGGCCTCGACGCCGGTGATGCGTTGCTCGGGCAACGACAGCCGCGGCTGGAACACCAGGCGCAGCTCGTTGCGGTCCAGCACCTTGCGCAGCGCCGCGGAAATCGTCGCGCGGCGGCGGATCTCCACGTCCATGGCCTCGGTGTAGCGCATGTAGGTGCGCCGGCCGGCGGCCTTGGCCTGGTACATCGCGGTGTCGGCGTGCTTGAGCAGGTCGGTCGGCACCTGGGCGTGGTCGGGGTACAGGCTGATGCCGATCGAGGGCGAGATCTGCACGTCGTGGCGCTCGTCGAAATCCAGCGGCGCTTCGAACGCGCGCATCAGCTTGCGCGCGATGGCCTCGGCTTCCTCGGGCGTGTCGATGGCCTCCAGCACCACGGTGAACTCGTCGCCGCCCAGGCGGGCGACGGTGTGCTCGGCGCCCACGGTGTCCTGCAATCGATTGGCGGCGGCGCGCAGGATGCGGTCGCCGGCGGCATGGCCCAGCGAGTCGTTGATGTCCTTGAAGCGGTCCAGGTCCAGGAACAGCACCGCGATGCGGTGGCCCTGGCGGCGCGCGCGCACGATCGCGCGCGACAGCCGCTCCGACAGCAGGGTGCGGTTGGGCAGGCTGGTCAGGGTGTCGTAGTTGGCCAGGTAGCGCAGTTCCTGCTCCGCGCGCTTCTGGTCGGTGATGTCGCCCAGCACCGCCACGTAGTGGCTGCGCTGGCCGCTGGCGTCGAGCACGGCGCTGCCCTGCAGCCAGCACAGGAATTCGCCGCCGTCCTTGCGTTGCTGCCAGATCTCGCCCGACCAGCGCCCGCTGCGCTGCAGTTCGGCGCGCATCTCCTGGTAGAACTCGGGGTCGTGCTGGCGGCTGTCGAGCAGGCTGGCCGAACGCCCGATCACCTCGGCGTCGCCGTAGCCGGTCATGTGGGTGAAGGCGGGGTTGATCGAGACGAAGTTGAAGTCGCGATCGATCACCGCCACCGCCTCGGCCATGGAGCGCAGCACCTCGCTGGAGATGCGGCGGTCGCGCTCGGCGCTGCGGCTGGCGGTGATGTCGCGGGCGGTGCCGGCCACGCGCAGGGCGCGGCCCTTGCCGTCGCGCTCGACCACGCGGCCGCGCGCGCGCACCCAGCTCCAGCCGCCGGCGGCGTTGCGCAGGCGGTGCTCGGACAGGAACAGGGCGGCGTCGCCGCGCAGGTGGCGCTTGAGCAGTTCCAGCACGCGCTGCTGGTCGTCGCTGTGGATCTCGTGGTCGTCGACCACGTGGGTCTGCACGCCGATGTCCGGGGTCTGCGCGTGCTCGTCGTCCACGCGCATGCGGTGCATTTCGCGGCGGCTGAGGTCGTAGTCCCAGAACTGCTCGCCCGAGGCCCACAGCGCCAGCTTCAGGCGCTCCTCGCGCTCGCGGATCTGTTCGAAGTAGCCGCGCTCGCGCTGGCGCGCGCGATGCCAGCGCCAGCCCAGGCTGGCGATCAGGGCGATCAGCGCCAGCGCCGCGGCCAGCATCACCATCGGGTGGCGCCACAGCGGCGGCGCCACGTGCACCGGGATCACCAGCTCGCGCGAGTTCCACACGCCGTCGCGGTTGGTGGCCTGGGCGCGGAAGGTGTAGCGGCCGGCGGGCAGGCGGGTGTAGGTGATGTCGCGGCGCATGCCGTTTTCGATCCAGCCGCGGTCGAAGCCGTCCATGCGGTAGCGGTAGCGGATGCTGGAATCGGGAGCGAAGTCCAGCGCGCCCACGCGCAGGCGCAGGATGCCGGCCGAGGCGGGCATGTCCAGCCGCGCCGGCTGCCACAGCGCGCCGTTGTCGACCGTGGCCTCGGCGCCGATCCAGGCGCCCAGCAGGCGCACCGGCGGGGTGTAGCGCGAGTCGGCCATGCGCGCCGGCGCGAACAGGTTGAGGCCGCGCACGCCGCCGAAGGCCAGGCGGCCGTCGCTGAGCTGGGTCACGGCGCCGCCGTTGAATTCCAGGTCCTGCAGGCCGTCGGCCAGGCCGTAGCGGCGTACCCAGCCCGGGGCGATGTCGAAGCGCAGGATGCCCGCGTCGGTGCCCAGCCACAGCCGCCCGTTCGGCGATTCGGCGATGGTGAACACCACCGGTACCGGGCGGTCGTTCATGGCCGCGGCCAGCGGGTGCTCGAAGCGCAGCACGCCGCCGCGCTCCACGGCGCGGCTGAGCCCGGCGTGGCCGCCGATCCAGACCGTGCCGTCGGCGGACTGGTGCAGCGCGCGCACCAGGTTGCCGGGCAGGCTGGACGGGTCGTCGGCGACGTGGCGGTAGTGGCGCATGCGGCCGCTGCCGGGCTCCAGCAGGTCCAGGCCGTCGCCGGTGCCGAACCAGATGCGGCCGGCGCGGTCCTCCAGCAGCGCATGCACCACCGGGTGGCTCAGGCCCTGGGCGTCGCCCTCGCGGTAGTCGTAGTGGGCGATGGCGCCGCTGGCCGGGTCGTAACGCAGCGCGCCATGGCCGGTGCTGCCCAGCCACAGCTGGCCGTCGCGGGCCACGATCAGGCTGCGCAGCGACAGGTCGCGATAGGGGCCCAGGTCGATGCGTTCGATCGCGCGGGTGACCGGGTCCAGGCGGCGCAGGCCCTGGGTGGTGGCCAGCCAGAGCCGGCCGCGGTCGGCACGGCCGAAGGCCATCACCCGCACGCCGGCACCGACCAGGGCGGTGTAGTCGTCGAAGCGGTCGCGTTGCAGGTCGTAGCGCAGCAGGCGCGCGTTGTCGCTGCCCAGCCACAGGCCGCCGGCGGCGTCCTGGATCAGGGCGCGCATGCTGTCGTCGGCCGCGGCGTTGCGCGGGCTGCCGCTGTCCAGGTCCAGCACGTAGCTGAAGCGGCTGCCGCGTGGGTCGGTCAGGGCCACGCCGCGGAAGGTGCCGCCGGCCCAGAGCAGGCCGCCGTGGTCGATCATCAGGTTGGCGATGGTGTCCTCGGGCAGGCTGGCGTCGATGCCGCCGTCCTCGCGCACCACGTTGAGCTCGCCGGTGTCGGGGTCGTAGCGGCGCAGGCCGCCGGAGAACGCGGAGAACCACAGCCGTCGGTCGGGGGCTTCGACTATCGCGCGCACGTCGGTGGACTCGCCGGGCACCGCGCCCGCCGCGCCCGGCCACACCGCGATCAGGCTGCGGCCGTCGCTGTGCAGGCGGAACAGGCCGTCGCCGCGGCCCACCCAGATCTGGCCGCGGTGATCGCGCAACAGGCTGGCCGCCGGGCGCTCGTCGACGCGCTCGGCGCGGTTGTCGGCGCCGATGCGGTACAGGCCGGTGGCGTTGCCGTACCAGACGTCGCCGCGCAGGTCCGACACCAGCTTCTGCCAGGGCCGGTCGCGCACTTCGGCGGGCAGGCGCAGCAGGGTCTCGCGGCGGCCGGTGGCCGGGTCCAGCCGTTCCAGGCCGGCCACGGTGCCGATCCAGACCCGGCCGCCACGGTAGAGCAGGGTCATGACCTGGCGCGCGGCATGGTTGCCGGCGGGCGGCTGGTAGCGGCGGATGCGGCCGCTGGCCAGGTCCAGCCGGGCCAGGTATTCGGAATAGGTGCCGACCCACAGCGCGCGCTCGCCTTCCAGCGCGAGCGAGGTGATGTAGCTGTCGGGCAGGCTGGCCGGGTCGCGCGGGTCGTGGCGGTAGGGCACGAAGCGCTGGCCGTCGTAGCGGTGCAGGCCGCCCTGGGTGCCGACCCAGACGAAGCCCTGGCTGTCCTGGGCCAGGGCGGTGACCGAGTTCTGCGCCAGGCCCAGCTCGCTGCCCAGGCGGGTGAAGTAGTAGTCGCGCGTGGCCGCGGCCGCCGCCGACGCCACGCCCGCCAGCGCCAGCATCAGGCTGAGCAGGCCTAAGGAGCGAATGGCGGCGGGTAGGAATGGACGCACGGACACCGGCAAGCTGGGCGTGGCAGCGCGCAGTGTAGGCAGGCGCGCGCGGCCGCAACAAGCGCGCCGCTGCATTGCTAAACTGCCGCAACCCCCTGCCTGTGATGCCAGTGTCCGCCATCGAACTGCCCGCGTTGTCCGCCGTCGACGCCCAGAGCCGCCAACTGGCCCTAGCCGCTACGCCTTCCGAACTCCATGGCGCCCTGTGCGGCTGGCTCGCCGGCGGCGGCGCCTCCGTGCGCGATTGGCCGGGCAAGGTGCTGGCCGACAACGACCTGGGCACGCCCGACAACGGCAGCCCCTTGGACCAGCTGCGCCTGGCCAGCGCCGCGCAGTTGTCCGACCGCAGTTTCGAATTCTCGCTGCTGCTGCCCGATGCCGACGCCTCGCTCGCCGAGCGCAGCGGCGCGTTGTTCGACTGGTGCCGCGGTTTTCTCAGCGCCTTCGGCCTGGCCGGCGCCTCGGCCAATGCGCTGTCGGTGGAAGGCCGCGAAGCGCTGGGCGATCTGGCCAAGCTCGCCGCCGCGCAGCCGCAGGACGACGGCGACGAAGAGGACGAGGAAGCGCTGGCCGAGATCGAGGAATTCGTGCGCGTGGCCGCGCTGCTGCTGCACGGCGATATCGTGCTGGCCGCGCAGCACCGGCAGCGCCTGAACTGACCGCACCCGGAGCGACACCGCTGCGATGACGCTAGCTTCGAACATTCCCGCCAAGGCCTACGCCCGCCGCCGCAAGCAGCTCATGCGCATGGCCGGCGACGATGCCATCCTGGTGCTGCCGGCGGCCAACGAGCTCATCCGCAGCCGCGACACCCATTACCCGTACCGGCAGGATTCGGACCTGTGGTACCTCACCGGCTTCCCCGAACCCGAAGCGGTGCTGGTGCTGGTGCCCGGCCGCAAGCACGGCGAGACCCTGCTGTTCTGCCGCGAACGCGACCTGGAGCGCGAAGGCTGGGACGGCCCGCGCTTCGGCCCGGAAGGCGCGGTCGAGGCCTTCGGCCTGGACGACGCCTACCCCATCGCCGATCTGGACGACATCCTGCCCGGCCTGCTGGAAGGCCGCTCGCGCGTGTACTACCACTTCGGCCGCGACCAGGAGTTCGACCTCAAGCTGATCGGCTGGCTCAACCGCGTGCGCGCGATGGTGCGCCAGGGCGCGCAGCCGCCGCACGAGTTCCTGGAGCTGGGCCACCTGCTCGACGAGATGCGTCTGTTCAAGGACCGCGACGAGCTCAAGCTGATGCAGCGCGCGGCCGATATCAGCGTGCTCGCGCACGAGGCGGCCATGCGCGCTGCGCGCGCCGGCGTGCGCGAGTACGAGCTGCAGGCCGAACTGGAACGGGTGTTCCGCATGCACGATGCCGAGCCGGCCTACGGCAGCATCGTCGGCGCCGGCGCCAACGGCTGCGTGCTGCATTACCGCGCCAACAACGGCCAGGCGCGCGACGGCGATCTGGTGCTGATCGACGCCGGCGCCGAGTTCCGCGGCTACGCCGCCGACATCACCCGCACGTTCCCGGTCAACGGCCGTTTCAGCGAGCCGCAGCGCGCGCTGCACGATCTGGTCGGCGCGGCCCAGGCCGCGGCGCTGGCGCAGGCGCGCCCGGGCGTGTCCTACGAGGCCGGCCACAACGCGGCAGTGGAGACGCTGACCGAGGGCTTGCTGCGCCTGGGGCTGCTCAAGGGCAAGCTGGAGAAGAACATCGCCGACGGCAGCTACCGGCGTTTCTACCGGCACAAGACCGGGCACTGGCTGGGCTTGGACGTGCACGATGTGGGCGAGTACCGCATCGACGGCGAGTCGCGTCTGTTGGAACCGGGCATGGTGTTCACCATCGAGCCGGGCCTGTACGTGTCGCACGACGACACCAGCGTGGACCCGAAGTGGCGCGGCATCGGCATCCGCACGGAGGACGACGTGTTGGTGACCAAGGATGGCTATCAGGTGCTGACCGACAAGCTGGCGCGCAGCGCCGACGAAATCGAAGCGTTCATGGCCAAGTAGCCCACCGCCTGCCCGCTCTGGGGTAGGAGCGGCGTAAGCCGCGACCGCGGATCCGCACCCACGACGAAAGCTACGCACGCCCGTGTAGGAGCTGCGCAAGCTGCGACCGCGAATCCGCAGTTGCGGTCGGCGGGGGGCTCCTCTGGCACCTTGGGGTAGGAGCGGCGTAAGCCGCGATCCGCTCCGAACTCGCGAAGGTGTTTGGGTGTGTTGGTTGAAGCAACAGCAACAGCTTCCGTCCGCAAGCGGCCGGGTCACTTTCTTTTGATAAGCGTCAAAAGAAAGTAACCAAAGAAAAACGCTTCGCCAGAGCTCCCGTGCGAGAGCGGAGTGGGCGCGGGGATTTTTCGATGGCACATCCCTGTGCCAGCGAAAAACGGCGCACCTCCTGTGCGCCGCCCTCCGGGTCTTCTATTGGCATGGCGAGTTCGGTGCCCGAGCGAGGATCAAGAGCATTCGCGCTTTGCGCTCACCCCCTCACCCTAGCCCTCTCCCGTGAACGGGAGAGGGGACGCATCCGCCGCCGCTGTTGCTTTAGCCCCTCTCCCGCTTGCGGGAGAGGGGTTGGGGTGAGGGCACGCGAAGCGGCAGGTCGCGGTGCGCGTTCGTCTCCTAAGCCCCCATCGCCTCCATCACCGCCTCCACGAAGCGGCTCAGTTTCGGCGGCGGCTGTCGATCGCGCGGATACAGCAGATGCACCGGCCGCGGCGGCGGCAGGTCGTTTTCGAACAGCGGCACCAGGCGGCCGGCGGCCAGGTCTTCGGCCAGCAGCACTTCGGGCTGCAGCAGGATGCCGCAGCCGTCCAGCGCGGCGCGGCGCAGAGCCTCGCCGTGGTTGGAGGCGAAGCGGCCGCTCAGGCGCAGCGGTTCGCCGCCCAGGCTGGCGAAGCGCCAGCCGGTGTTGGGGTGCCAGAGCAGGTGATTGAGGCAGCTGTGTTGCGGCAGCTCGCTGGGGCTGCGCGGAGTGCCGCGTTCGCGCAGGTAGTCGGGCGAGGCGCAGACGATCATGCGGTAGGGGCGCAGCGGGCGCGCGACCAGGTGATCGGAGTCGGACAGCGGGCCGATGCGGATCGCCGCGTCGAAACCTTCTGCGATCAGGTCGCTCATGCGGTCGGCCAGGGCCAGGTCCACCGACACCTCGGGATAGGCGCGCAGGAAGGCGGTGACCACCGGTGCCACCGCATGCGTGCCCAGGGTCAGCGGCGCGGTGATGCGCAGGCGGCCGCGCGGGCGGCTGTGGTCCTGCAGGCGCTCGGCCACGGTCTCGGCGCGGCGCACCTGTTCCAGCGCCAGCCGCGCTTCCTCCAGAAAGGCCGCGCCCGCTTCGGTCAGCCGCTGCTTGCGGGTGTCGCGCTGGAGCAGGCGCGCGCCCAGGTGTTCCTCGAGCTGACGGATGTGCTTGCCGACCATCACCGCCGACAGGCGTTGCGCCTGCGCGGCCGAGGCGAAGCTGCCGCGGTCGGCGACCGAAACGAATACCGCCATCGCGCGCAGCAGGTCCATGGCTAACCCGGAGTTAGGGGTGCCGGAAATGCTAGCGCATACCCCGGCGCGGATCCGGCGCGCAGACTGGTCGCCATTCCCCACACCGGAGTTTCCGCCATGAAGATCCTGCTCGTAGGCGCCAGCGGCACGCTCGGCCGCGCCATCGCCCAGACCCTGTCCCACCACGAGGTGTTGGCCGCCAGCCGCAACAGCGCGCAGTTTCCGGTCGACATCACCGACGACGCCAGCGTGAGCGCGCTGCTGCGCAAGACCGGCAAGGTCGACGCCATCGTCTCGGCCGCCGGCGTGCTGCACTTCGGCCCGCTGCCGGAGATGAGCCCGGCGCAGTTCTCGATCGGCCTGAACGACAAGCTGCTGGGGCAGGTGCGCCTGGCGCTGCTGGGCCAGCACGCGCTCAACGACGGCGGTTCGATCACCCTGACCACCGGCATCGTCGCCGACGAGCCGATCCGCGCCGGTGCCAACGCCAGCGCCGTGAACCGCGCGCTGGAAGGTTTCGTGCAGGGCGCGGCGTTCGAGCTGCAGCGCGGGCTGCGCATCAACGCGGTCAGCCCCAGCGTGCTGACCGAATCCTGGGCCGACTACGGCCCGTTCTTCCCCGGCTTCGAGCCGGTGACCGCCGCGCGCGCCGCGCTGGCTTACCAGCGCAGCGTGGAAGGCGTGCAAAGCGGGCGCGTGTACCGCGTCTGGTGAAGCGATGCGCCCGCGCCGTCTTGGCGCGGGCGCCGGCCGGACTCAGGCCGCTTCGGCGAAGCCGTCGCGGGTGAGGTTGATCGGCGCAGCCTCGGTGCAGACCACATCGTCCTCGATGCGGATGCCGCCGTAAGGGCGGAAGCGGTCGATGCGCGCCCAATCGACCGAGTCGGCGTGCGGGCCCTGCTTCAGGCCGTCCAGCAGCAGGTCGATGAAGTACACGCCCGGCTCGATGGTCACCGCCATGCCCGGCGCCAGCTCGCGGGTCAGGCGCAGGTAGGGCTGGCCTTCGGGCTTGGCGATGCTGCCGCCGCGGTCCGAGGCGGCGAAGCCGGCCACGTCGTGCACCTGCAGGCCGATGCCGTGACCGATGCCGTGCGGGAAGAACACGTTGCTCACGCCGGTTTCCAGCGCGGTTTCCGGCGTCACCTTGATCACGCCGAAGTCCTTGAGGATGCCCGACAGCGCCAGGTGCGCGTCCAGGTGGATGCGCTTGTAGTCGTTGCCGGCGCGGACCTGGTCGCACATCTTCAGCTGCGCCGCGTCGACCGCGTCGATCAGGGCCTGGAATTCGCTGCCGGCGTCGGCGGCGTAGGTGCGGGTGATGTCGCAGGCGTAGCCGTGGTGGCTGGCGCCGGCGTCGATGAGGAAGCTGCGCAGCTGCGCCGGCGCCTCGCGCTCCAGTTCGGTGTAGTGCAGCACCGCGCCGTTCTGGTTCAGCGCGACGATGTTGTTGTACGGCAGCTCGCCCGCGTCCTGGCGCGCGGCGGCGCAGTAGGCCAGGTGGATGTCGAACTCGCTGCGGCCGTCGCGGAACGCGGCTTCGGCGGCGCGGTGCGCGCGCACGCCGCGGCGGGTGGCCGCGCGCATCATCTGCACTTCGTACGGCGTCTTGTAGGCGCGGTGGAACTCCAGGTAGGCGATGGCCTCGGCCGGATTGTTGGGCACATAGGCGCCCAGCGCGCTCTGCGGCTCGCCCAGGATCGCGCAGCGCGCGGGGTCCGCCGGCAGGTGCGCGGCCGCTTCGTCCGGCGTGCGGATCACCACGATGTCGTAATGCTCGACCCAGTAGCCGCTCGGCGCCTGCGGCACCACGTGCCAGTAGTCGAACGGCTGCAGGTAGATCAGCTTGGGTTTGCGGCCCGGGGTGACCACCAGCCAGCTTCCGGGATTGCGGGTCAGCGGCAGCCAGGCCTTGAACTGGGGATTGACCGCGTAGGGATAGTCGCGGTCGTCGAAGACCTGATAGTGCAGGCTGCCGCTGGGCACGACCAGGTGATCGAAACCGGCGCGCTCCAGGGCCTCGTGGGTGCGGCGCTGCAGCTCGGCCAAGTGGGCGGGGTAGAGGACCGCTGGATCGTGCGACATCGAAGGGAAGTCTCTTGGGGGCGAACGCCGATTTTGACGGATTCTCCCCATCGGCGCAGGCCGGCGCGCGCAGTGCGCTTTGCCGGATCGGCCGGTCCGCGACGGCGCCGCGCCGCGTGGCCGCATGGCCGCGTTCAGCGCAGCCCGATGCTGCGCTGCCGCATCGCCGCGTGCGCGGAAAATCGCGTTTTCGCCGGGAAAAACCGCACTGTGCATCGCCGCAGCGGCGCCGACCCGGGCCTCCACACCGACAGCGGCGTGACGGGGTATGCTGCCGGCCTTGCGCATACCAACGCGTATGGGGAGGGACCCGATGGCCGATCCGGCGCCGTCTACGCGCGAACCGGCTTCGCTCGCCGATTACGGCGAGGATTGCAGCAGCCAATGGGAGAACATCTCCCTGCAGTACCGTGCGCCCTTGCGCGGGTTCTTCGCCAAGCGGGTCAAGGATCCCGCCGAGGTCGAGGACCTGACCCAGGAGGTGTTCCTGCACCTGGTCCGGCGCGCGCGCGGCGGGCCGATCGAGCACGTCAAGCAATATGTGTTCCAGATCGCCGCCAACGCCCTGCGCGACTGGGGCCGTCGCCGCCAGGCTCGCGACCAGGACGCGCACGAGTCCTTCGACGAAGAAATTCATCAGCCCGCTACGGAAATCTCGCCGGAGCGCGTCCTACTGGGAGAGGAGGCGATGAAGTTGGCTGTCGCCGTCTTGCGCGCGCTGCCGCAGCGCACGCGCGACGTGTTCGTGCTGCGCACCATGGAGAGGCGAAAATATATGGAAATTGCGGACATGTTGGGCATTTCGGTGCGTGCCGCCGAAAAGCATATGGCCAAAGCGCTGGCCCAGCTGGGCCGCGCGATGGACGGAGGGGCGCCCGAATGAGCCGCGACGCAAGCACTCGGGCGTGCCGTCGGGCGGGAGGCGTGCCATGACCTGGAAAGCCACCCCGGCCATGCCCGGTCCCGGCCCGCTGCCGGACGACATCGACGAAGCCGCCGCGCGCTGGAGCGAGGTGCTGCACGACGCCGCCGACGGCGACGGCCCGCTGCGGGCCGCCTTCGACGCCTGGCGCGCGCGCTCGCCCGCGCACGCGGCCGCGTTCCGGCGCGTGGAGTCCGCGCGCGCGCTGGCGCAGGCCCTGGCCGACGCGCCCGACATGCTGGCGCTGCGGCGCGAGACCCTGGCGCGCGCGGCCAAGCCGCGGCCCTGGTGCAGCGCGCGTACCTACGGCTATTCGATCGCCGCCTCGCTGCTGGCGGTGGTCGCCGGCCTGCTGATCGTGCGGCCCGACGCCCCCGGACTGATGTACCGCAACGTGCAGGACGCAATCGCCGGCAACGTGCACCAGACCGGCGTGGGCCAGCGTTCGGAGGTCACGCTGGACGACGGCTCGGTGATCACCTTGAACACCGACAGCCGCATCGCCGTGCATTACAGCGCCGGCACGCGCGCGATTACGCTGGAGCGCGGGCAGGCCTTGTTCAAGGTGGCCAAGGACCGCAGCCGGCCCTTCATCGTCACCGCCGATGGCCGTCAGGTGACCGCGCTGGGCACCGAGTTCGAAGTGCATATGTCCGAGCGCCTGTTCGAGGTCACCCTGCTCGAAGGCCGGGTGACCGTGACCCGCGAGCGCACCCGGCCCACCAGCATCGCCGCCGCGGCCACCGCCGAGCTGCACCCAGGCCAGCAGTTCGTCGCCCTCGCGGCGACCGCGCCGCAGGTACGCGCGGCCGACGTGAAGCGCGAAGTCAGCTGGCGCCACGGTCAAGTGGTGTTCGAGAACGAAAGCCTGGCCGACGCCGTCGCCGAGATCAACCGCTACTCGCGCCAGCGCATCGTGCTCGGCGACGCCGACCTGGCGGCGCTGAAGATCAGCGGTGCGTTCAACACCGGCGACACCGAGACCTTCATCGACGCGGTCACGGCCTACTTCCCGATCCAGCGCGCCAGCCATCAGGGCGATGCGATCGTGCTGAAGTCGCGCCCGCCCGAGCGCGGTTGACACAGCCGCCGCCTCGCAGCCTGCGAGGCGGCGCTCTCCAGTTGGAAAAACCGGCTCCGCTTCGGCGCGAAGCCGGATTTTTTGCTGCGCCGCAAAAAATAAATCGGCACGCCGGTGCGCAGTTCGAAGAGAAATATTCGGGGCAGGTTCGGGTTTCGCGAACGCCTGCGTCCCTATGAACACGAGGCCGCGCAAAGACGGCCCGCCACCGGAGGGGAACCGATGCGAGATCAGAAGCGCCTGACGAGACGTGTGCTCAAGCCCTGCGTGCTGTTGCTGGCGCTGCTGCCCTGCCTGAGCGCGTACGCGCGCGGCGATGCGGTCTCGGCCAGGTTCGACATTCCGCAGCAGCGGCTCGACGCCGCGCTGTCGGAGTACGCGCGCCAGAGCGGCAAGCAATTGCTGTACGCGCCGGAACTCGCGGTGGGCAAGACCGGGCGCGCGGTGCGCGGCGAAAAGCGCAGTCTGCAGGCGCTGGACGAACTGCTCGCGGGCACCGGTCTGCAGTACTCGACCAGCGCTTCGGGCGCGATCCTGATTAGCGGCGGCGCGGGCGCCAGCCCGGCCGCGGGCGGCGCCAAGGCGGCCGAACCGGCACCACCGGGAAACGCAGAGGGGACCGCTGACACGCAGCCGGCGGCGGATTCCCAGGTAGAGCCGACGGCGCCCAGTCCCACCGCCACGGCCAGCGAGCAGGCGGCGACCGACCTCGACACCATCGTCGTTACCGCGCAGAAAAAGGTCGAGAACATCCAGAAGGTGCCGATCGCGATCAGCGCCTTCAGCGGCGACGATCTGGGCAGCCGCAAGATCGAGACCGGCGGCGACCTGGTCACCGCGACGCCGAACGTGAGTTTCAGCAAGACCAACTTCGCCAGCTACAACTTCCAGATCCGCGGAATCGGCACGCAGGCGCTGTCGGTGACCACCGACCCGGCCGTGGCGATCAGCTTCAACAGCACGCCGATGATCCGCAACCGCCTGTTCGAGCAGGAGTACTTCGACGTCGAGCGGGTCGAGGTGCTGCGCGGCCCGCAGGGAACGCTGTACGGCCGCAACGCCACCGCGGGCGTGGTCAACATGATTCCCAATCTGGCCAACCCGGACGGCTTCGAGGCCGACGTGAAGGCCGAGGTGGGCAACTACAACACGCGCCGGATCAACGGCATGGTCAACGTGCCGCTCAGCGATACCTTCGCGCTGCGCCTGGCGACCCAGTACACCAAGCGCGACGGATACGACCACAACACGGTCACCGGCAAGGACGTCAACGATCGCGACCTGCTCTCGACCCGCTTGTCGGCCAGCTATAGGCCCAGCGACCGCTTCAACGCCAGCCTGGTATGGGAGCACTTCCAAGAAGACGACATGCGCGCGCGCACGGGCAAGCAGCTCTGCCACAACGACGCGGGGCCGACCTCGATCGGCAACGTGACGCTGCGGCCGAACGACGTGGGATTCCTGAGCCAGGCGTGCAAGGACGGGTCGTTGTACGACGACGACGCGTTCGGCGTGCCCAACGGCAACAGCCTGCCGTCGGTGCTGGCCGCGCAAACCACGGCCGGTGCTTTGGGCTTCTTCGCCGACACGTTCAACCCCGCGTACCTGATCGCGCAGGGCATCGATCCGTACTCCGGGGTCAAGCAATCGCGCGATATGCGCGAGATCGCCACCAGCTACGATCCGAAGTTCCATGCCACCAACGACGTCCTGCAATTCAACTTCGATGTCGGCATCGGCGATCACCTGAACCTGGTGTCGCAATCGCTGTATACCCGCGACCAATACTATTCAACGCAAGACTACGGACGCTTCCAATCCAACCCGATCTTCACCGATTCGAACAAGGTGGTTCAGTTCGATCCGGACGGAAACCTCGTTCCCGCCTACCCGCTCACGCCCGGCGGCGTGTTCTGCGACCCGCAGCTGGGCTGTTCCGACCGCCTGATGCTGGTCGATCTGGTCGATGCCGACAGCCGGCAATGGTCGCAGGAGTTCCGCCTGCAGTCCTCCTACGACGGGCCGTTCAATTTCAGCGTCGGCGCGAACTATCTGGAATTCAAGATCGACGAAAGCTACTACGTTTTCAGTAACCTCTTTACCGCCGCTGCTCAAAACTTTTTCAATGGAAGAGGCGGTGTGCTGAGTCCAGCCACTTGTATGCCAGGGACGGCTCTGTCGGCGGAGACGGATTTTTTCGGGCGGCATTTTCCTTGCGTCTACATCGACCCCAACCCGTTGCGCTCCATCAACGGCCAGGGCCACAACTACTTCCGTAGCCGCAACATCGCCAACACCCGCTCCTCGGCGGTCTTCGGCGAGGGTTACTGGCAGATCAACGACAAGTGGAAGCTGACGGCCGGCCTGCGCTGGACCCGCGACGTCAAGACCACCACGCCCGTGCCCAGCCAGCTGCTGCTGGCCAGCTCCACGGATCCGGACTTCCCGCTGCTGGGCGGCGGCTACGTCGGCTACGGCTATCCGTCCGGCGAGAAGATCCAGCAGACCTGGAACGAGCCGACCGGGCGCCTGGTGCTGGACTGGTCGCCCGATCTGTCCTTCACCGACAGCACCATGGTCTACGCGTCGCTGTCGCGAGGCTACAAGGCCGGCGGCACCAACTCTCCGGGCATCGGCGCCAATCCGGAAGTGCTGTCCTTCATTCCCAAGGATCCGCGGTTCAAGGCCGAGTACGTCAATGCCTTGGAAATCGGCATGAAGAACGTGATGGGCGGCGGCCGGTTCATCCTCAACGCCACCGCGTTCTACAACGATTACAAGGGCTATCAGGTCTCGCAGATCATCGATCGGCAGACGGTGAACGAAAACTTTGACGCCAAGACCTGGGGCGCCGAGATCGAGGCGGTGTGGCGGCCTACCTCGCAGTTCCAGATCAGCGGCAACCTCGGCTTCCTGCGCACGCGCATCGGCGCCAACCAGTACTCCATCGACGTGATGGACCGGACGGCAGGCAACCCCGATTGGGTGGTGGTGCGGCCGTGGATGCAACTGGCCTCGAACTGCATCGCGCCCAAGGCGATGGTGGAACGGTTCTTCGAGAACTTCTACCAGACCTTCGACGAAAGCAGCCTGGCCAACTACTTGAACAGCTTCTGCACGGTCAATCTTCCCACGGGCCTGGGCGGCTTCACCCAGGACCGGGGCCTCAATGGCGGCCCCGGCGACAACGCGTGGTTGCTGGGCGGCCTTTTCTACAATCCGGAGATCGACGCGCCCAACGGCGGCGCCGGGTTCGCCAAGAACGTGGGCGGCCACGAACTGCCGAACGCGCCGAAGATCACCGTCAGCCTCAGCCCGCAGTACACGTTCGCGCTGGCCGAAAGCGATCTGACCTTGCGCGCCGACCTGTACTACCAGGGCAAGAGCTGGGCGCGCGTCTACCAGGACAAGATCGACCGCCTGCATGATTGGGGCAACCTCAATCTGTCGCTGACCTGGTACAAGCCCGACCAGAATCTGACCGTGCAGCTGTACGTCAAGAACGCGCTGGATGGCGAGGCGATCACCGGTACTTTCCTCAACAGCGACGACAGCGGCCTGACGTCCAACGTATTCCTGCAGGACCCGCGCATCGTCGGACTCTCGGTTCGAAAGGGGTTCTTCTGAGTTGAGGCCTCGACCCGACAAGCTTCACCCCATCAACCGCCCGCAGCCGTCGGGCGGTCGATACAGACCAAGGACGCATCTGTTTCAGCGCTCTGGCAAATGAGAGCAAGAGTTCGAACAGGCTGATGTTCGGTGCCCCTCGGTTCGGTGCCGCCACGGCACTTGGCTTCCTCGTGGCACGGCCTCCGCGCGCTGGCGTTCGGGGGATTTCGACAATCGACTGTGGAGCAAATTACGATGAGTAAGCTCAAAGCCACCCTTCTCGCCTCCCTGATCGCGGCAGGTCCGCTCGTGGCCTCGCCCGCGTTCGCCGGCTGGGAATACTGGAACGGTAGCGCCTGGGTGGACACCACGCCCACCGGTACTTTCGTGACGATCACGGGCAGCACCACCGCTACGGTTTCGGGCATTGCGGTTCCCTGTTCCAGTGCCACTTTCTACATGCAGCTGATCAGCGGCACCGCGGCGATCGTCAGCGCCAACTTCACCGGCGGCGCGGCCTGCACGGGCAACGTCACGGCGGAGAACCTGAGCTGGGGCGTTTCCCCTGGCGTGGGGTCGGGCGCGACGAGCTCGAGCGTGACGATCGGCGGTGCGTACGCGAACCCGATCCAGGTCAGGTTCAACACGCCGGCGCGCGTGTGCACGGGCGGTGTCGCCGCTGGTTCGCTCGGCAATCTGAACAACAGCGCGACCAACGCCACGTTCACCTTCACCGCGCAGTTCCTGCCGGCGCCATCGCCTTGCACCAACGTCAGGTCCACCTCGACGCTGACGGCCAGCGCTCCCCTGCGCTACATGTAAGTCGGTGCGAATCCCTCGCTGCCCGGCGGCAGCCGAGCGGCGCGGGGATGTCGCAGCAACAACCGCCTTGCCATCCGCTGCATCAGGCGCGCGATCCGCGCGCCTGATGCAGCGTTCTTGACGAGCGGTATCGAAGGCGCTGGGGCGGAGCATCCGACCCCTCCGGTTGGATGGGCTCGATCAAACCGGCGTATCAAGCGATAGCCCGGTGATGCGGCGATCGCCAACGGGCGGCGGACTGGCGTCCGCTGGGCGCAGATCAGGATTCTTTCTCAGATTTCAGGAGTTCATCATGTCCAAGGCATTGCTATACACGGCCCTTGCCACGGCGTTGGCCGGAGCCGCCGTCACCCCCGCCGCGACGGCGGCGCCACCGGCCCCGGGTTTCGAAAAGTTCCAGTTCTGCCCGTACGAAACGCCGCCCCTTCAGGAAGAAGGGACCGCTTGCGTGCACAGCGTGACGAGCTCGGGCTCGTTCACCATCGGCACCACCACCCTGCCGATCGACAAAGCGATCGTCCTGCAGGGCGGCATCACCGGTATTCAGCCCTCGCCGCTGTTCGACGCCGTCGGTGCGCCCACGCTCAACTCCCCGCCGGGCAAGGTCCCGGGCGGTCTGCTCGGCATCGTCAACCCGGCGCCGAATTGGCCGCTTCCGCTGTGGCAGGCGTTCTGGAGCGTGGTCAATTCGGTCAACGACGTGACCGCGACGATGGAGCCGGTGCAGACGATACAGACCGATTTCGGCGCGGCGCTGAACCCGAACTGGGGCGGCGATCCGACCGCGGTGCGGCTGGCGCTGCGCGTGCGTCTGCAGAATCCGTTCCTAGGCAACTCCTGCTACATCGGTTCGGCGCAGAATCCGGTCGTGGTCAAGCTGCAAACCGGCACCACCGCTCCGCCGGCGCCCACCGCGCCGATCTCGGGCAGCCCCGGCAGCTTGGATTTCATCCAGGTCGGCAACGATCCGTACGCGTACCTGCAGAACACCGGCAATATCCTGGTCGACAATACGTTCGCCGTACCGGCGGCCAAGGGATGCGGCAACATCGCCCTGGGTTTGCCGATCCTGACGCAGTTGCTGGACTCGCTGGTCTCCGGTGCGGTTAATCTCAAGGTGGGATTGCCGTCGGCCGCGGGCAAGAACCAGGCGATCCTGCAGGGCGACACCGGCATTGCTGCGGCCGCGTACGTGCGGGACGGTTCTCCGTACCAGTAAGGGTTCAGCGGTAAACGCAGGGCGGCTCCGCGAGGGGCCGCCCTGTCGGTTCGGTATCGGATGGGGTCTTGCGAAACAGCGGCCGGGACGGCAATCCCGTTACCGGCGCTACCGGCGGTTCTGGAGTGGATGCTGGAATGCGATTGCGTTACATCCTGATCGCCCTGCTCGCATTGGTCGCGTTGATCGGCGCCTATGTGCTGGGGCGAGGCCAGAGCCCGACAGCGCCGGCGGCAGCCGCGCCCGCCGCTCCTGCCCGGGCGTCGCAGCTCGGGGGCCATGCCGCATCGACCGCCCCGGTTCCGATAACGGCCTCGCTGCCGGGACGCAGTGTGCCGTTGAGGCGCGTGTTCGGCGAGCTGCGTTCGCGCGCCGATGCCGGCGACGTCGCCGCGGCCACGCGCCTGTATCAGGACCTGCGTACCTGCGCCGGTCTGGACCAGTTGGAGTGGTTCCTGACGCGGGCGGCCGACGAAACCCTGGCCGACAAGATCGACGGCAGCAGCGCGCAATCGCTGGAGCGCTACCGGCTGCAGCTGGAGGCGGTGGAATCGCACAAGCAAGCCATCCGCAAAGCCCGCACGCTCTGCGACGGACTCGATCGCGGCATCTTGGATACGCAGCTGCCGAGCTTGCGCAGGGCGGCGCAACTGGGCGAAGAGCATGCGCGTGCCTGCTATCTCTCCAGCGGACCCGGCTACGATGCACGCGGGCTCATGCGTCATCCGGAATGGATCCAGGAGTACCGCACCGGCGTGCGGTCGCTGATCGACGCCGGCATGGCCGCTGGCGATTGGAAGGTGGTGGACATCCTCCGCCGCGCGTACGAGCCGGGTGCGGACGGCATGCTCGCCGGAACGCTGGGTCCGGATGCCGTGCAGCACTACCGTTATCTCAAGCTCTACCGCCTCGGCGCGCAAGGCGCTCGTACCGCCGACATGGATCGGAAGCTGGCCCTGGCGGCTGCGCGGATCCGGCCGGAACAGCGCGCGGACGCCGACCGGTGGGCGCAGGAAACATTGCAGAGCCAGTTCGGCGGCAGCGATTCCACCGAATCGACCGCGCCCGGCTGGGATCCGTGCTCGCTTGCCGCGTCCGAAGAATGAACGTGCTTTCGCTACGATCGCGGGCCTTGTCGCGAATCGGCCACCCCATCCGGCCCGTGCCGGCCCCCGCACCCGAGGCTTCGACATGAGCCGATACCGACTACCGCTACTGGCCGTCCTGGCCCTGGGGGCCGTCGTCGGCGCCTACCTGTTCGGCCGCAAGGAAGGCGCGAACGCGCCCGCGCCGCCGGCGCCGGTCGCGGCGGCCGAGCAGCCGGTCGGCGGGGCGCCGGGCAGCGAACTGGACATGGTCGCCCAGGCTTCGCTGCGCTTCGATCGCGGCGCGCGGCTGCCGCCTGCGGGGGCGCCGCTCAAATCGGTGTACGCCCAGCTGCAGGCGCAGGCCAATGCCGGCGACGGCCGGGCGGCGGCGCGGTTGTTGCGCGATCTCAGCCGTTGCAGCCGCCAGCGCGCGATCGAATGGTCGACCATGCGCAACACCCGCAATCTCACCGAACAGAAGACCGAGAACCTGAGCGCGGCGCAGTTGCGCACTTACCAGGCCTTGCTCGACACCGCCGCGATTCGCCAGCGCGACGTCGACCAAGGACGGACGCTATGCGAGGGCGTCGGCGACGAAGTACTCGATACCTTGAACGCGAACCTGGCGCAGGCGGCGCGGCTGGGCGACGCCGACGCGCGCGCCTGTTATCTGAGCCGCGGGCCGCTGTACGACACGCGCGGCCTGCTCAAGCAACCCGGCGCGCTGAGCGTTTACCGCCAGCAGGCGACCCGGCTGATCCAAGTCGGCCTGGCCGCGGGCGACTGGCGGGTCGTGGACCTGCTGCAAGGCGCCTACGAGCCGGGCGCGCAGGGCATGCTCGCGGGGCTGGTCGGCAGCGACCCCTATCAGCACTATCGCTACCTCAAGCTCTACCGTCTCGGCGCCGAGAGCTTCCGCACCGCCCAGATCGATCGCCAGCTCGCCCAGGCCGGCGCGGCGTTGAGCCCGGCACAGCGCGACCAAGCCGAGGAATGGGCGCAGACGACGCTGCGCGAGAATTTCAGCGGCGCATCCACGGACGGCACGCAGCAGGGCTGGGACGCCTGCGCAGCGCTGGGGGGGTGATGCTGCGGGCGAAGGCAGCGCTTTCCTAGCGGCGCCGCTCGGCCGGCGCCGTCCTTGTTCGAATCCGCAACCGGCGGCCTTGCAGCCGTGACGGCGCTCCCGTTTCCGGGTATTGCACACGCCCCGCCATGGCCGCTGGCCGCGTCCGCATTGCGTAAGGCATGAGTTAGGCGCGCCACGTTCGCCTGCGCTGAAGGCTTCCCCCGATACGCCGCGCCCGAGCGCGCCGTGAGCACGGCGTTAGAGTTCGGCGAGGCGGCTGGGGTATAGGATCGCCGGGTCGTGGACATCATGGAGGGCGCTTGGGGGCGACCAGGGATTCAGACGGTTACGCGGAGTCTGCGCAGTCCGACCACCCCGAGGGCCGGCACGGCTTCGGCGCGTCCGTCGATCCGGCCGATGCCGCGCTGCTGCAGCGGCCCAAGCCGCTGGGCCTGCCGGCCTGGGGCTGGAGCCTGCTGGCGCTGTTGCTGGGCGTGGGCCTGACCCTGTGGCTGGGCGGCGCGCAGCACCGCCGCGTGGTCGACGACCGCACCGCCGCGCTGGATGCCGGCGCGCAACGCGTGTTCCATTCCCTGAACGACCGCCTGCACGCCTGCGAACTGCTGCTGCGTTCGGTGCAGACCCTGTTCCTGACCTCCGATGAGGTCACCGCGCAAGAGTTCGCCAACCTCTACGCCAACGTGCGCCCGCGCGAGCGTTTCCCCAGCCTGCAGGCCATGGGCTATTCGCGCCGCGAGACGCGCGTGGACGGCGACCACTACATCACCGACCTGGTCGCGCCGCTGGCCGGCAACGAGCGCGTGCTGGGCCTGGACGTGAACCTGCAGCCTACCAACCTGGTAGGCGTGCTGGCTTCGCGCGACAGCGACAGCGCGGTGCTGTCGGCGCCGTTCCGCCTGGCCCAACAAAGTCCATCCGACCCTTCGCGCGACGGCGTGACCATGCGCCTGCCGGTGTTCAGCGCCGGCCCGCCGCCGGCCACGCTGGAAGAACGGCGCGCGCGCATGCGCGGCTCCATCGCGATCTCGTTCCGCGCCGGCCAGCTGATCGACGCCAGCCTGGACGAGGACGTGCGCCGCAACCTGCACATCCAGGTCGACGACGTCACCGACAACACCGTGGCCACGCTGTTCGCCAGTGGCCCGACGCCCGCGCACGACACCGGCTTCCGTTTCGCCCGCGAGCTGAACTATGGCGGCCGCCGCTGGCGCGTGCGCATGCAGGCGCTGGAGGCGGTGACCTCGCGCCCGGACGGCCGCAACTGGGTGCTGCTGCCGGGGCTGCTCGCCAGCGTGCTGCTGGCGCTGCTGGTGTGGTCGGTCGCGCGTACGCGCCGGCTGGCGCTGGAGCTGGGCTCGCGCATGAGCCGGCGCTACCGCGAAAGCGAGGAACGCTTCCGCGCGCTCAACGAACTGCTGCCGGCGCTGGTGCTGCTGGCGCGCCGCGACGACGGCCGCATCTCCTACGCCAACCAGGCCTCGCGCGCGCGCCTGGGCGAGACCGTGTACGAAGTGCCGCTGCCGGAGCTGTTCGAGGACCAGTTGCTGCGCGACAAGCTGCGCGCGGCCGATCTGGTCGACTGCGCCAACGCGGAGGCCATGCTGCGCAGCGTCAACGGCGACCGCTTCTGGGCCAACGTGTCGATCACCAGCGTGGTGCTGGAAGGGCGCTCGCGCCTGCTGATGGTGGCCTCCGACATTTCCGAGCAGCGCCAGCTCACCGAACTGCTGACCTTCCAGGCCAGTCACGACGCGCTGACCGAGCTGTACAACCGGCGCGAGTTCGAGCGCCGGGTCGAGCGGGTGTTGGCCGGCATCGCGGCCGGCGCACCGCCCTGTGCGCTGCTGTACATCGATCTGGACCAGTTCAAGCTCATCAACGACACCTCCGGCCACGTCGCCGGCGATCAGTTGCTGACCCAGCTGGCGACGATGATGAGCGAGCACCTGCGCGGCGGCGACGTGCTCGCGCGCCTGGGCGGCGACGAGTTCGGCGTGCTTGCCACCGAGGTCCACGACCTGGCCGGCGCCACCCTGGTTGCCGAGCGTCTGCGCGAGCACATCGACGGCTACGTGTTCGTCTGGGAGCAGCGTACCTACACCATTACCGCCAGCATCGGCGGGGTCATGCTGGATCGCCCCAACACCACGCTCAAGGACTTGCTGTCGCAGGCCGACACCGCCTGCTACATGGCCAAGGAAAGCGGCCGCAACCGCGTGCATTTCTATTCCGAGCACGACGACGATGCCGCGCGCCGGCGCAGCGAGATGGAATGGGCCAACCGCCTGCGCTGGGCCATCGACGAGGGCCGGCTGCTGCTGAAGTACCAGGAGGTCTGGCCGTTGTCGGACGAAGCCGAGACCGGCCTGCATCTGGAGCTGCTGCTGCGCTTCCGCGACCAGGAAGGCCGGCTGGTGGTGCCCGGCGCCTTCATTCCCGCGGCCGAGCGCTACGGGCTGATGCCGATGCTGGACCGCTGGGTGATCGAGACCGCGCTGGCCAACTTCGACCGCCTGCACCCCAACGGCGCCAAGCTGCGCACGGCCACGATCAACCTGTCCGGCGCCAGCATTGAGGACGAGACTCTGGCCGACCTGATCCTGGCGCTGCTGCGCAAGCACGAGGTCGCGCCGGAGCGGGTCTGCTTCGAGATCACCGAGACGGTGGCGGTGCGCAACCTGGCCCAGGTCGCGCGCTTCATCGAGCGCCTGCGCGCGGTGGGCTGCCGTTTCGCGCTGGACGATTTCGGCGCCGGCATGTCCTCGTTCGGCTATCTGAAGAACTTGCCGGTGGACATCATCAAGATCGACGGCGCCTTCATCCGCGACCTGCTCACCGATCCGATGAGCCACGCCATCGTCAAGGCGGTGACCGACATCGGCCACCAGCGCGGGCTGAAGGTGATTGCCGAATGGGTGACCAGCGACGAGATCCTGCTGGAGCTGGGCGCGATGGGCGTGGACTACGCTCAGGGCTACGCCCTGCACCAGCCCGAGCCGGTGCCGTTCCACCGGCGCTGAGCGGCGTGCTCGCGGTGCGCCTTGGGGTAGGAGCGGCGTAAGCCGCGATCAGCTCCGAACTCGCGCAGGTGTGTGGGGCTGCTGGTTGAAGCAACAGCAACAGCTTCCGTCCGCAAGCGGCCGGGTTACTTTCTTTTGATAAGCGTCAAAAGAAAGTAACCAAAGAAAAACGCTACGCCAGAGCTCCCGCGCGAGAGCGGAGTTGGCGCGGGGATTTTTCGATGGCACATCCTGTGCCAGCGAAAAACGGCGCACCTCCTGTGCGCCGCCCTCCGGGTCTTCTATTGGGGCTGCGAGTTCGGTGCTCGAGCGGGGAGCAAGAGCATTCGCTGCGCTCACCCCCTCACCCTAGCCCTCTCCCGCAAGCGGGAGAGGGGACGCATCCGACGCCGCTTGTGCTTTAGCCCCTCTCCCGCTTGCGGGAGAGGGGTTGGGGTGAGGGCACGCGGGATCGCGATCTCGCGTCGTCCGCTGGTTCTGCGGGTCTTTACACCCGCGGGCGCGAGCAGCGGCGCATCAGTCGTACGTCCCGCCCGGCGAATCCAGCCACTGCCTCAGCTGCAGCATCTCGCTTTCCAGCATGGTGATGAAGCGGAAGCCGCTCCAGGTCTGGCCGGGCATGCTGGTGCGGTCCTGCCATAGCAAATGGGCGCCGACTTCGATCGGCGAGGCGCGGTGCGGTGCGTCGCGCAGGCTGAAGCGCAGTTGGTACAGGCCGTCGTCCACCAGCGGGGTGTTGGCGATCAGCAGCATGCCGGTTTCCGACAGGTTGCTGAGCTGGCCGATCACCGTGTCGGTCATGGTGTCCACCACCTGCACGGCGTCGTCGACGCGGCGGCGGCGGGTGCGGCGGAATTCCTCGCTCATGCCTCGGCCTCCTGCGCGCTATTGCCGACGAAGCTGCGCAGCACGTTGAGCGCGGCGTTCCAGGCGCGGTCGACCAGGCGGCCCTTCTCGGCGGTGACCACGCGCACCTGGCCCTGCGCCATCGCCCGCGCCAGGCTGTCCAGCGACTGCTCGCCGATGCGCTGGCCGCGCTGGTTCACGAACAGGGCGTTGTCGGTGATGGTGCTGAACCACGACAGCCGGCGCCGGATCACGTCGCCCTGCTGGTTGGTCACGAATTCGAACCAGGTGCCGAAGGGCAGGGTGCGCACGTGCTCCCAGCACTGCTGCTCGTGCTCGCTGCGCGGCGGCAGTTCGCGCCGCGTGCTGCCGCCGTCGTCGCCCAGGCGCGCGCGCGCCTTGAGCTTCATCGCCAGCTCGGTGCGCGAGGCGGTGTCGTCGTTGCCCGCGGCCGCGCCCGCGGTGAGCTGGCGCGAGATCGCGTTGGCCTCGTCGGCGTGGTAGCCCACCAGGGTCAGCGAGTGCTCGATGTCGCCGTCCAGCCCGCCGGGCGCCGGCACCGACGCGCCGACCACGTTGGCCGACACGATCTGGCCGGTGGCCTCGAGCTGGCGACGCCATTCCTCCGACTCCTCGCCATGGCGCAGCAGGGTCAGGGTGAGCACGTCGGACCAGGCCTGGGTCAGCAGCGCCTGCACGAACTTGGGCAGCGGCTGGCCTTGCACCGCGGCCTCGATCGCCTCGCCGGCCTGGCGCTTGGCCAGCTCCAGCTTTTCCTTGCCGCGCGCGGCCTCGACGTGGCGGCGTTCGGCCACTTCGGCCTTGCGCGCCATCGACTTGAGATGATCCTGCAGGTTCTGGTTGGCGGCCTCGAACACCGTGGCGTCGCCGTCGTAATGCTCGACCACGTGGTCGACCGCGCGCCGCAGCTGGTCGTTGAGCTGCGGGTCGGCCTCTTCCTTGGGAATCCAGCTGGCGCCGGCCTCGGCCACGGCGTTGAGCAGCTGCCGCGCCGGGTGCTGGCTGCGCACGAAGAAGGCGCGGTCCTGCAGCGCCAGGCGCAGCAGCGGCACCTGCAGGCGGCCGAGCAGGCCGGCGGTGACGGCGTCGCCGCGCAATTCGCGCTCGATCTCGCCGTAGAACAGGTCCAGCAGTTCGAACGCGTCGCTGTCCTCGCGCGACAGCGTGGCCGCTTCGCCGCGCTGCTGGCGCGCCTGCACCAGCAGGTTCTGGCGCAGGTCGGACACGCTGCGGCTGGTGTTGCCGGCGGTCGGTGCCGGCGCGGCCTGCAGCGCGCGCAGCGCGCTCTGCACGTCGGCGGTGTCCAGCGGCGGCCGCGGCGTGGGCGGCGCGCCGGGGCGCAGCTTGCCCAGCAGATCGCGGCGGCCGGACAGCAGTTGCTGCAGCGAGGCGTAATCGCCTTCGTCCATCGGCGCGGCTGCGCCGGCATCGGCCTGGCCGCTCCAGGCGGTGTAGGCGCGCGCGCCGCGCGGGCCGCGCTGGGCGTCGTCGCGACCGCGGCGTGCGGCGTCGGCGCTGCGCTCGGGGTTCTGCGCGGTCGGGCGCGCGCGGATCGGCACGAACGACAGGCTGGGCAGCACGTTCTCGCGCGCCAGCAGCGCGTTCATCGCCTCCACCAACTGGGCGTAGCCGCTCATCACGTGCTGGTCGTAGACGCGGTACAGGTCGAACTTGGCTTCCTGGCTGATCTGCAGCGTCGCGCAGGCCTCGGCCAGGATCCGGCCCAGGCTGTGCGGGCCCACCGGCAGGCGCTCGGCATCGTAGGCCGGCGCGCCGGCGAGCACGCCGAAGCGCTGGCCCAGCAGCATCAGCGGCAGGCTGGCGCGCGATTCCTGGCGCGTGGCGATGCTGCGCAGCACGGTGCTTTCGTCCACTTCCTGATCGTCGACCAGGCGCAGGTCGCGGAAGGTCGGCAGCGCGGCCTGCTCGGCGGCGCTCGCCACCGGCTCGCGGACCTTGGTCAGCGCCGCTTCCAGCCCGACCAGATAGCGCGGCACCAGATCGACGCGGTTGAGCCGCACCAGGCGCAGGGTTTCCAGGTGCACGGCCTGCAGGCTGGCATTGCGCGCCTGATCGGCCTGGCGGAACAGCTGCTGCTCGTACTCGGCCAGCATGTGATCGAGCGTGCGCGCCACCTCGTCCGAGACCAGGGCGTAGAGGTGCTCGAGCACGCGGCGCACGCGTTTGGGCATGGCCGCCGAGGCCAGCGTGGGCCGAGGGTAGGACCTGCCTAGGGGCTCGAACGTGACGGACATGCAGCTTCACCAATACCGGACCGGGCGATCTAATCACGCCCCCTTGAGACTCGCCAGCCCTGTCGCGGCCAAGCGGCCCGGAATGGAGCGGCCACAGATTCGAACGCAGTGCGGGCGGGGCCGCGGCCAGAAGCCGTTGCCGGGCGGTCGGACCGGATGCTGCGGGACAGCAAGGCGCGTGCGCGGGCCGCGCCCGGTCGCGCTCAGTCGTCGAGGAACAACGAAACCACATTATTGGTGTAGCGGCGGCCCAAATCGGTCGGCCGCACCCGCTGCCCGTCGTGCTCCAGCCAGCCCTCGGCGACCGCGGTGGCCAGCGGCGCGGCGATGGCGGCGCGGTCCAGGCCGGTGCGCGCTTCGAAATCGGCCAGGGCGAAGCCGTCGACCAGGCGCAGGGCATTGAGCATGAATTCGAACGGGCGCCGCGCCGGCTCGATGCGGTCGTCGCCGCCGATGGCCTGCGCGCTGCCGGCGTGGACCAGGTACTGGGTGGGGTGCTTGATCTTCCAGCGCCGCAGCACGGTCTGCTCCGCGCCCAGGGTGATCTTGCCGTGGGCGCCGGCGCCGATGCCCAGGTAGTCGCCGTAGCGCCAGTAATTGACGTTGTGCGCGCAGCGGCGGTCGGGGCGGGCGTAGGCGCTGACCTCGTACTGGGCGTAGCCGTGCGCGGCCAGCAGGGCCTGGCAGTGCTCCTGCATGTCCCAGGCGCCGTCGTCGTCGGGGATGCCCTGCGGCGGGCGCGCGGCGAACACGGTGTTGGGTTCCAGGGTCAGCTGGTAGTGCGAGACATGCGTGGGCTGCAGCGCGAACGCGCGCTCCAGGTCGCGCTCGGCCATGGCCAGGGTCTGCTCCGGCAGCGCGTACATCAGGTCCAGGTTGAAATTGTCGTAGCCCGCATCCTGGGCCAGCTTGACCGCGGCTTCGGCCTCGCCGCTGTCGTGGATGCGGCCCAGGCGCTTCAGGCAGCCGTCGTCGAAGCTCTGGATGCCGAAGCTGAGCCGGTTCACGCCGGCCGCGCGGTAGAGCTCGAAGCGGCCGTGCTCGGCGGTGCCGGGGTTGGTTTCCAGGGTGATCTCGCAGCCCGGCGCGAAGCGCAGGCGCGCGCTGGCGGCCTGCAGGAAACGGTCGATGGCCTCGGGCGGAAACAGGCTGGGCGTGCCGCCGCCGAAGAACACGGTCTGCACGGTGCGGCCCCAGACCAGCGGCAGGTCGTGGTCCAGGTCGGCCAGCAGCGCATCCACATAGGCCGCGAACGGCAGCGCGCCGCGGCCTTCGTGCGAGTTGAAATCGCAGTAGGGGCACTTGCGCACGCACCAGGGCAGGTGCACGTACAGCGACAGCGGCGGCGTGGTCAGCATCGCGCTCACTGCGGCTGCGCGGCGCGCGGTGCGCGCGCGGACAGGTCGATGCGGTAGTCGACGATGCGCAGGCCGTATTGCTCACGCATCTGCCGCGCGTCGATCACCGCGGTGTCGTCGTCGGCCTCGCCCACGTCGCGGCCCAGCAGCAGGTAGGAAGGCTCGTCGCGGCCGTAATTCACCAGCGATTCGCATTCGCCGGGTTCGAACACCACCTGGCGGCCGCCGCGCGGCGCGCCCAGGGCGACGCGCAGGCCGCGCGCTCCCTTGAGCGAGCTGTGCCAGCGGTTGCTGTTGTCGCAGCCGCCGGGGTCGAAGTCGCGGCCCCAGTAGCGGCAGGTCAGGGTGTCCTGGACCACCGTGCGGCGGCCGTCCTGTTCGTATTCCAGGCGCAGCGGGAAGGCGTAGCTGCGGCGCGCGGGCGTGGGATCGCCGAGTTCGCGCACGTCGTCGCGGCCGCAGGCCAGCGGGGTGATTTCCTGCATCTGCGCGCAGCCGGCCAGGGCGGCGACTGCGATGACGGTGAAGAACAGCGGGCGTGGGGTCATGGCGCGGCGGTGGGGGAGTAGTGGCCGATGCGGCGTTCGGACAGGGTCAGCGCGTCGCCCTGCGCGTCCAGGTTGGCGTAGCGGGTAGGGTCGGCGGCCAGGAAGCTGCGGTAGTCGGCTTCGCTGCGCCAGCGGTCGATGCTCAGGTAGCGGCCGCTGTCGGCGTCGCGCAGCAGGTCGGTGCCCAGGTAACCGGCGTGTTCGCGGAACAGCGTCACCCAGGCGCCGTCGGCGCCGTACAAGGTTTCGAACTCGGCCTCGGCGCCGGCGCGGACCTCGTACTGCCAGATCGCCACGAACACGGCCGTCTACCGCAGCTGGGCCAGCAGTTTCTCGCGCAGCGCCGCCAGGGCGCGGCCGCGGTGGCTGAGGCGGTTCTTCAGTTCGGTGTCCATCTCCGCCGCGGTCAGGCCGTGGTCTTCGTCCAGGAACACCGGGTTGTAGCCGAAGCCGCCGGTGCCGCGGCGCTCGCGGATGATCCGGCCCGGCCACACGCCCTCGGCGATGATCGGCTGCGGATCGTCGGCATGGCGCAGCAGCACGATCACCGCATAGAAATGCGCGGCGCGCTGACTATCGGGCACGTCGGCCATCGCCGTCAGCAGCTTGTCGATGTTGGCCTGGGCGTCGCCGTGCACGCCGGAATAGCGCGCCGAATACAGGCCCGGCGCGCCGCCCAGCGCGTCCACGCAGATGCCCGAATCGTCGGCCAGCGCCGGCAGGCCGCTGGCGGCGCTGGCGTGGCGCGCCTTCAGCAGCGCGTTCTCGACGAAGGTGGTGGCGGTTTCCTCGGCGTCGTCCACGCCCAGATCGCTCTGCGCGATCAGCTCGATGCCGGTGTCGGCCAGCAGCTCGCGCAGCTCGGTCAGCTTGCCGGGGTTGCTGCTCGCCAGCACCAGTTTCATCGCTTCGGCTCCAACAGGTCCCAGAGGTTGCCGTACAGGTCTTCGAACACCGCCACGGTGCCGTAGGCCTCGTAGCGCGGCGCTTCGCGGAATTTCACCCCGTGCGCCGTCATCGCCGCGTGGTCGCGGGCGAAGTCGTCGGTGTAGAGGAAGTAGCCGACCCGGCCGCCGGTCTGGTCGCCGACGCGCGCGGCCTGGGCCGCGTCGCCGGGCTGGGCCAGCAGCAGGCAGGTCTGGTTGGCGGCCGCCGGTGCGATCCGCACCCAGCGCTTGCCGCCGCCCAGGTCGGTGTCTTCGAGCAGGGCGAAGCCCAGCGCGCGGGTGTAGTAGTCGATGGCCTCGTCGTAGTCGCGCACCAGCAGGGTCAGCGCGCCCAGCGCGCGGCCGCCCGCGCTCACGGCGCCAGCGCCTCGCGCTGGCGCTGGATCAGCTCGGCGATGCCGGCTTCGGCCAGGGCGAGCAGGCCGTCCAGTTCCTCGCGCCGGAACGCGTGGCCCTCGGCGGTGCCTTGCAGCTCGATGAATCCGCCGCCGTCGTTCATGACCACGTTCATGTCGGTGTCGCAATCGCTGTCTTCGGCGTAGTCCAGGTCCAGCACCGGCACGCCGCGGTACACGCCCACCGACACCGCGGCGACCGCGCCGAAGATCGGGTCCTTGGCGATCTCGCGCCGCGCCAGCAGCCAGCGCACCGCGTCGACCAGGGCCACGTAGGCGCCGGTGATCGCGGCGGTGCGGGTGCCGCCGTCGGCCTGCAGCACGTCGCAGTCCAGGGTGATGGTGCGCTCGCCCAGGGCCTTGCGGTCGATGCAGGCGCGCAGGGCGCGGCCGATCAGGCGCTGGATTTCCAGGGTGCGGCCGCCTTGCTTGCCGCGCGCGGCCTCGCGGTCGTTGCGGGTGTGGGTGGAGCGCGGCAGCATGCCGTATTCGGCGGTGACCCAGCCCTCGCCCTTGCCGCGCAGGAACGCAGGCACCTTGTTCTCGACGCTGGCGGTGCACAGCACCCGGGTCTGGCCGAAGCTGACCAGCACCGAGCCCTCGGCGTGGGCGGTGTAGCCGCGTTCGATGCGGACCTCGCGCAGCTGCCCGGGCGTGCGCCCGCTGGGCCGGACTGGGGCGTCGGAAGGGGCGGCGGAAGTGCCGGTCATGGCCATGGGGTTACCGTTTTGATGGCCGGCGAGTTTACCATTCGCCCCTTGTAGGCCTTGGACCTCCTCATGATCCGCAGCATGACCGCGTTCGCCAGCGGCGAACGCGTCACCGAATGGGGCACGCTCGGCTGCGAGCTGCGCTCGGTCAACCACCGCTTCCTGGAGCTGGGCCTGCGCCTGCCCGACGAGCTGCGCGCGCTGGAACCGGCGTTGCGCGAGCGCGTGGCCGCCCGGGTCAGCCGCGGCAAGCTGGACCTGGCCCTGCGCCTGCGCGCGCCCGAGGGCGCCAGCGCGCTGCAGCTCAACCCCAGCCGCCTGCGCGAACTCGGCGATCTGGCCATCGACCTGCAGGCGCGCTTCCCCGGCCTGCACACCGACTTCACCCAGCTGCTGGCCTTTCCCGGCGTGCTGCAGGCGCAGGCCGCCGATCCGGCCGCGCTGCACGCCGCCGCGCTGGAACTGCTGGAGGCGGTGCTGGACGAGTTTCTGGCCGCGCGCGAACGCGAGGGCGGCAAGCTGGCCGCGGTGATCTCCGAGCGCGTCGACGGCATCGCCGCCATCGCCGCGGACGTGCGCGCGCTGATGCCGGCCATCCGCAGCGGCCAGCGCACCAAGCTGGAAACGCGCCTGGCCGACCTGGCCCAGAACAACGGCATCGGCTTCGAGCCGGGCCGGGTCGAGCAGGAACTGGTGCTGTGGCTGCAGAAGCTGGACGTGGACGAGGAGCTGGACCGGCTCGACTCGCACGTGGCCGAAGCGCGGCGCGTGCTCAAGCTGCGCGAAGCCGTCGGCCGCCGCCTGGACTTCCTGCTGCAGGAGTTCAACCGCGAGGCCAACACCCTGGGCTCCAAGTCCGTGGACGCGCGCAGCTCGGCCGCGGCGGTGGAGCTGAAGGTGTTGATCGATCAGGTGCGCGAGCAGATCCAGAATATCGAGTAAGGCCGGGATTCGAGTTTAGGGATTCGGGATTGGCGAAAGCCGGAACGAATCGGCTCTGGCCTCGATCCCGCTTTGCGCTTCAACCAATCCCGAATCACGAATCGCGAATCCCAGCCTTTATGCGCGGAACCCTCTACATCGTCGCCGCTCCCTCCGGAGCCGGAAAATCCAGCATCGTCAACGCGGTGCTGGCCCGCGATCCGAACATCAGCCTGTCGATCTCGTTCACCTCGCGCCAGCCGCGGCCGGGCGAGCGCCATGCCGAGCACTACCACTTCGTCAGCGCCGAGGAATTCGAGGGCATGGTCGAGGCGGGCGACTTCTTCGAGCACGCGCGCGTGCACGGCGACTGGAAGGGCACCGCGCGCCAGTCGGTGGAGCCGCAGCTGGCTTCCGGCCGCGACGTGCTGCTGGAGATCGACTGGCAGGGCGCGCGCCAGGTGCGCGCCAAGGTGCCCGGCGCGGTCAGCGTGTTCATCCTGCCGCCGTCGCGGCAGGCGCTGGAAACGCGCATGCGCACCCGCGGCCAGGACAGCGAGGACGTGATCAGCCAGCGCCTGGCGGCCGCGCGCGAAGAGATGTCGCACTACGGCGAGTTCGACTACGTGATCGTCAACGAGCACTTCGACACCGCCGTGAGCGAGATGTGCGCGATCTTCGTCGCCAGCCGCCTGCGCCGCGAGCCGCAAGTGGCCCGCCATTCGCGCCTGCTGATGCAGCTGCTGGCCGACGAGGGCTGATCTGCCCCGGCAGGCTGCCTTGGCCTTGGGGTAGGAGCGGCGTAAGCCGCGACCCGGAACCGCGCGATCCGACCAGAGATACGCCGTAGCGCCGTTGTCGCGGTCGCGGCTTACGCCGCTCCTACCCCAAAGCAGGGCGGCCTTGGTTGTTATCTTGTTGATTCTTAAGGGCTGGCGGCCGTAAATCTTGCTCTCGGGCGCGGTTCGGCCTAAACTTCCCGGTCCCCATCCGCTGTAAAGACGGCCCACCGGCCGCCAGGAGCCCCATGGCCCGCATCACCGTTGAAGATTGCCTGGAAGTGGTCGACAACCGCTTCGAACTCGTCATGATGGCCGCCAAGCGCGCGCGCCAGCTGGCCAACGGCGTCGAGCCGCAGCTGGACAACAGCGAAGCCAATGACAAGCCCACCGTGCTGGCGCTGCGTGAAATCGCCGCGCGTCAGATCACCCCGGATTACATCGACGCGGTCGAGAAGGCCGAGCGCGAGCGCAAGGAGCGCGAGGCGCTGGAGTGGGCCGCCGCCGAAGTGGTCGCCGACGACGACCTGTCCAAGGGCGACGACTGATCCCGGCCGCGGCCGCGCAGGCCGCGTCCGCAGTACCAACGGCTCCGCCTCGGCGGGGCCGTTTTCGTATGCGTTCCCGCGTTATTCCCCATGGAGGCCCGGTCGGCCCCCTGTGGGAGCGGCGTCGGCCGCGATGCGGCCTGCGGCGCAAGCGCCGGCGCCCCGTACGCGTGGCGTTTCGGGCAATCGCCACCATATTCATGTTTTCGGCGCCGCCAACGCCCGCCCGCGCGTTGCCAGCGCCGCCGCCGCCCGCGTAGATTGCCCTGATATGACTCCTGCCGAGCCCGCGCTGAAATCCGATCCGGTCCGCGTCGACGACGCCGACCTGCCGGACTACGTGCGCGAGTTCGAGCAGTCCGCCGCCTACCTGCCGCAGGAACAGCGCCAGCTGCTGCGCCGGGCCTGGGCGATCGGCGCGGCCGCGCACGCCGGCCAGACCCGCAAGTCGGGCGAGCCTTACATCACCCACCCGGTGGCGGTGGCCAAGGTGCTGGCCGACCAGGGCCTGGACGTGGAGACGCTGATCGCGGCGATCCTGCACGACACCATCGAGGACACCCCGCTGACCCGCGAGGGCCTGGCCAGCGAGTTCGGACAGACCGTGGCCGAACTGGTCGACGGCGTCACCAAGCTGGACAAGCTGCAGTTCCGCGACCGCCAGGAAGCGGCGGCGGAGAGCTTCCGCAAGATGCTGCTGGCGATGGCGCGCGACCTGCGCGTGATCCTGATCAAGCTCGCCGACCGCCTGCACAACATGCGCACCCTGGGCGCGCAGAGCCTGGAAGCGCGCGAGCGCATCGCCCGCGAGACCCTGGAGATCTACGCGCCCATCGCCCAGCGCCTGGGCATGAACCTGATCAAGGCCGAGCTGCAGGACCTGGGCTTCCAGGCGCTGCACCCCTGGCGCCATGCGGTGATCGAAAAGCGCATCCGCACCCAGCCGGTGGTGCGGCGCGAATCGCTGGTGCAGATCGAGGCCCACCTGGCCCAGCGCCTGACCAAGGAAAAACTGCCGCACCGCCTGATCAGCCGGGTGAAGTCGCCGTGGAGCATCTACACCAAGATGCGCAACGAGCATAAGAGCTTCAACCAGGTGATGGACGTGTTCGGCTTCCGCGTGGTGGTGCGCAGCGTGCCCGACTGCTACCACGCCCTGGGCGTGGTGCACGCGGCCTACAAGCCGCTGGACGCGCGCTTCCGCGACTTCATCGCCATTCCCAAGGCCAACGGCTACCAGTCGCTGCACACCGTGCTGTTCGGCCCCTACGGCTCGCCGGTGGAAGTGCAGATCCGCACCGAGGAGATGGACCTGATCGCCGAGCGCGGCATCGCCGCGCACTGGTCGTACAAGCACGGTGGCGAAGGTCCCAACAGCGCGCAGAGCCGCGCCCACAGCTGGATCGCCAGCCTGGTGGAGTCGCAGCGCTCGACCGGCTCGTCGCTGGAGTTCCTGGAGAACGTCAAGGTCGACCTGTTCCCGGACGAGGTCTACCTGTTCACGCCCAAGGGCGACATCCTGTCGTTGCCGCGCAACGCCACCGCGCTGGATTTCGCCTACGCCGTGCACACCGACGTGGGCAACCGCGCCGTGGCCGCGCGCGTGGACGGCAAGCTGGTGCCGCTGCGCACCAAGCTGGCCAGCGGCCAGCGGGTGGAGATCATCACCGCCAAGTCGTCCACGCCCAAGCCGCAGTGGCTGGAGTTCGTGGTCTCGGGCAAGGCCCGCACCTCGATCCGCCAGCAGCTCAAGCAGCTCGAGCACGAGGACGCGGTGCAGCTGGGCCACCGCATGCTGGATCGCGCGCTGGAAGCGCTGGAAACCTCGCTGGACCGGGTCCCGGCGCTGCGCCTGGAAGGCTACCTGGGCGAGAACCGCTACCCGCGCCTGGAAGCGCTGCTGGCGGACATCGCCCTGGGCAACCGCATGCCCAACCAGGTGGCGCTGGCGCTGGCGCGCGAGACCCCGGGCAAGCCGCGCGGCCGCGCCATCGACCGCCCGCGTCCCACCGAAGACAAGATCCTGATCACCGGCGCCGAGCGCGGCGTGATCAGCTTCGCCAACTGCTGCCTGCCGCTGCCCGGCGACGAGATCATGGGCTACCACACCGCCGGCAAGGGCATCGTGGTGCACCGCCTGGACTGTCCCAACGTCGCCGACTACCGCAAGTCGCCCGACCGCTGGGTGCCGATCGGCTGGGACCGCCAGGTCAGCGGCGACTTCAGCGCCGCCCTGCGCATCGAGGTCGACAACCGCCCCGGCGCGCTGGCGCAGGTGGCCGCGGCCATCGCCGAGGCCGAGTCCAACATCGACCGGGTCGAATACCTGGAGCGCGACGCCAACGTGGCGGTGATGCGCTTCTCCATCGAAGTCGGCGACCGCCGCCACCTGGCCGACGTGATGCGCAAGGTGCGGCGTTTAGCGGTGGTGCTGGGCGTGTCGCGGATGTAGCGGCGCGGCCGGCGCTTGTGCTGGCCGGGTAAAAGCAAATCCCCCTTAATCCCCTTTTTCAAAGGGGGAGACCAGAGCGGCTCGTCGCTCTCTGCTTTGCGCCTTGCTCCCTCCTTGGGAAAAGGAGGGCTGGGGAGGATTTGCTCTTGCTACGGTTGAGGCCACACCCCAAACAAAAACGCCGCCCGAAGGCGGCGTTTTCCATAACGGCGGCAGCGCGACTCAGTCCTGGTCGCGATCCACGTTGTCCAGCGCCGACTTCTCGCCCGCGAACGGGTTGAGCTTGCGCCAGTTGGACGGGTAGTCCGGCCAGTTGCGCTCGTTGCGCAGGAAGGCGTGCTCGGGCTCGTTCTGCTGCAGCACGCGCTTGGCGTCGTTGGCCAGGGCCTCGTTGCCCAGGCCGTGGTAGGCCACGGCCAGGGTCGCCACCGCGTCGTTCTGGTACTTGCTCTGCGGGTAGGTCTCGAGCAGGTACTTGGCGCGGTCGGCGGCGGCCACGTAGGCGGTGCGGCGCAGGTAGTACAGGGCCAAGTCCAGTTCATGGCGGGCGAACATGTCGCGCAGGCGGATCATGCGCTGGCGCGCGTCGGCGGCGTAGCGGCTGTTGGGGTAGCGCTCGGCGACGATGGCGAAGTCGTTGTAGGCCTGGGTGGGCGTGGCCAGGTCGCGGCGGCTGGCATCCAGGCGCCACACGCGCTGCAGGAACACGGTGTCGCGGCTGGAGTTCACCAGGCCGCGCAGGTAGTACATGTAGGAGGCGTAGCGGTGAGTCGGGTAGGTGCGGATGAAGCGGTCGATGCTGCTGATCGCGTCGTCGTGCTTGCCCGACTTGAACTGGGCGTAGGCGGTCTCGACCAGGGCCTGCTCGGTGTACGGACCGTAGGGGTACTGGGCGACCAGGCGCTTGAAGGTGGCTTCGGCGCCGGCCCAGTTGCCGTTGGTCATCGAGGTGTGGGCCTTGTCGTACAACGCCTCCACCGGCTGGCCCTCGTCCGCGTCCTTGTCCTTGAACATCTTGCCCAGGCGGCCGCAGCCGGTACCGGCGACGACGACGAGCAGCAGCAGGCAGAGCAGGCGAGCGGAGCGGGCGGAACGAAGGGTCATGGCAGGGGTCGCGGGCGCCGGAGGCACGAAGCGCCGATAATAGCAGTCCCGACGCCTTGCCCCTGAATCCTGCCCATCCGATGAACGAGTCCGCAAACCCCCTCCTGGCCACGGTCCCCGACAGCGCCGCCGGGCGCCGTTTCGACGCGGTCCTGGCCGAGTTGTTCCCGGACTATTCGCGCTCGCGCCTGGCCGCCTGGATCAAGTCCGGCGACGCCCGCCTGGACGGCCGCGAGGTCCGCCCGCGCGACCCGGTGCGCGGCGGCGAGACCGTGTCCTTGCAGGTGACGCTGGAGGCGCAGACGCACTCGGCGCCCGAAGACATCGCCCTGGACGTGCTGTACGAGGACGAGCACGTGTTGGTGATCGACAAGCCCGCCGGCCTGGTCGTGCACCCCGGCGCCGGCAACCCGGCCGGCACCCTGGTCAACGCCCTGCTGCACCGCGACCCGGGCCTGGCGGCGCTGCCGCGCGCGGGCATCGTCCACCGCCTGGACAAGGACACGTCCGGGGTCATGGTGGTGGCGCGCACGCTGCCGGCGCATACCGCGCTGATCGAGCAGTTGTCCTCGCGCGAGGTCCACCGCCAGTACCTGGCCGTGGTGGTGGGCGCGCTGGTCTCCGGCGGCACCGCCAACGCCGCCATCGACCGCCACCCGCGCGACCGCATCCGCATGGCGGTGCGCGAGGACGGCCGCGACGCGGTCACCCATTACCGCCTGCGCGAGCGCTTCCGCGCCCACACCCTGCTGGAGTGCCGCCTGGAAACCGGGCGCACCCACCAGATCCGCGTGCACATGCAGCACCTCAAGCACCCCATCGTCGGCGACCCGCTGTACGGCGGCCCGCTCAAGCTGCCCAAGGGCGCCAGCGACGAGCTGGTGGAGGCGCTGCGCGGCTTCAGGCGCCAGGCCCTGCATGCCGAAACGCTGGAATTCGCCCATCCCATCGGCGGCGCGCCGGTGCGTTGCAGCGCGCCGGTGCCGGCGGACATGCGCGAACTCGTGCGCGTGCTGCGCGAGGACAGCGTCGCGGCCGCCGCCAAGGCGCGCTGAGCCATGGCCGGCGACTGGCTGCACGCCGACTGGCCCGCGCCGCCTGGCGTGCATGGGCTGACCACCTTGCGCAGCGGGCCGGGCGTTTCGGCGCCGCCGTTCGACCGCTTCAACCTGGGCGCGCGCGCCGGCGATGCCGAAGCGGCAGTGGCCCATAACCGCGCCGCGTTGATCGCCGCCGCCGGCCTGCCGGCGCCGGCGCACTGGCTGCGTCAGGTGCACGGCGTGGGCGTGCACCGCGTCGAGACCTTGGCGCCCGAAGGCGAGGAGCCCGAGGCCGACGCCGCGGTTACCGCACTGCCCGGCGCGGTGCTGGCCATCCTCACCGCCGATTGCCTGCCGGTGCTGTTCGCGGCCGAGGACGGCAGCGAGATCGGCGCCGCCCATGCCGGTTGGCGCGGGCTGGCCGCCGGCGCCCTGGAGGCCACGGTCGCGGCCATGCGCACGCCGCCGGCGCGCCTGCTGGCCTGGCTGGGTCCGGCCGCCGGTCCGCAGCATTACGAGGTGGGCGCCGAAGTATTCGACGCCTTCGTGACCGCCGACCGCGGCGCCGAGCACGCCTTCGCCGCGACCCGCCCGCAGCACTGGCGCGTGGACCTGTACGCGCTGGCGCGCCGGCGTCTGACCGCGGCCGGCCTGACGCCGCAGCGCATCCACGGCGGCGGCCTGTGCACCATCGCCGACCCGCAACGCTTTTACTCCCACCGCCGCGACCAGCGCACCGGGCGCATGGCCAGCCTGATCTGGATGGACCCTTGATGCGCCTGCGCCCGCTCGCCCTGTCGCTGTGCCTGTTCGCGTTGCCGGCTGCGGCCGCCGCGGCGGAGGACTGCGAAACTCGCGTTTACGACCTGCTGCAGGCGGCCTATCCCGACGCGGTCGGCGAAACCGGCGACAACGGCGAGCTGTTGCGCCTGCCGGGCGCGCAGCCGCGCTGGATCGTGCTCGGTGAAGTGGCATGCAAGGTCTGGCCGGCCGCGCCGGACAAAACCTTGCTGGCGGTGCGCCTGCAGCACCAGACCGCCTATTCGGACGAGGGCAGCGCCGACCTGGAGCTGCTGGTGGCCGACAGCGCGCGCCCGCGCATCCTGGCGCGCTACCGCGAGGACGATGCGCTGTTCTCCGACGCCATCGCCGTCCAAGGCGTGGCCCTGGACACCGCGCGCTACCGCCTGGACGAGCGCACCACCGCCTTCGGCGTGCGCGTGTCGGTGGCCAACTCCTCGCGGCCCAATCCTTACAGCGCCACGCGCCTGAGCCTGTACGTAGTCGAAGGCGACCGGGTCCGGCCGGTGCTGCGCGACCTGGAGGTGGCTTCCGACGGCGGCGAATGGGACACCCAGTGCGCCGGCGAATTCCACAGCGACCGCAGCACCCTGGCCGTGGACGCCAAGCGCGACCACGGCTACGCCGGCCTGATCCTGCGCAGCGTCAGCAAGGTCACGCGCAATGTCTGGCGCGGCGGGCAATGCGACGAAGTGGTGGACTCGGAAGAAAGCGACCGCCAGCGCCTGGCCTACGACGGCCGCCAGTACGCGCTACCGGCGCGCAAGCGCGATTGAACGCAGTGGCGCCAGCGCAGGCGGAAACCGCGGGCGAGGGCCTGTACCCGAGCCTGTTGGGCGAGCGCATGCGCCAGCTGTCGCCGCGCGTGCGCACGCTGCACGAACGCACGGGGCTGCAGCGCTACCGCGGTGAAGTCGTCGCCGTGCGCGGCCGTAGCGGGCTCGCACGCCTGTGCTGCTGGGCCGCGCGGCTGCCGCCGGACACCGCCGGCGCGATCGAGGTCGAGATCGAAGCCGACGCGCGCGGCGAGCGTTGGGTGCGCCGCTTCGGCGGCCACGCCATGCCCTCGCGGCTGTGGGCACAGGACGGCTGGCTGTGCGAGCGTCTGGGCCTGCTGCGGTTCGCCTTCGCGCTCGAGGTGGAGCACGGCGCGGTGCGGTGGCGGGTGCGGAAGGTGCATGCCCTGGGCATCCCTCTGCCGCTGAGTTGGTTCGACGGAGTGAGCGCCGTCGAATCGGAAAGCGAAAGTCGCTACCGCTACGACGTGCGCGCGGCGCTGCCGCTGGCCGGCCTGCTGGTGCATTACCGGGGTTGGCTCGATGTCGACTGATGTGTCCGCCGCCGGCCCGGTGATCGTGTTCGACGGGATCTGCGTGCTGTGCAACGGCTGGGTGCGTTTCCTGCTGCGCCGCGACCGCACCGGGCGCTACCGTTACGCCGCCATGCAGGGCGCGCACGGTCGCTCGCTGCTGGCCGCGCATGGGCTGGACCCGGACGATCCGGTGTCGTTCCTGTTGGTCGACGGCGACCGCGCCTGGACCGACACCGAGGCGATCGCGCGCGTGCTGTCCGGCCTGGGCGGCGTCTGGCGCCTGGCACGCGCGCTGGCCTGGCTGCCGCGCGCGTTGCGCGATCCGTTGTACCGCTGGGTCGCGCGCAACCGCTACCGCTGGTTCGGCCGGCACCAGCAGTGCCTGCTGCCCGCGCCCGAGCACGTCGCGCGGTTTCTCGATTGATGCGGCTTGCGCCACGGCGACGGGGCGGCAACCATGCCGGCATCGCCACTGGAGCCGCTGCCATGCGCCCCGCCTTGCTGCTGCCGCTGTGCCTGGCCCTGGCCGCCTGCGCCTGGCTGCCGCCGGGCGCGACCGATCCGGCCCTGCGCGGCGACGCCGCGCGCCCGGCCGCGGCCCAGGCCTGGATCCGCAGCGAGCTGTACTTCAGCGTCGGCAGCGAAGGCCAGCCGCAGACCCAGGTCGACGAGGCGCAATGGCGCGCGTTCCTGGACCGCGAGGTCACCCCGCGTTTTCCCGACGGCCTGACCGTGTTCGACGGCTACGGCCAATGGCTGTTCCGCGGCGCCGCCGCGCCCGAGCGCCAGCGCGCCAAGGTGCTGGTGGTGCTGCACGAGGACAGCGCCGCGCGCAGCGCCGACATCGAGGCCATCCGCGCGGCCTGGAAGCGCGCCACCGGCCACCAGTCGGTGCTGTGGTCGCGGCAGCGGGCGGACGTTTCGTTCTAAGCCGGGTGCTGTTCGCGCGGGCGCGCCAGCCCGCACAATCACCGCATCGTCCACGCTACGCCCGGGAACCGCCGATGTCCGCTACTGCTCCGCGCCGCTGGTTCGTCGCCGGCGACCTCAACGGCTTCTTCGGCCTGGTGGTGGATAACCTGTCCATCCTGGGTTTCATCGCCGCGGCCTTGATCGGCATCTTCGGCTTCCCCGCCGAGGTGGTGTACACGCGCATGTTCCCCGGCACCGCCTTCGGCGTGCTGGTGGGCAACCTGATCTACACCGCGATGGCGCGGCGCCTGGCCGCACGCAGCGGCCGCGACGACGTGACCGCGATGCCGCTGGGCCTGGACGCGCCGACCAGCATCGGCATGGCCCTGCTGGTGCTGGGCCCGGCCTTCGTCGCCTACAAGCAGCAGGGCCTGGACGAACAGGCGGCGGCCATCGCCACCTGGCACCTGGGCATGGCCTCGCTGGTGGTGATGGGCGTGCTCAAGTTCGTGCTGTCCTTCGCCGGCGACGCGGTCACCCGGCTGATCCCGCGCGCCGGTCTGCTCGGCTCGATCGCCGGCGTGGCCCTGGTGCTGATGGGCTTCCTGCCGCTGGTGGAGACGCTGCGCTCGCCGCTGGTGGGCTTCGTCACCCTGGGCCTGCTGCTGTATGTGCTGATCGCCAAGGGCCGCCTGCCGGTGCGGCTGCCGGGCGTATTCGTGGCCTTCGTGTTCGGCACCGTCCTTTACTACGGCCTGGGCGCGCTGGGTCTGGGCGCGCCGGGTTTCCACTGGCCGCAGGCGGTGCCGCTGAGCATCGTGCTGCCCTGGCCGAACCTGGGCTTCGTCGAGGGCCTGCCGGCGACGGTGCCCTACCTGCCGCTGCTGCTGCCGTTCGGCCTGCTGATGGTGGTGGGCGGCATCAACGTCAGCGAAAGCGCGCGCGCGGCCGGCGACGACTACCGCACCCGCGACATCCTGCTGGCCGAGGCCTTTTCCACCCTGGTCGCCGGCGTCTGCGGCGGCGTCGCCCAGACCACGCCCTACATCGGCCAGCCCGCGTACAAACACATGGGCGCGCGCAGCGGCTACACCCTGCTCACCGGCCTGTTCGTCGGCCTGGGCGGCATCCTGGGCATCGTCTCGGGGCTGGTGCAGTGGCTGCCGTTGGCGGTGCTGGCGCCGATCATCGTCTACGTGGCCCTGGACATCACCACTCAGGCCTTCCAGGCCACGCCGAGCAAGCACGCCACCGCGATGGTGTTCGGCTTCCTGCCCTCGGTGGCCTACATGCTGGCGATCAAGACCGGCAATCCCGGCTGGATCGCGCCGGAGCACCATGCCCAGCTGATGAGCGCGCTGGACGGCCACGGCCTGCCCGAACTGGCGGTGATCGTGACCCTGGGCAACGGCTTCATCATGACCTCGATGATCTGGACCTCGGCGGTGGCGGCCATGGTCGACGGCCGCTTGCGCCGCGCCGCCGCCTTCCTGCTCGCCGGCGCCGCGCTGAGCCTGTTCGGCATCATCCATTCGGTGCATCCGCAGGGCGGGGTCTACCTGCCCTGGGCGCTGGAAGGGCTGCAGCGCACCATCGCCTGGCAGTTCATCGGCGCCTACCTGGGCCTGGCGGCTTTGCTGCTGCTGCTGTCTTTCCAGCGCGACCCGGTGCCGGCGCCGCCGCCGGCTTGAGAGCGCGGCGCCGCGGCCCCAGCTTCCGCCTACCCCCACGACAGCGATCCGCGCCATGTCCCTGCAGAACGAACTCGACGCCGTGCCCGGCGTGACCGCCCGTCCCGATGCCGCCACCCGCGATTTCGTGTTCAACCACACCATGCTGCGGGTCAAGGACCCGCGCGCATCGCTGGATTTCTACACCCGCGTGCTCGGCTTCACCCTGGTGCGCAAGCGCGATTTCGACGAGGCCAAGTTCAGCCTGTATTTCCTGGTGCTGGTCGGCGACCCGGCGCAGATTCCGGCGCAGGAGCCTGCCCGCGGCCAATGGCTGCTGAGCCAGCGCGGCGTGCTCGAACTCACCCATAACCACGGCACCGAAGACGACGCGGACTTCGCCTACCACCACGGCAACAGCGAACCGCGCGGCTTCGGCCACATCTGCGTGTCGGTGCCGGACGTGGAGGCGGCCTGCGCGCGCTTCGAGGAACTCGGCGTGCCGTTCCAGAAGCGCCTCACCGATGGGCGCATGAAGGACATCGCCTTCATCAAGGACCCGGACGGCTATTGGGTCGAAATCCTGCAGCCCACGAGCCGTGTGTAAGTTTCCCCGCTTTTTGTTCCCTCCCCCTTTGAAAAAGGGGGGCTAGGGGGGATTTGCTCTTAGCGCCGCAAACAGCAAATCCCCCGCGCAGCCGCTCTTGCCTGCACCCCTCAACGCCAGGCGCCTGCCCCCTTTCCCAAAGGGGCGAATGGGCGAGCTCACCTTCGCTGAAGCCCCGCCTCGCCCGCGTCTCGCCGCGCCTTGAAACACCCGCCACAGCCCGCATTAACAGGTCATTCGCGGTCCCCGCGCGACACTCGCGCCGCAGCCGCCACCTACCTTTCGGAGAACCCTCCATGCGGATGGACAAGCTGACTTCGCGCTTCCAGCAGGCCCTGGCGGACGCGCAATCGCTGGCGGTCGGGCGCGACCACAGCCTCATCGAACCCGTGCACCTGCTGGCGGCCCTGCTCGACCAGAGCGGCGGCAGCACCCGCCCGCTGCTGGCCCAGGCCGGCGTCAACGTGCCGCTGCTGCGCGAGCGCCTGGGCGAGGCGCTGGACAAGCTGCCCAAGGTGTCCGGCCAGGCCGGCAACGTGTCGCTGAGCAACGATCTGGCGCGCCTGCTCAACGTCGCCGACAAGCTGGCCCAGCAACGCGGCGATGCCTTCATCGCCAGCGAGTTGTTCCTGCTCGCGGCGCTGGACGACGGCGGCGACGCCGGCCGCGCGCTCAAGGCCGCCGGCGCGAACAAGGCCAAGCTGGAACCGGCCATCGACAAACTGCGTGGAGGCGAAAGCGTGCAATCGGAAAACGCCGAGGATCAGCGCCAGGCGCTGGAGAAGTACTGCATCGACCTGACCGCGCGCGCCGAGTCCGGCAAGCTCGATCCGGTGGTCGGCCGCGACGAGGAAATCCGCCGCACCGTGCAGGTGCTGCAACGCCGGACCAAGAACAACCCGGTGCTGATCGGCGAGCCCGGCGTGGGCAAGACCGCGATCGTCGAAGGCCTGGCGCAGCGCATCGTCAACGGCGAGGTGCCCGAAGGCCTGCGCGGCAAGCGCGTGCTGTCGCTGGACATGGGCGCGCTGATCGCCGGCGCCAAGTTCCGCGGCGAATTCGAGGAGCGGCTCAAGGCCGTGCTCAACGACCTGGCCAAGAACGAAGGCCAGGTGATCCTGTTCATCGACGAATTGCACACCATGGTCGGCGCCGGCAAGGCCGAGGGTGCCATGGACGCGGGCAACATGCTCAAGCCGGCGCTGGCGCGCGGCGAGCTGCACTGCATCGGCGCGACCACGCTGGACGAATACCGCAAGTACGTGGAGAAGGACGCCGCGCTGGAGCGCCGCTTCCAGAAGGTGTTCGTGGGCGAGCCTTCGGTGGAGGACACCATCGCCATCCTGCGCGGCCTGAAGGAGCGCTACGCCGTGCACCACGGCGTGGAGATCACCGACCCGGCCATCGTCGCCGCGGCCACGCTCTCGCACCGCTACATCGCCGACCGCCAGCTGCCGGACAAGGCCATCGACCTGATGGACGAGGCGGCCTCGCGCATCCGCATGGAGATCGACTCCAAGCCCGAGGAGCTGGACCGCAAGGAACGCCGCCTGATCCAGCTCAAGATCCAGCGCGAGGCGCTGAAGAAGGAGAAGGACGACGCGTCCAAGCAGCGTCTGGCCGACCTGGAAGCCGAGATCGCCACCCTGGAGCGCGAGTTCAACGATCTGGAAGAGGTGTGGAAGGCCGAGAAGGCCACCCTGCAGGGCGCGACCAAGATCAAGGAGCAGATCGAGCAGGCCAAGCTCGACCTGGAGGCGGCGCAGCGCCAGCAGGACTACGCGCGCATGAGCGAGATCCAGTACGGACGGCTGCCGGAGCTGGAGAAGCAGCTCAAGGCCGCGCAGGAAGCCGAGACCCAAGGCTTCAAGCTGCTGCAGGACAAGGTCACCGCCGAGGAGATCGCCGAAGTGGTCGCGCGCTGGACCGGCATTCCGGTGTCGAAGATGCTGGAAGGCGAGCGCGAAAAGCTGCTGAAGATGGAGCAGGTGCTGCACCGGCGCGTGGTCGGACAGGATGAGGCGATCCGAGTGGTCTCCGACGCCGTGCGCCGCTCGCGCGCGGGCCTGTCCGATCCCAACCGCCCCAGCGGCTCGTTCCTGTTCCTGGGCCCCACCGGCGTGGGCAAGACCGAGCTGAGCAAGGCGCTGGCCGAGTTCCTGTTCGACTCCGCCGACGCCATGGTCCGCATCGATATGAGCGAGTTCATGGAGAAGCACTCGGTCAGCCGCCTGGTCGGCGCGCCTCCGGGCTATGTGGGCTACGAGGAAGGCGGCTACCTGACCGAGGCCGTGCGCCGCCGCCCCTACAGCGTGATCCTGCTGGACGAGGTGGAGAAGGCGCATCCGGACGTGTTCAACATCCTGCTGCAGGTGCTGGACGACGGCCGCCTCACCGACGGCCAGGGCCGCACCGTGGATTTCCGCAACACGGTGATCGTGATGACCAGCAACCTGGGTTCGCAGATGATCCAGGAGCTGGGCGGCGACGACAGCGCCGAGGGCTACACCCAGATGAAGGCCGCGGTGATGGGCGTGGTGCAGGCGCACTTCCGTCCGGAGTTCATCAACCGCCTGGACGACATCGTGGTGTTCCACCCCTTGGACAAGGCGCAGATCCGCGAGATCGCGCGCATCCAGCTGCACGGCCTGGACAAGCGCCTGGCCGAGCGCGGGCTGAAGCTGGCGCTGTCGGACCAGGCCCTGGCGCTGATCGGCAACGTCGGGTTCGACCCGGTGTACGGCGCGCGGCCGCTCAAGCGCGCGGTGCAGCAGCAACTGGAAAATCCGCTGGCGCAGCGCATCCTGGCCGGCGAGTTCGTCAGCGGCGATACCGTGCAGGTGGACGCAGAGGGCGGCCACCTGGTGTTCCGCAAAGGCTGAGCCGCCGGTACCGGCATGGCGGAGCGATCCGCCATGCCGGGTAGCGCCTCACTCGCCGCTGCGGTAGCTCGGCCGGCGGCCGTGCAAGGACTGCACCGGGCGGCGGTTGCCGCCGGGGAAGTGCGGACCGGAGAACAGCTGGGCGAACGCCGCCAGTTGCGGCAGCGACGCGCTGCGGCGCGCATTGACCACATGCCAGGACACGCCTTCGCTGCAGGGCGGCGTGGTCAGCGAACCCTTGAAGCGATAGACGCGCCCATGCGGCACCAGCGCACGCAGGTTGAAACCGCTGACCGTGCCGGACTGGCCTTCTTCCTGCGGCAGTACCGATACGATCTTTTGCAGCTGCGGATCGGCCGCGCCTTCGTCGAACAGGATCGCCACCACCGCCAGCGACTGGTCGCTGGCGCGGTGTACCAGATGCAGCTCCAGCGGGTACTGCTCGCCGTCGATGAAGTTCTCGCTGGGCGTGTGGAAGTGGAACTGCAGCAGCTGGTAGGTCTTGCTGCCGATGGTCAGCGTATTGCCGGCCGGTACGGCGGCCTGAACGGTGTGGCCGAGGTGGTCGACGTGGAAATCGGCGCTGCTGGCGTAGTGGAAGCTCAGCGCGGGCAGGGTGCCGCTGTGGGCCTTGCCGGTGACCACGTCGACCGGCGACTGCTGGGTGCCGGAGGAGCAGGCGGCGAAGGCCGGATCTAGCGCGCCCCAGCTTTCGGTGCCGTGCTCGTAACTCCATTCGGTGGCGGCGGCCGGCGCGGCCAGCAGGGCCAGGGCCAGGCAGGCGATGCGGAACTGCGATTGCGGTTTCATGTGGGATCGTCCTTGGGATGGGTGCGGGGGAGCGCCAGACGCTAGCCATTGGCGCGGCGCATCATGCGACCTGGCATCGGCTCCCGTCATGACGATCTGTGATCGCCAACGCGCTCGCTCGGCGGCAGGCGATGAACGGCGGCGTAGGGTGCGGGTGAGGCTGCGAGCCCTGTCCGGAAAGCGGCGGCGACCTCGATATTGAAACGGCGCAAGCCGCAAAATCCGTGTAGGAGCTGCGCAAGCTGCGACCGCGAATCCGCAGCTGCGGCGCATCTCTGCTCTTCCGCCTTTGCTTGTCTTCCCCCTTTGAAAAAGGGGGATTGAGGGGGATTTGCTTTGGCTGTTGCTCTTGCTTAGGAGCAACAACAACAGCTTCCGTCCGCAAGCGGCCGGGTCACTTTCTTTTGATAAGCGTCAAAAGAAAGTAACCAAAGAAAAACGCTTCGCCAGAGCTCCCGTGCGAGAGCGGAGTTGGCGCGGGGATTTTTCGATGGCACATCCTGTGCCAGCGAAAAACGGCGCACATCCTGTGCGCCGCCCTCTGGGTCTTCATTTCGGACTGCAAGTTCGGCACCCGATCAAGAGCATTCGCGCTTCGCGCTCACCCCCTCACCCTAGCCCTCTCCCGTGAACGGGAGAGGGCATACATTCGACGCCGCTTGCTGCTTTAGCCCCTCTCCCGCTTGCGGGAGAGGGGTTGGGGTGAGGGCAGGCGCAACTCCCCGTCGCTAACGCAGTCCCGCTCAGTACCCGTAACTCGCCCTACGCTCATACGCATCGGCCATCAACTGCACACTATGCGGCGCGCGTGGATCCAGCCGAAAGCCGAAACCATAGGGCGAAATGCCGGTCACGGAGCCGTCGGCGGCGCGTTGCGCATAGCGCGTGCGCAGCGCCTCGGCGGCGACGTCTTCGGCCAGGACATCGCGCCGATGCCGCTGCTCCAGGGCCTGCGCGATAACCTGGACCGGCACCATGCGGCTGCCATGGCGGCCGTAGTCCTCGCGCAGATACTCCATCACCGCGCGATCCAGATCGAACGCGTCCTCGCTCACGGCGCAGCGCCTCCCTGCGCCTTCGCTTCCTTCCTGGGCACGATCCCCAGCGCCCGTTCGATCTCCGCCGGGTCGTAGCGCTTGCCGCCCTTGAACACCGCGTCGACCTTGCGGATGTCGCGCATGTCGCTCAGCGGATCGCCGTCGATCAGGACCAGGTCGGCGAGCTTGCCGGGCGCGATGACGCCGCGGTCCTTGTCCACGCCCAGCACCTGCGCCGGCGTCAGCGTGGCCAGGCGCAGCACCTCGGCATTGGGAATGCCGGCGCGCGCGTAGACCTCCAGCTCGGCGTGCAGCATGTAGCCGGCCAGCGCATCGGTGCCCGGCAGGATGGTTACGCCGGCCTCGTGCACGGCCCTCAACAGCTGCAGCATGGTCGGCAGCGCCTGCTCGTAGGCCTCCTCCTTGCCGTGCGGCGGTTTCAGTGCGCCCCAGCTCAGGTTGCGCTGCGCCTGCGCCGGGAAGCGCTCGGCCACGCCGCGCAGGCCGGGCGGGGTCTTGGCGTCGGGATCGCCGCCGTACAGGTCTTCGGCCAAGGCCATGGTCGGGTCCAGCACGGTGTGGTGGCGCTTGAGGAAGTCGATGAACTCGCGCACTTCCGGTTTGGACGGCGGGAACTCGTGCGCGTGCTCGCCGACCTCGGTCAGGCGCGCCTTGGTGCGGGTGTCCTGCACGCGCGGGTACATGAAGTTGAGTTCGACGAACAGGAAGTGCTGCAGCTCGTCCGCGCCGGCCTCGATGAACTGCCTGGCCGACATGAAGGCCGGCACGTGCCCGCTCACGCGCAGTCCGCGCGCATGGGCGCGGTCGGCGATCAGCGGGAACAGCTCGGGCTTGAGCGAGGAATAGGTCTTGATCTGCATGTAGCCGCGGTCGGCGTAGAAATCCACCGCCTTGATCGCTTCCTCGGGCGTGTCCACCAACATCTTGGTCGGACCGGCATAGGGGCCGGGGCCGTCGATGAAGCCGGCCATGAGCACGCGCGGGCCGATCTCGCTGCCGGCGTCGAAGCGCCTGACCCGCTCGGGGAAGGTGTCGAAGTTGTTGGCGATGTCGCGCGAGCTGGTGATGCCGTTGGCGATGTCCAACGCGCCGTCGGCGATCGAGGAGTAGTGCTTGTGCACGTCCCACAAGCCCGGCATCAGGAAGCGACCGCCGGCGTCGACGACTTCGGCGTCGGCCGGCGCCTTGACCTGCGCATCCGGACCCACGCGGATCACGCGCTCGCCTTCGATCAGCACGCTCGTACCGGGCGTGGCGCTGAGATCGCGCGGATCGAACAGTCGCGCATTGCGGATCAGCACCGGCCCTTTGGGCGCGTGAGTCAGACGCTGGGCGAACTGCGCGCCCCATTGCGCGTCGGCGCGTTCCTGCAGCTCCATCAGCTTGGGCAGCGCGTCCTTGAGGTCTTCGTCGATAACCACGAACCAGCCCGAGGCGTAGATCAGCGCGGCGGTGGAGCCGTCTTCGTGCAGCCAGGCCGAGTTCGGGGTGAAATCCAGGCCGCTGATGCGCTGCAGGCTGAGCTTGACCGGGCCCTGCTTGCCGGCGACTTCGTACTGGCCCACGGTTTCCAGCCGCGCTTCTCCCGCCGGCAGCACCGGCAGGCGTTGGCCGGGCGTGCGCAGCAGCGCGCGTGCCAGCGCGCCGGATATTTCCGGCGGCGATTGCAGCGGTAGGAAGAACGCCGGCGCGCCCAGCGCGCGTTCGCCCTGTTCGCTGGGGTTCTTCCAACTGGCGAGGCCGTCGCGCTGGCTGTAGCGCTCTTCGAAGGGATTGAGCAGGTAGTCGTTGCCGCTGCCCTCGTACTCGGCCAGGGTGCCGTCGGCCGCGAGCTTCCAGCGGGTCTTGCTGCGGTCGCCGCGGCCGCGGTCGGTGTAGTGGTATTCGACCTGCACGCTGCCGTCGGCGGCGGTGTCCACCACCTGTTTGCCGGCGACGTTGCCCTGCATCAGCACCAGCTGTTCGCGGCGTGCGGCCAGGGCGTCGGAGATCGAAAGCGCGAGTACGGCGGGCAAGGCGAACGACAGCAGCAGGCTAGCGGCGACGCGCATGGCGGCCCTCCTTGGGCGCAGCCGCGGGCGGCGCCGGCAACCCGGCGCCGGGCACGGCAGGGTTACCTCTTATAGCCGATCCGCAGCGGCGCGCAGGCGTGCCAAAGGTTGAGCGGGGTGCCGCCGCCGCCACCTCTCCCGTCATTCCGGCGCAAGCCGGAACCCATTTGCTTTGCCGCCACGACGGCGTGCGGCCGAGCAAGATCGGGTTCCGGCTTGCGCCGGAATGACGGGGTGTGGAGCGGTACTGCGAACCCTCAGGCCGCTCATGCGACGACGGCCCGGGGTGCCGGGCCGTCGGAGCTTGCCGTAGCGCGCTGCCTGCGCCGTTCAACTCACCACTTGTAACCGGCCTTCACGTACACGAAGGCGCCGTTGAAGCCGAACGGCGAAGCGGTGTTGTAGGGCAGGTAGTTGCGCGTGCCCAGCACCAGCTTGGATTCGTCGGGGTATTCGTCTAGCACGTTGTCGCCGCCCAGAGTGAAGTCCCAGCTGCCCAGGTGGTAGGTGGCGGCCAGGTCCAGCGTCCACTTGGCGCTGAACGTCTGGTCCAGCGCCGGGTTGGTGGCGTGCAGTTCGGTGAACTCGCCGTAGCGGGTGGCGGTGGCGTTGAAGCTCCAGTTGCCGGTGTCCCAGTCGCCGGCCAGGAAGAACTTGTCCTTGGGCGCGCCCTTGGTGATGCGGCCGATCTCGGTGCGGCCGATGCGCACCGCGGCCGGGTCGATCGCCGTCAGCCGCGCCGGGTTGGGCGCGATGTGCTCGATCTCGGTCTTGGAGTAGTTGTAGCCCAAGGTCAGGTCGAACTTGCCCGAGGCCAGTTCCCAGGCCTGGGTGGCGATGAGGTCCACGCCCTGGGTCTTGGTGTCCACGGCGTTGGTGAAGTAGCGGCCGCCGCCGATGCCCGGATAGCCGTTGGCCTGCAGGTAGTTGCGCACCGCGGTGCTGGTCAGGTTTTCCGACAGCAGGATGCGGTCGTCGACCTTGATCTGGTACGCGTCCACGGTGATGTACAGCCCTTCGCGCGGCTGCAGCACCAGGCCCAGGCTGTAGTTGGTGGATTCCTCGGCCTTCAGCGACTCCGAGCCCAGCGCGACCGCGGCCGGGTTGTCGACGCGGAAGGTGCCGATCTCGTAGGGCACGCCGCTGATGAAGTTGGTGGCGATGGACTGGAAGAACTGCTGCTGCAGCGAGGGCGCGCGGAAGCCGGTGGAGGCGGTGGCGCGCAGCGCGACCTTATCGGTGAAGGCGTAGCGCGCCGACAGCTTGCCCGAGGTGGTGTCTCCGAAATCGCTGTAGCTCTCGAAGCGCGCGGCGATGCCTGCGGAGAATTTGTCCGTCAGGTCCGCTTCCACGTCCAGGTAGAGCGAATAGCTGTGGCGGTCGAAATCGCCGGCATCGCTGGCGCGGAAGCCGGAGAACACCTGCGCACCGGGAATGATCTGACCGTTGGGCGCGGCCACGCCGCCGTTGGCGTAGGACAGCGGCTCGCCCGCGTGCTGGGTGAACTCCTCGCCGCGCCATTCCGCGCCCCAGGCGAAGGTCACCGGGTACTGCCAGCCGAAATCCACCGGCTTGGCGAAGTCCAGGTTCAACACGTGCTGGGTGACTTCCAGCGCGCCGGCGTAGAACTGCGTCGGCGAGGTCGGGCCCAGGCTGCGGTTAAGGGTGTTCTCGATGTCGAAGCTGAGCTCGTTATGGCCGTAGTTGTAGCTCAGGTCGATCTGGGTGCCGCCGGCGGTTTCCGAACGCAGCCCGACCACGGCGGCGCGGTCCTTGCTGATGTTGTGGATCTGCGGCAGGAAGCCGTTGGGGTAGATCGAGGGGATGTTGCGCGGGTCGGCGGCGAAGCGGAAATAGCCGTTGGAGAGCACGTCGCGCTTGCTGTAGCTGCCGAAGGAATACAGGGTCAGGTAGTCGGCCAGGTTGTACTCGCCGTTGTAGGACAGTGCGCCCTGGTCGATCTCGGGATCGCCGTAGCGCTGTTCGACCACGCCCTGGAACGGGCGCGCGCGGTTGGTCTGATCCTGGTGGCCGCCCTGCGCGGCCAGGTGCAGCTTGCCGTTGTCGCCGAGCTTGAAGCCGGCGTCGCCGGAAAGCTGGTACTGCTCGCCGTCGCCGGCGCTGTACTGGCCGTAGCGCGCGGCGATGCTGCCGCCGTGGTCGCTGCCCTTGAGCACCACGTTGACCACGCCGGCGATCGCGTCGGAGCCGTACTGCGCCGAGGCGCCGTCGCGCAGCACTTCCACGCGTTCGATCGAGGCGATCGGGATCGCGTTGAGGTCCACCGGCGAGGAGCCGCGGCCCTGGCTGCCGTTGAGGTTGATCAGCGCGGTGGTGTGGCGGCGCTTGCCGTTGACCAGCACCAGCACCTGGTCCGGGGCCAGGCCGCGCAGCTGCGCCGGGCGCACCGCGTCGGTGCCGTCGGTGATCGCCGGGCGCGGGAAGTTCAGCGAGGGCAGGGCGCGCGCCAGCGCGGTGGCCAGTTCGACCGTGCCGGTGGCCTCCAGCGCCTCGGGGGTGATGATGTCGATCGGCGCGCTGGACTCGGCCACGGTGCGGTCGCTGACCCGGGTGCCGGTGACGATCACCTGATCCAGGTTGTGCGCCTCGGCGGCGGGTTCTGCGGGGGCCGCGTCCTGGGCGTAGGCGGGGGCGGTCAGGGCGGCGAGCAGGGCGAGTGCGAGCGGACGACGGACGGCGCGAAAGACTACGGACATGGTGCGCGGCTCCTTGCGGCATGGGATTGGTAACGATGTCATTCGGGTTTAACACGGTCATAACAATCGGGTCAAACGCGAAGGGTTATGAGGAAATGGCCGTACGTCATGGTTTTGAACATTGGGTGTGCCCAGGTGCCGTCCAGTGGCTCATCGGGCCGCCGGCGAGGGCCCCGCGCTCATGCCGAACCGTCATGCGGGCGAGCTTGCGCCGGCTGCTAACATGGCCGGGCTTGAGGTGATTGCCGGCCCTGCCGGCGATTGAAACGGGAATCCGGTGCGCCAGCCCTCCGAACGGAGCGGCGGCCAGTCCGGAGCTGCCCCCGCAACGGTAAGCAAGACGAACGATCCGCAACGAAGCCACTGTGCGCAGGCATGGGAAGGCGCGGACCGGAGGGCTGGAGGCCCTCGCTTGCAAGCCCGGAGACCGGCCTGAGGCTGACCCGACACGCGGTGGGCGCTGTCATGGGGCTGCCTGCGTCCGCGCTCCGCCGCCCCACGTCCCTGTCCCCGCCTGTCTCCGACCCATCGATTCCGCGCGGGTAGGCGCGGACCAGGAGCCATGCTTTGAATTCCACTGTTTCCGTCGTACGCCGCTGCGCGCTGGCGTCGGCGCTGCTGTCCGCGTTCGCGCCCGCCTGGGCCAAGGACGCCGCCACCGACCTGGACCAGGTCGTGGTCACCGCCACCCGCACCGCCCAGACCCAGGACGCGACCCTGGCCTCGGTCACCGTGATCGACCGCGAGGACATCGAGCGCCTGCAGCCGGGCAACCTGCCCGACCTGCTGCGCGGCACCCTGGGCCTGTCGATCGTCAACAACGGCGGCCCCGGCAAGTCGACCTCGCTGTTCCTGCGCGGCACCGAATCCGACCACGTGCTGGTGCTGGTGGACGGCATCAAGCTGGGCTCGGCCACCAGCGGCGGCGCCTCGCTGCAGGACATTCCGCCGGAACAGGTCGAACGCATCGAGATCGTGCGCGGTCCGTTCTCCAGCCTGTACGGCTCCGAAGCGCTGGGCGGCGTGATCCAGATCTTCACCCGCCGCCCGCAAGGCGCGTTCGCGCCCTATGCCAGCGCCTCCGTCGGCAGCTGGAGCACATTGCGCGGCGCGGTGGGCGTGGGCGGCAAGGGCGAGCGCGGCTGGTACTCGGTCAACGCCGCCAGCGAAGACACCGACGGCATCAACGCCTGCCGAGGCAAGCCTTCGCCGGGCGGCGCCGGTTGCTTCACCAACTCGCCCGACCGCGACGGCTACCGCAACCTGTCGCTGACCGCGCAGGGTGGCTATCGCTTCAGCGACGCCTGGGACGCCGAAGCGCGGCTGTTCCGCGCCGAGGGCCGCAACGAGTACGACGGCAGCACCAACAATCAAACCGACAGCGTGCAGCAGGTCGCCGGCGCGCGCTTGCGCTACGCGCCGGGCGAGCGCGCCACGTTGACGTTGAACCTGGGCCGCAGCAGCGATCTCAGCGACAACTACCGCAACGGCGTCTACTCCAGCACCTTCAACACCCGCCGCCAACTGGGTTCGTTGCAGGGCGATGTCGGCCTGGGCGGCGGCCTGCTCAGCCTGGGCTACGACTGGCAGCGCGACGAGATCGAAAGCAGCACCCGCTACGCCGAGAACCGGCGCATCAACCGCGGCCTGTTCGGCCAGTACCAGCGCGATTTCGGCGCCCACTCGCTGCAGGCCAGCCTGCGCCGCGACGACGACGGCCAGTTCGGCGGCCAGACCACCGGCAGCGCGCTGTGGGGCTGGAACTTCAGCGAGCAGCTGCGCCTGACCGCCAGCTACGGCACCGCGTTCAAGGCGCCGACCTTCAACGAACTGTACTTTCCCGGTTTCGGCAACGCCGCGCTCAAGCCCGAGGAATCGCGCAGCTTCGAACTGGGCCTGCGCGGCGAGCACGCCTGGGGCGGCTGGTCGCTCAATGCTTACGAAAGCCGGGTGGACGAACTGATCGCGTTCGATGCGTCGATCGGCCTGCCCGGCAACATCGACCGCGCGCGCATCCGCGGCGCCGAAGCCGCCGTCGACACCACCCTGGCCGGCTGGGACCTGCGTGCCAGCGCGACCTGGCTGGATCCGCGCAACGACAGCCGCGGCAGCAGCCGCGACAAGATCCTGCCGCGGCGCGCGCGCGAAAGCGCCCGCTTCGACGCCGACCGTCGCTACGGCCGGTTCTCGCTGGGCAGCAGCGTCTACGTGGCCGGCAGCCGCTACGACGATCTGGCCAACACCCGCCGCCTGGACGGCTACGCCGCCACCGACCTGCGCGTGGGCTGGCGCTTCGACGACACCTGGAGCCTGCAGCTGGCGGCCAACAACGTGTTCAACCAACGCTTCGAAACCGCGGCCTATTACAACCAGCCCGGCCGCAACTACCTGCTGACCCTGCGTTACCGCCCGGCGAACTGATCGCCGTCCCGCCGACCCGTCCACGCCACCGAGGCCGCCGATGAACGTACCCGCCCGATCCGTCTATTACAGTCTGTTCACCGCGCTCGCCGCGCTGATGGTCGCCACCCGCTTCCATCATTTCGGCAACGCGCTGCATCTGCCCGACGCGTCGATGGCGGTGTTCTTCCTCGGCGGCCTCTGGCTGCGCCGGCACCTGGGCTTCGCCGCGTTCCTGACCGTGGCGGTGGCGATCGACTGGATCGCGATCCAGGCCCAGGGCAAGAGCTTCTTCGCGCATTACTGCGTGACGCCGTCCTACGCCTTTCTGCTGCTGGCCTATGCGGCGCTGTGGTACGGCGGGCGCTGGTACGCGCCGCGCCTGCAGACCACGCCGCGCGCGCTGTTCGGCGCGCTGGTCGCGGGCCTGGCCGCGGCGGCGGTTTCGTTCCTGATCTCCAATGCCGCCTTCTACTGGCTGGGCGGGCGCTACGAAGACCCGAACTTCGCCCAGTACCTGTCGCGGGTCTGGCAATGGGGTCCGCTGTTCGTGCGCACCACGCTGAGCTACATCGCCGTCGGCCTGGCCGCTTACGCCATCGTCGCCCGCCTCACCGCCGCCCGCACCGCGCCGCGCGCGGCGCAGGCCTGAACCCGGAGCCGCCGCCATGTCCCCAGCCACCACCCTGTCCGCCGCCACCTTGCCCTTGAGTTCGCGCAAGGTCCAGATCGCCGTTGGCGTCGCTCTCGCCGCGCTGATGATCGCCACCCGCGGCCAGCACTTCGCCACCGTCGACCGCTTGCCCAGCGCGTCCTGGGCGATCTTCTTCCTCGCCGGGGCGCTGCTGCGGCCGATGTGGATGCTGCCGTTGCTGTTCGTGCTGGCCTCGCTGCTGGACATGATCAGCCTGGGCACCGGCAGCATCAGCGACTGGTGCCTGTCGCCGGCCTACTGGGCGCTCGCGCCGGCCTACGCATCCTTGTGGCTGGCCGGCTTCCACTACTCGCGCCTGCATCGCGAGCGCTGGTCCACCGTGCCCAAGCTGGCGCTGATGCTGGCCCTGGCCGCGCTGGTCGCCTACCTGTGCTCCGGCGGCGGCTTCTATTTCTTCTCCGGCCGCTACCCCGATCCCACTTTGACCGGCTTCGCCGAGCGCATCGCCCATTACTATCCGCGTAACCTGGGCACCCTGGCCGGCTACGTCGGCGCCGCGTTCGCGCTGCTGGCGAGCGTGCGCGCGCTGGGCGCCGGTCGCGCCGCCCAGCACGGAGCCCGCGCATGAGCCAGACCGAACTCAGTCCGGAAGAACGCCACCGCGAGCGCATGCAGCGCAAGAAGGAGCTGGTGGACCGCAAGATCGCGCGCGCCACCATCGAGCGCGGCGTGCTGGTGGTGAACACCGGCAACGGCAAGGGCAAGAGCTCATCGGGTTTCGGCATGCTCGCCCGTTCGCTGGGTCACGGCTTCCGCTGCGGCGTGGTGCAGTTCATCAAGGGCAGCTTCTCCACCGGCGAGGAGGCCTTCTTCCGCCTGTTCGAAGGCGAGCAATTGGCCTATCACGTCATGGGCGAAGGCTTCACCTGGGAAACCCAGGACAAGTCGCGCGACATCGCGGCCGCACAGGCCGCCTGGGCCAAGGCGGCGGCGATGCTGGCCGACGAGAGTTTCGATTTCGTGCTGCTCGACGAGCTCAACATCGCCCTGGCCCATCGCTACATCGAACTCGAGGCGGTGCTCGCCGCGGTGGCCGCGCGGCCGCAGCGTCAGCACGTGGTCGTTACCGGCCGCGGCGCGCCCGATGCGCTGGTGGAAGCGGCCGATACCGTGACCGAGATGCGCGTGGTCAAGCATGCGTTCAAGGCCGGGATCAAGGCGCAGAAAGGCATCGAGCTGTAAGCGCATGAGCGACGCCGTCCGCCACTGTCCCGCCTTGCTGGTGTCGGCCCCGGCCTCGGGCCAGGGCAAGACCAGCGCCACCGCCGCGCTGGCGCGCTGGCACAGCCGCCAAGGCCGCCGCGTGCGCGTGTTCAAGACCGGCCCGGACTTCCTCGACCCGATGGTGCACGAGCGCGCCAGCGGCGCGCCGGCGCAGCAGCTGGACCTGTGGATGTGCGGCGAGGACGACGTGCGCGCACGCCTGTACCAGGCCGCCGGCCAGGCCGACCTGATCCTGGTCGAAGGGGTGATGGGCCTGTACGACGGCAAGCCCAGCAGTGCCGATCTGGCGATCGCGCTGGGGTTGCCGGTGCTGGCGGTGCTGGACGGTTCGGCCATGGCGCAGACCTTCGGCGCATTGGCCTTGGGCTTGGCGAACTACCGCGAAGACCTGTGCATGTACGGCGTGGCCGCCAACCGTATCGGCAGCGCTTATCACGCGCAGCTGTTGCGCGAGAGCCTGCCGCCGTCGCTGCAATGGCTGGGCGCGCTGCCGCGCGATCCGGCGCTGTCGCTGCCCGAACGGCACCTGGGTCTGGTGGCCGCGCAGGAACTGGGCGATCTGGATGCGCGCCTGGACGTGCTGGCCGATGCCTGGGCCGCGCATGCCGATGCGGCGCTGCCGCCGCCGGTCGCGTTCGCGCCGGCAACCAGCGCGCAAGTCGCACCGCTGTTGCGCGGCCGCCGCATCGCCATCGCCCGCGACGCCGCGTTCTGCTTCCTGTATCCGGCCAACCTGGACCTGTTGCGCGCCGCGGGCGCCGAACTCGCGTTCTTCTCGCCGCTGGCCGGCGATGCGTTGCCCGACTGCGATGCGGTCTGGCTGCCGGGCGGCTATCCCGAATTGCACCTGGACGCGCTGTCGCGCCGCGACGATCTGCGCCTGGCGCTGCATGCGCACCGCGACGCCGGCAAGCCGCTGCTGGCCGAATGCGGCGGCCTGCTGTACGCGCTGGACTCGCTGGCCGACCGCGACGGACAGCGCGGCGAGATGGCCGGTCTGCTGTCCGGTCACGCGCGCTTGCAACCGCGCCTGGCCGGCTTGGGCCTGCAGGCCGTGGAATTGCCCGAAGGCGAATTGCGCGGCCACACCTTCCACTACGCCCAGGCCGAGATCGCCGCCGCGCCCCTGGCCCTGGCGCGCAATCCCAATGGCGGCCCCAGTCGCGAGGCGGTGTACCGCGACCGGCGCATGACCGCGAGCTTCGTCCACTTCTATTTCCCGTCCAACCCGGACGCGGCGCTGCGCCTGTTGGCGCCATGAGCGCGCTATGGGCCTATGCCGCGCTGTTGGCGGCGCTGCTGCTGGACCGCCTGCTCGGCGAGCCGCGGCATGCGCACCCGCTGGTCGGCTTCGGCCGCCTGGCCCAGGCGATCGAGCGCGCCTGCTACGGCGACCGCCGCCTACGCGGCGTGCTGGCGTGGAGCTTGGCCGTGCTGCCGGCGACGGCGCTGACCGCGGCGCTGCAACTGGCGCTGGCGCGCTGGTCGCCGTGGGCGGCTGCGGCGTTCGCCGCGGTGGTGCTGTACGCCTGCGTGGGCCTGCGCAGTCTGGGCGAGCACGCGGCGCCGGTGGCGCGCGCCTTGCGCGCGAACGATCTGGGCGCCGCGCGCGCGGCGGTCGGCCGCATCGTCAGCCGCGACGTGCAGGCGCTGGACGCCGAGCGCGTGGCCGCCGCGGCGACCGAGTCGGTGCTGGAGAACGGCAACGACGCCGTGTTCGGCGCCTTGTTCTGGTTCGCGCTGCTGGGCCCGGCCGGCGCGGTGCTGTACCGCCTGGCCAACACCTTGGACGCGATGTGGGGCTATCGCACGCCGCGCTACGAACGCTACGGCTGGGCCGCGGCGCGCATCGACGATGCGCTCAACTATCTGCCCGCGCGCCTGACCGCGTTGACTTACGCCGTTCTCGGCCACGCGGCCGGCGCGCTGCGCTGCTGGCGCGCGCAGGCGCCGGCCTGGGACAGTCCGAATGCCGGGCCGGTGATGGCCGCCGGTGCGGGCGCCCTGCGCGTGCGCCTGGGCGGCGCGGCGCCGTATCACGGCGTCTGGGAACAGCGGCCGCTGCTGGGCGAAGGCGCCGCGCCGGATGCCGGCGCGATCGAGCGTGCGCAGGCCTTGGTGAGCCGCGGCGTGCTGCTGTGGCTGGCGCTGTGGGCGCTGCCGGTGGCTTGGTTCTGTTTCGGAGCGGGGCATTGAACGCTGCCGCTCCCCTGGCCCGTAAGGAGGGCGCCCATGCTTGAGCACGGCGGCCGATTGCTGCGCGCAGCGCGCCGGTACGGCATCGCGCCCGCGGACTGGCTGGACCTGTCCACGGGCATCAATCCGGTGGCCTGGCCGGTGCCGCAGATACCCGCGCGCGCCTGGCATCGATTGCCCGAGGACGACGACGGCCTGGTCGACGCTGCTCGCGATTACTACGGCGCGCCGTTTTTGCTGCCGGTGGCCGGTTCGCAGGCCGCGATCCAGGCTTTGCCCGAGCTGCGCACGCCCGCGCGCGTGGGCGTGCTCGCGCCCGGCTACGCCGAGCACGCGCACGCCTGGCGCCGTTGCGGGCATGCGGTGGACACGCTGGCATCGGACGAGTTGCTCGCGCGCGCGGACAACTACGACGTGGTGCTGCTGATCCATCCCAACAATCCCGGCGGCGAGTCCTATGCGCCGCAGGCGCTGCTGGAACTGCATGCACGGTTGGCTGCGCGCGGCGGCTGGTTGGTCATCGACGAGGCCTTCATGGACGCCACGCCCGAGCGCAGCCTGTGCGCACACAGCGCGCGCGAGGGCTTGGTGGTACTGCGGTCGGCCGGCAAGTTCTTCGGCCTGGCCGGCGCGCGCGCCGGCTTCGTCTGCGCCTCGCCCGCTTTGCTGGAAGCGTTGCGCGAACGGCTGGGGCCGTGGACCTTGAGCGGACCCACGCGCCATGTGCTGCGTCAAGCGCTGGCCGACCGTGAGTGGCAGGAGGCAATGCGTGCGCTGTTGCTCGCGCAGGGCCAGCGCCTGTACGCCTTGCTGCAGGCGCGCGGCCTGGCGCCCAGCGGCGGCTGCGCCTTCTTCCAATGGCGGCGTGACGCCGACGCATCGGCTTGGCACGAGGCGCTGGCGCGCCGCGGCATCCTGACCCGCCTATTCGAGGCGCCGGCCAGCCTGCGCTTCGGCCTGCCCGGCAGCGAAGACCAATGGCAACGCCTGGACGCCGCCTTGGCCGAAGTCGCGGCCGAACGGAGCGTGGCATGAGCGCGCGGGTGCTGATGGTGCAGGGTTGCACCTCCGATGCCGGCAAGAGTGCGATGGTGGCGGCACTGTGTCGCTGGCTGCACCGGCGCGGCGTGCGCGTGGCGCCGTTCAAGCCGCAGAACATGGCCTTGAACTCGGCCGTCACCGCCGACGGCGGCGAGATCGGCCGCGCCCAGGCGGTGCAGGCCCAGGCCGCCGGCGTGGCCGCGCGCACCGACTTCAACCCGGTGCTGCTCAAGCCCAACAGCGACACGGGCGCGCAAGTGATCCTGCACGGCCGGGCAGTCGCCAACATGGACGCGCGCGCCTACCACGACTACAAGCGCGTAGCGCGCGAGGCGGTGCTGGCCTCGCACGCGCGGCTGGTCGGCGAGTTCGATGCGGTGATCGTGGAAGGCGCGGGCAGCCCGGCCGAGATCAACCTGCGCCAGGGCGATATCGCCAACATGGGCTACGCCGAGGCGGTGGACTGCCCGGTGCTGCTGATCGCCGACATCGATCGCGGCGGGGTGTTCGCGCACCTGGTCGGCACCCTGGCCTTGCTGTCGCCCAGCGAGCGCGAGCGCGTCTGCGGTTTCGTCATCAACCGCTTCCGCGGCGATCTGGCGTTGCTGCAACCGGGTCTGGATTGGCTGGAGCGCGAAACCGGCAAGCCGGTGCTCGGCGTGCTTCCCTACCTGCACGGCCTGCACCTGGAGGCCGAAGACGCCTTGCCGCGCGCAGCCGCGATCAAAGCCGGCGCCGCCTTGCGCGTGGCCGTGCCGGCCTTGCCGCGAATCAGCAACCACAACGACTTCGACGCCTTGCGCGCGCATCCGCAGGTGGACCTGCGCTTTGTCGGCCCCGGCGAAACGCCGCCGCCCTGCGACCTGATCGTGCTGCCGGGCACCAAGTCCACCCGCGCCGATCTGGCCTGGCTGCGCACGCACGGCTGGGACACCGCGATCGCCCGCCATCTGCGCTACGGCGGCAAGCTGATCGGCATCTGCGGCGGGCTGCAGATGCTGGGCCGCGCCGTGCACGATCCGTTGGGGATCGAAGGCGTGCCCGGTTCCAGCGACGGCTTGGGCTGGCTGGATCTGGACACCACGCTGGAGCCGCACAAGCATCTGCGCAATGTCGCCGGCGGCTTGACCCTGGAAGGCGCGCCGGTAACCGGCTACGAAATCCATTGCGGTGTGAGCAGCGGTCCGGCCTTGTCGGCACCGGCGCTGCATCTGGACGACGGACGCAGCGATGGCGCGCGCTCGGCGGACGGGCAGATCCTGGCCACCTATCTGCACGGCCTGTTCGACCGGCCCGAAGCGCTGGCTGCGTTGTTGCGCTGGGCGGGCCTGGAAGAAGTCGAGTCCATTGACATGCACGCCTTGCGCGAAGGCGGCATCGACCGCCTGGCCGATGCGGTCGAGCAGCATCTGGATACCGGGCTGCTGGCGCAGTGGCTGGGCCTGCCTGCGGGAGCGCAAGCATGCGTACCCTGATCCTGGGCGGCGCGCGTTCCGGCAAGAGCGCCTTGGCCGAGGCCCTGGCCGCGCGCAGCTTGGAGGTGGTCTACATCGCCACCGCGCAGGCGCGCGACGGCGAAATGGACGAACGCATCGTCCACCACCGCCAGCGCCGGCCGTCGCAGTGGCTCACGGTGGAAGAACCGCTGGCGTTGGCCGATGCCTTGCATGCGCAGGCGCGCGACGGGCGCTGCGTGCTGGTCGATTGCCTGACGCTGTGGCTGAGCAATCTGCTCGGCGATACCGACGAAGCGCGTTACGCGCATGAGCGCGAGGCCTTATTGGACCTGCTGCCGCAACTGCCCGGCGACATCGTGCTGGTCAGCAACGAAGTCGGTCTGGGGGTGGTGCCGCTGGGCGAGCTGACCCGGCGCTACGTCGACGAGGCCGGACGCCTGCATCAATCCCTGGCCACGCGCTGCGAGCGCGTGCTGTTCGTCGCCGCCGGCCTGCCGCTGGCGCTCAAAGGAGACCTGCCTTGAACCTCACCGCCACCGCCGCGGCCGACCCCGACTGGATCCTGCACGACTGCGCCGAGCCCGACCGCGATTGCAGGGCCCAGGCGTTGGCGCGCCAGGACCGCCTGACCAAGCCGCCGGGTTCGCTGGGTGCGCTGGAAGCGGCGGCGGTCCGGCTGGCGGCGCTGCAGCGTACCGAGCAGCCATCGCTGCAACGGGTGTGGATCAGTGTGTTCGCCGCCGACCACGGCGTGGCCGCCGAAGGCGTGTCGGCGTTCCCGCAGGCGGTCACCGGCGAGATGGTGCGCAACTTCGCCAGCGGCGGCGCCGCGATCAGCGTGCTGGCGCGCGAATTGGGCGCGCGCCTGGACGTGGTCAACCTGGGCACGGTCAACGACCCGGGCGACATTCCCGGCGTGCGTCGCGTCGTCCTCGCACCCTGCAGTGGCAACGTCTGCGTCGAGCCGGCGATGAGCGAGCCGCAACTGCGCGCGGCGTTGCAGGCCGGCGCCGACAGCGTGCGCCTGGCCCTGGCCGCCAATGCGCAGCTCTACATCGGCGGCGAAATGGGCATCGCCAACACCACCGCCGCCACCGCCCTGTCCTGCGCCTTGCTGGACCTGGCGCCAGCGCAGTTGGCCGGCGCCGGCACCGGCCTGGACGCGGCCGGCATCGCTCACAAGGCGGCGGTGATCGAACGCGCGCTGGCCCGGCATGCCGACGCGCGCGATGCGCGCGAACGCCTGCGCTGCCTGGGCGGCTTCGAGATCGCCGCGCTGGCCGGCGCGTACATCGCCGCCGCGCAGGCCGCGCTGCCCGTGCTGGTGGACGGATTCATCGCCACAGCCGCCGCCTTGGCCGCGACGCGATTGAACCCCGGCGTGCGCGACTGGCTGCTGTACGCGCACCGCTCGCACGAACGCGGCCACGCCGCCTTGCTCGACGCCCTGGGCGCGCAGCCCTTGCTGGCACTGGACATGCGCCTGGGCGAGGGCAGCGGCGCGGCGGTGGCGGTGCCGACCCTGCGCCTGGCCTGCGCGCTGCACGCGGGCATGGCCACCTTCGATCAGGCCGGCGTATCGGAACAGGTATGAACGCGACCGTCATCGACCTGCTGCGCCATGGCGATACCGGTGAGCGCAGCTATCGCGGCCAGCTCGACGATCCCTTGCTGGAGATCGGCTGGACGCAGCTGCACGCTGCCGTGATCGGACGCGAGTGGGACGCCATCGTGTCGTCGCCGTTGCGCCGTTGCGCCGAGTTCGCCGCCGAGCTGGCGCAGGCGCGTGGCTTGCCGCTGCATCTGGACGCGGGCTTGGCCGAATATCACTTCGGCCAGTGGCAGGGCGTGCCGATCGAGACGCTGGCCGAGTCGCAGGGCGAGGCTCTGGGCCGCTTCTGGGCCGACCCGGTCGCGCACCCGCCGCCGGGTGGCGAAAGCTTTGCTGCGTTCCGCGCGCGCCTGACCACTGCGCTGGACGCGGCCGCGCGGCGCTGGCCGCAACGGCGCGTGCTGGCGGTGACCCACGGCGGCGCGATCCGCCTGCTGCGCTGCGTGCACGAGCGGCGCGGCTTCGGCGACATGGCCGGCATCGACGTGCCGCATGCCTCGCTGCACGCGCTGGACTGGTGCGGCGACGCCGGCGAGGCGCACTGATGCGCGGCCTGCTCGCGGCCATCGGCTTCCTCACCCGCGTGCCGGTGCCGGCCTCGGCCTTGGGCGATGGCGCCGCCGCCTCGCGCTCGCTGGCCTGGTATCCGGCGGTGGGCCTGGTCGTCGCGGTGCCGCTGAGCGCGCTGGCGTTTGTGCTGCAGGACACGCCGCCCCCGCTGGGCGCGGCCTTGCTGCTGCTCGCCTGGGTGCTGCTGACCGGCGCGCTGCATCTGGACGGCCTGGCCGACAGCGCCGATGCCTGGGTCGGCGGCATGGGCCTGAGCGAAGCCGAGCGCCGCGAGCGCACGCTGACGATCATGAAGGACCCGCGCAGCGGCCCCGCCGCGGTGGTCGCGCTGGTGTTGCTGTTGCTGCTCAAGTTCGCCGCCCTGGCCAGCCTGGGCACGCCGGCGTGGACCGCGCTGGTGCTGGCGCCGGTGCTCGCGCGCGCGGCGCTGACCCTGGCCTTCCTGACCACGCCCTATGCGCGCAGCGGCGGCCTGGGCCAAGCTCTGGTCGGCGCACCGCGTGTGGGCTGCGCGATCGCCTTGTCGCTGACCGTGGCCTTGTGCGCGACCGTGATGTGGACCGGCGCGCTGGCCTTGGCGGTCGCGCTGATCGTGTTCGCGCTGTGGCGCCGCGCCTGCCTGCGCCGCCTGCAGGGCATGACCGGCGACACCTGCGGCGCGCTGGCCGAGCTGGTCGAAACCGCGGTGCTGGTCGCGCTGGCGATCGCCGAATCCGCCGCGGCATAAGCCCGCGAACTCCGTTATCCGTCATTCCGGCGAAAGCCGGAATCCAGCTTTGATCTTGCTTCCACGCACGCCAACGGTGGATCGGCCGACCGCCAAAAGCGCAAGATTGGGACCGCAGCCGGCACGGACCAGCGCCATCCTGGCACCGTCCCCAGCGCATGAGACCGTCCCATGACTCCGACCCGCACGCCCGCCAAGGCCGGCACCCAGGATTCGTACCGGCACCGCATCCAGTGCGCGGTAGCGCTGATCGAACGAGCCGTCGCCGCCGGCGAGGAACCGCCCGAACTCGAACGCCTGGCCGCGGCCGCGGCGTTCTCGCCCTTCCATTTCCACCGCATCTACCGCGCCATGACCGGCGAGACCAGCGGCCAGACCGTGGCGCGCCTGCGGCTGCTGCAGAGCTTGCGCTTGTTGGCCGCGCGCAGCGTCACCGACACCGCGCTGGCCGTGGGCTATCAAACCCCGCAGGCCTTCGCCCGCGCGCTGCGCCAGCGCACCGGCGCCAGCCCGAGCGACCTGCGCGCGGAGCCCGAGCGGCTGGCGCGCGAGATCGAGCGTCTGTCGCTGCCGCCCGGCGGTGCGACGGATGCGCCGCTGCGGGTGGAAGTGGTGAATCTGGAGCCATTCCCAGTGTTGGCGCTGCAAGTGCGTGGCGGCTACGAGCAACACCACGGTGGCTATCTGCGTCTGTTCGAATGGGCGACCGAGCAGGGACTGATCGAGTCGCTGACCGGCCTGTACGGTGTGCCGCACGACGACCGCCGCGACGTGGCGCCGTCGCGCTGCGCCTTCGATTGCATGATCGGCTTGTCCGCGCGGTTCAGTCCCGGCCGCGGCTTGCGCCGCGCGGAGCTGGGCGGCGGCCGTTACGCCCGCGTGCGTCATGTCGGTTCGTACCAGGGCTTGGAAGCGCTGACCGACGCCTTGCTGGCGCAGTGGCTGCCCGACAGCGGCGAAACGCCGCGCGAGGCACCGTTGCACCACGAGTATCTGGACGATCCGGATGAAACCCCGGAGGCGGTGCTGCGAACGGATGTGTATCTGCCGTTGCGGTGACTGCGGCGCTTTGCGGCGAACGCGCGCCGCGATCTGCCGCCACGCGTGCCCTCACCCCAACCCCTCTCCCGCATGCGGGAGAGGGGCTAAAGCAGCAAGCGGCGTCGGATGCATCCCCTCTCCCGTTTACGGGAGAGGGTTAGGGTGAGGGGGTGAGCGCGAAGCGCGAATGCTCTTGATCCTCGCTCGGGCGCCGAACTCGCAGCCCCAACAGAAGACCCGGAGGGCGGCGCACAGGAGGTGCGCCGTTTTTCGCTGGCACAGGGATGTGCCATCGAAAAATCCCCGCGCACGCAACGCTCTCGTACGGAAGCTCCGGCGAAGCGTTTTTCTTTGGTCACTTTCATTTGACGCTTATCAAAAGAAAGTGACCCGGCCGCTTGCGGACGGAAGCTGTTGTTGTTGCTCCTAAGAGCAAATCCCCCTCAATCCTCCGGCCAGAAAGCACAGCTTGCTGGCGTTCGAGTCTGCGCGAACCTGCGGTTCGCAAGCGCACGCTCTCACCCTTTTTCAAAGGGGGAAGACAAGCAAAGGGGGAAGCGAGGGGAACGAGGTTGCGGCGTAGCTGCGGATTCGCGGTCGCAGCTGGCGCAGCTCCTACAGGGGGCAGGGGCTCAGGCGCCCGCTGCGTCCAAGCGCGCTTCCAACTCCGCGATGCGGGCTTCCAACGCCGCCACGCGATCGGCCAAGCCCGGCGCGCCCGCCTCCGCCTCGTCGCCACCCACGGTCCCGGTCCACACCGGTTCGCCGCTGAGCAAGTGCCCCCAACGGTCCTCGCGCTGCCCGCTCTGCCGGCCCAACAGACGCACCAGCGGCGGACTGTGCTGGGCCAGGCGTTCCAGCGCGTACTGCACGTCGCTGCTGGATTCGAACTTGGCCAGGCGCTCGCTGCGCCCGAACAACTCGTTCAGCGTCTGCGGGCCGCGCAGCATCAGCAGCGCCAGCAGCGCAGTCTGCGGGCGGGTCAGGTCCAGCCTCTGCGCGGCGCGGTGCGCGTAACGCTCGGCGCGTGCGGTGTGCTGCGACTTGACCCAGCCGCGCGGCTCCAGCCTGCGCAGCGCGTTGGCGATCTCGCCCGGTTCCAACTGCATGGTCGGCTCGCGCGCGGTCTTCTGGTTGCAGGCCACCTGCACCGCGTTGAGCGTCAGCGGATAGACGTCGGGGGTGGTGGCTTCCTTTTCGATCAGGCAGCCGATGATGCGGGCCTCCACCGCGCTGAGCTGCGGTGCGGGGGTGTCGGAGTCGGTGGCGGGCGTGTCGTGTTCGGTGGTCATCGGCAGGGAATCAAACCAGGGTGGTGGACGGCGGCAGCTGGCGCTCGCCGCGGTAGACCGGCGCGGCCAGGACCATTTCGGCCAGGCTGTGGGCGAGCTCGCGCTCGGCCATCACCGCACCGTCGGCGCCGTGCTCGATCAGGTGGCGCACTTCGTTGTCGCTGTGGGCGCGGGCGACGATGCTCAGCTCGGGCTTGATCTCGCGCAGCTTGGCGATGATCTCGCCGGCCTCCAGCGCCTGCGGAATGGCCAGCATCACCGTGGTCGCGCGTTCGGGCACCGCCTCGCGCAGCACCCGCTCGTTGGCGGCGTTGCCCAGAATCGCCGGCAGGCCGGCCGCGCGCGCCTTGGCGATCAGGCTTTCCTCGCCGTCGATGACCACCAGCGGCACCCGGTGCTCGGTGAGCAGGCGCGCCAGTTCGCTGCCGACGCGGCCGTAGCCGATCAGGATCACGTGGTTGTCGATGTCGGCCGGCACGGCCGGCTGCACGGGGTCGGTCCTGGCCTCCTGCAGCGCCGCGGCTTCGCGCGCCTGCTTGCGGTCCAGCCAGGCGAACAGCAGCGGGTTGACCACGATCGACAGCAGCGCGCCGGCCAGGATCAGGTCCTGACCCTCCGGCGGCAGGATTTCCAGCTGCAGGCCCAGGCCGGCCAGGATGAAGGAGAACTCGCCGATCTGGGCCAGGCTGGCCGAGATCATCAGCGCGGTGGAGTTGGGTTTGCCGAACGCGCGCACGATCGCGTAGGCGGCGATGGACTTGCCCAGCACGATGATGGCGAAGGTGGCCAGCACCTCCAGCGGCTTTTCGACCAGGATCATCGGATTGAACAGCATGCCCACCGAGACGAAGAACAGCACCGCGAACGCGTCGCGCAGCGGCAGGGTCTCGTTGGCGGCCTGGTGGCTGAATTCGGATTCGTTGAGCAGCATGCCGGCGAAGAACGCGCCCAGGGCGAAGGACACGCCGAACAGTTCGGCCGAGCCGAAGGCCACGCCCAGCGCGATCGCCAGCACGCACAGGGTGAACAGTTCGCGCGAGCCGGTGCCGGCCACGCGCTCGAGGATCCACGGGATCACCCGGCGACCGACGATCAGCATGACCGCGACGAAGGCGCCGACCTTGGCGAAGGTCTTGAACAGCGCGCTCCACACCTCGCTGGCGTCGCCGGCCTCGCCCTTGAGCAGTCCGGCCAGTGCCGGCAGCAGCACCAGCGCCAACACCATCGCCAGGTCCTCGACGATCAGCCAGCCCACCGCGATCCGGCCCTTGGCGGTTTCCACCAGGCGCCGTTCCTCCAGCGCGCGCAGCAGCACCACGGTACTGGCCACCGACAGCGCCAGGCCGAACACCAGGCCGGCGCCATGCGACCAGCCCAGGAACCGCGCCAGGCCCCAGCCCATGACCGCCGCGGCGCCGATCTGCACCACCGCGCCGGGCAGGGCGATGGCCTTCACCGCCAGCAGGTCGCGCATGGAGAAATGCAGGCCCACGCCGAACATCAGCAGGATCACGCCGATTTCGGCCAACTGCGGGGCCAGGGTCTGGTCGCCGACGAAGCCCGGGGTGAAGGGGCCGGCGACGATGCCTGCGATCAGATAGCCCACCAGCGGCGAGAGGCGCAGGCGCTGGGCCAGCGCGCCGAAGGCGAACGCCAGCACGAAGCCGGCGACGAGGATCGCGATCAGGGAGGTGTGATGCATCGGATCTCCTGTCGTGTCGGTCTGCAAGCATGTGGGCCGGGGGGCGCCGATGCAAGCCGCAGCCTAGCGCTGCGGACCCGAAAAGCGCGCGAAAACGGCCGCCGGACGCGCTGCAGCGGGCCATGCAGGGCCGGCGGGGCAGGGCGCGGGACGGGCGCCGGAGCGCGGCCCCGGCTACAATGCGCGCCATGATTGCCTTCCGTGATTTCGCCCTGCGGCGCGGCGAACGCCTGCTGCTGTCCAACGTAGACCTTGCCCTGCACGCCGGCTGGCGTGTGGGCGTGATCGGCCGCAACGGCACCGGCAAGTCCTCGCTGTTCGCCGCGATCCAGGGCGAAGTCGAGGCCGACCGCGGCGACATCGACGTGCCCGCGCGCGTGCGCATCGCCAGCGTGGCCCAGGAAACCCCGGCCCTGGACGACGAGGCGCTGGATTTCGTGCTCTCCGGCGACGACCGCGTCTACCAGGCGATCCTGGCCGAACGCGCGGCGGTGGAGCGCGAGGACTGGGAAGCGGTGGCCGAGGCCCATCACCGGCTCGAGGAGCTGGGCGGCTACGACGCCAGCGCGCGCGCCGGCAAGCTGCTGCACGGCCTGGGCTTCTCCGCCGACACCCACAGCCGCGCGGTCAAGGAATTCTCCGGCGGCTGGCGCGTGCGCCTGAACCTGGCGCGCGCGCTGATGACGCCGTCGGACCTGCTGCTGCTCGACGAGCCCACCAACCACCTCGATCTGGACGCGGTGCTGTGGCTGGAACAATGGCTGCTCAAGTACCCGGGCACGCTGCTGCTGATCTCGCACGACCGCGAGTTCCTCGACGGCGTCAGCACCCACACCCTGCACCTGCACGAGGGCAAGGCCAAGCTCTACACCGGCGACTACACCGCCTTCGAGCGCCAGCGCGCCGAGCAGTTGCGCCAGCAGCAGATCGCGTTCGAGAAGGAACAGGCCGAGCGCGCCCACCTGCAGAGCTTCATCGACCGCTTCAAGGCCAAGGCCAGCAAGGCCAAGCAGGCGCAGAGCCGGATGAAGCGCCTGGCCAAGCTGGCCGGCACCGAGGCGGTGCGCGCCGAGCGCTCGCTGCGCATCGAGCTGCCGGCGCCGGTGAAGTTGCCGCATGCGTTGCTGCGCATCGCCGATGCGGACTGCGGCTACGGCTCGCACACGGTGCTGCATAACGTCGGTTTCATCCTCGAAGCCGGCGACCGCGTCGCCCTGCTCGGCCCCAACGGCGCCGGCAAGTCGACCCTGGTCAAGTCGCTGGTCGGCGAACTGCCGCTGCTGGGCGGCGAGCGCGGCGGCCACCCGGACCTGCGCATCGGCTACTTCGCCCAGCACACGGTGGAATCGCTGCGCGAAGGCGCCAGCCCGATCGACCTGCTCGGCGACATCGCGCCGGGCGTGGCCACCCAGCAGCTGCGCGATTTCCTGGGCAAGTGGAACTTCCCCGGCGACCGCGCGTTCGAGTCGGTGGACGGTTTCTCAGGCGGCGAGCGCGCGCGCCTGGCGCTGGCGCTGATCGCCTGGCGCAAGCCCAACCTGCTGCTGCTGGACGAACCCACCAACCACCTCGATCTGGACATGCGCGAGGCGCTGGCCGAGGCGCTGGCCGATTTCGACGGCGCGATCGTGCTGGTCTCGCACGACCGCCACTTGATCGGCCTGGTCTGCGAAACCTTCGTGCGCGTGGCCGACGGCGTGGCCCAGTACTTCGACGGCGATCTGGACGCCTACGCCAGCTGGCTGCGCACGCGCGACAGCAGCGGCGACGGCAAGGCGCCGCGCGCGGCCGCTCCGGCCGCGGCACCGCCGCCGCCCGCGGCGCCGGCCGGCAAGGGCCGCAAGGTCAATGCGCACAAGCTGGCGCAGGCCGAGGCCAGGGTGGCGGAGCTGGAGTCCAAGCTGCACACGCTGGACATGGACCTGGCCGATCCCACGCGCTATGCCGGCGGCGGCGACAACGCCGCCGAGCTGGCGCGCAAGCGCGAGGCGATGGCGGAGGAGTTGGCGCAGGCCGAAGCCGACCTGTTGCTCCTGTATGACGCGGCCTAAGCCGCGACCGCGAATCCCAACTACGACGAATCCCACGAGCCCCCTGTAGGAGCTGCGCAAGCTGCGACCGCGAATCCGCAGCTACGCCGAAGCTTTCGGTCGGCTGGGGGTCTGCCCTGGCGCCTTGGGGTAGGAGCGGCGTGAGCCGCGATCCGCTCCGAGCTCGCGAAGGTGTCTGGGTGTGCTGGTTTAAGCAACAGCAACAGCTTCCGTCCGCAAGCGGACGGGTCACTTTCTTTTGATAAGCGTCAAAAGAAAGTAACCAAAGAAAAACGCTGTCCTTGGACAGAGCTCCCCTGCGAGATCGAAGCGCGCGCCGGGATTTTCCGATCGGGCCTCCTGCCCGAGCGGAAAACGGCGCACGTCCTGTGCGCCGCCCCCCGCCTTCGCGGGGGCAGGCTCTTCGGGTCTTCTATTGGGGTGGAGAGTTCGATGCCCGATCAAGAGCATTCGCGCTGCGCGCTCACCCCCTCACCCTAGCCCTCTCCCGCAAGCGGGAGAGGGGATGCATCCGACGCCGCTTGTGCTTTAGCCCCTCTCCCGCTTGCGGGAGAGGGGTTGGGGTGAGGGCACGCGAAGCTGCGATCTTGCGCCGTCATCCACGGTCCGGCGCTGCGATCTCAACGCACGCGCACTTCCAAATCCCGCCGCGACTGCGCCGCGTTGCCGCTGTAGTCCTGCGCGGTGATGCGCAAGATGTAGTCGCCCGGCGGCAAGGTTTCCGGCTGCCACGCTCCCACCGCCAACCGCCCGTCGCGGGCGGTGTTGGTAAGCACGTAGCGGAAGCGGGTGATCGCGCTGCCGTGTACGGTCACGCCGCTGCCGTCGGCGTAGACGATCTGGGTGGCTTCGTCCTCGGCCGGCATGCGCTCGAAGCGCAGATTGACCACCGGCGCTTCGTAGCCGGGCAACGGCTGGCCCGCGGCGTCCAGCCACTGGTAGCCCAGCGCGTACAGCCCAAGCCGGCGGCGCGGCAGATTGCGGTCCACCTGGTCCCAGGCGTCGACCACGATCTGCAGGCCGCCGCCGTCGCGCGCCACCAGCAGGCGGCCGTCCTCGCGCTCCTGCAGCGGTTGCGCGAGCGCGTCGAGCAGGGCGATGCGTTCGATCTGCGGCGCGTAGCGGTCGCTGAAGCCGGCGAAATCCAAGACCATCGCATTGCGCTCGTAGCCGCTGGCGCCCAGCACCAGGTGCACGTGCGCCATCGGGTTGATCGTGCCCAGGGTATCGCCCACGCGGAAGCGGGTGCCGCGCTGCACGCGCATGCGCCGCAGCTTGCCTTCCTCATCCAGCAGCGCCTGGAAGCGCGCCGGATCGATCGGATCGCCGTTGGCTTTGCGGCCCACGCGCATGTGGATGTAGGACAGCGCGTCCAGGGCCATGCCTTCGCCGAGCTCGCCCAGGCCCCAGGAGCTGTTGGGGTTGCTGACCTTGCCGTCGGCGATGGCCAGCACCGGCTGGCCGACATCGCCGGCGATATCCAGGCCGCCGTGCAAGTGATGGCGCGCTTCGCTGCCGCCGTCGCCACGTACCTCGCCCAGCGTGCCCACCACTTCGTGCCAGGCGTACTGCGGCGCCAGCGGCCAGCGGCCTTCGCTGCGCGGTAGCGGGTTCTGCGGCGAAGGGCCGGCCGCGCCGACCACCGGCGGCGCATCCGCCGTCGGCGCGGGCGCCAAGCGGTGCACGCGGTAGCTCTGCGCATCGGCCACCACCAGGCTGCCGTCGGGCGCCAGGGCCAAGGCCGACGGACGCGCCAGGCGCTGGGCCTGGGTGGCGCCGCTGACCACGTGCATCTGCCGGTCCAGGCCCAGCTGCAGCACGCGGCCGCGCGCCATTTCGCCGATGTAGAGCACGCTGTCGTGGGTGAGCGCCAGGCTCAGCGGGCGCCGCAGCGCGGTTGACGGGTCTTCGGCTTGCGTGCGCAGCACCGTGTCCACCGCGCCGTCCAGGCCGATGCGGCGGATCGCATTGTTGCGGGTGTCGGCGACGTAGACGCGGCCGTGCCGGTCCAGCGCCAGGCCGGTGGGCGTGTCGAAGCGCGCGAGCGGGCCGGGACCGTCCTGGTAACCGGGCTGGTCGCCGCCGGCCAGGGTGAGCACCTGACCGTCGCGCCGGATCACCCGGATGCGGTCGTTGTAGGTGTCGGCCACATAGACGTTGCCTTGCTTGTCCAAGGCCACGCCGACCGGGCCGTTGAAGCGCGCCTGCGCGCCCGGGCCGTCGCGGTAACCGGCCGTGCCGTCGCCGGCCAGGGTGCTGACCCGGCCCTGCGGATCGAGCTTGCGGATGGCGTGGTTGCCGGTGTCGGCGATGTAGAGATTGCCGGCCGCGTCCAGGGCGATGCCCGAGGGCGTGTCGAATGCCGCCGCTGCGCCGACGCCGTCGCGGAAGCCTTCGTCGGCACCGGCCAGCGTGACCACGCTGCCGTCGGCGCGGATCGCGCGGATGCGGTTGTTGTCGCCGGCATCGGCGACATAGACGGTGCCGTCGCGGCCCAGCGCCAGACCGTAAGGGTCGGCGAAACGCGCCTGCGCGGCGGCGCCGTCGCGCCAGCCCGATACGCCGTCGCCGGCGCGCAATTGCAGCTGTCCGGCCCAGCCCAGCGGCGTGCGCTCGGGCACGGCGGGCTTGCGGCGCAGAGCGGTGGGTTCGAAGACGAAGGTAGCGGCCAATGCGGCGGCAGTGAGGCCGATCGCCAGCCCCAGCCAGAGGTTTCGGGACATGCGGTTCCTAGTGACGGCGGCCGCGTGCGGCCGGCCGGGAGCGAGCCGGAATTCTAAGCTGCGCCCAGGGCGCGTGCCGATACGACCGGTTCGGCGCAAAAAACCCCCGCTGGCGGCAAAGTCGGCGTAACCGGCGCCGCGTAGCGTCCCCCCCACGCGCGCCATGGGTTAGATTGCCGCGCGCGCTCGGGGATGGTCCCGTGCGGTTTGCATTGGGGATGCGAATGCGCTGGAACAAGAAGTGGCTCGCGGCGATCGCTGTGGCCGTAGTCGTGGCCGCGTTCGCGTCGCCGGTGTTTCACAAGGCTTTCCAGCTCGCGCTCGCGCGTGCCGGTACGATCGCGCAGGCGCTGCCCGGCGAGTCCGCCGAGCCGATCGAGGCGCACGGCTCGCAGCCCAAGCTGCCGCCGATCGCGCTGACGATCTCGGGCGAAATCCTGGGCCTGGCGCCCGGCGCTGCGCCGGAAGCCATCCTGGTCCGAGTCGGCAGCCGCAGCTTCAACGGCCAGATCCACGGCAGCGGCTACCTGGCCACGATCGACGCGCTGGACCGCGCCGACATGGTCAGCGTGGAGGTGCGTTCGCAGCGCGTGCGCTATCGCAGCATCGTCGGCAGCTTCGCCAAGCTGGTCGCGCGTTCGGGCGGCGATCGCCGGGTCGAGGCCAGCGAGCTGCAGACGCTGCGCGTGTCGCCCTTGAGCAGCGCGCTGGCCTTCCTGGTGCGTTACGCGCTCGAGGGCCGCGATGCGGTCAGCGACCAGGAGTTCGAGCGCGCCAGCCGCAGCCTGTTCGGCGAAGACGTATTCGAGGCGCGTGCCCTGCTCGACGGCGTCGCCTCCGGCGCGGTCGCGCTGCCCCCGGGCTATGCCGACGGTCAGCAACTGCTGGAGAACGAAGCCGCCTACAGCCAATGGATCGATAGTCAGAACGGGCGCTCTCCCAGCGCCGAGGCGATGTTCCAGCAAATCGGCCACGCGCCGCTGTCGTCCTTGTCCGAGCTGCCGCTGCAGCTGCTGCTGATGGCCACGGTCCAGCGCGACAACTACCCGGTGTTCGCCAACGAGCCGCAGCTGCTGCTGGGCAATACCGACGGCAGCTACGGCTGGTACACGGGCCAGACCGAGGAAGCGCCGGTGCGCTATCGCACGGAACTGAACGCCTCGGGGGACGTGCGGCTGTCGCCGCTCGCTCCGCGCGTGTACGAGCGCTACGAGGCGGTCGAGCGCGTGCGATTGAGCCTGGATCGCGTCGTGCTGCGGCGCCTGTTCGACGGCGACCGTCACGGATTGTGGGTGGCGCGCGAGCAGTGGAACCGAACCTCCGTCGACCGGCCGGGGACGACGCTGGACCCGTATATCGAGATCCGTCTGTGGTCGGGGTCCGACCTGCAGCAGGTCGCGCGCACCGGCGCCTGGACCTCGGCGCCCAGCCGGCGTGCCTTGCCCTGGCCCTGTGTCAGGAGCAACGTGCTGTTCGCCAGCGGTCAACGCCTGGAAACCTGCGACTTCGCCCAGCACCGCTTCGATCCGGGCGGCAGCGGCGCTACCGAGGACCATGGCCCCAAGATCGACGCTTACATGCGGCCGCAGGCTGCGGGCGGCGGCGTCGCCTTCGACTGGTCCGTCGAGCGCAATCAATTGTTGGTGCGCACGCCGCTGGCGACGCTGCGCTACTGGAGCATCGACGGCGACGACGAGACCGTCGACACCGTGGTCTATCTGGCCACCGGCAATTCCGGCGCCACCGCCGGGCAGGTTTGGACGGGCGTGAGCGGGTCCCTGGCGATCGGCGACGTGCCGTTCCAGGCCGGGCAGGCCGTAGGCACCTGGATCCCGGCCTCGGCGCAGATCGCGGCGACCATGTACCCGAACCCGCACCACACGCTGGAATTCCAGCACGATGCCGGTGGCGACGGCCAACAGCGCGAGAACGGGTATGGCAGCGGTCCCCGCGGCGCGCCCCTGCGCTGGGAGACGGTGGACGGCCGGATCTATCAGACCTACAGCAGCGCCGTTTTCGACCGCCGCGAAGGCCAGCGCAGCGTTCGCGACTGCGCCAGCGCCTTCGCGGCCGGGGCGCTGACCTGCGCGCCCTCGCGGGTGCGCTACTTCCAGCCGCTCAAGCGGGTCGGCGACGGCTGGTACGGGATCGAGGACCTGCACCTGCAGTTCGAGCAGAAGCCGGCCGGCTATACCGGTCCCTATCAGGCGGTGAGTACCGGGGTGCGGCCCAATTACTACCGCTGCACCGACGGCGCCTGCCGGACGCCCTCGGCCCCGGGCCTGCCGGCCAGCCTGGTTATGGTTGAATCGGCCAGGTTCGCCCCCACTGTCCCCGTCGTCCGTCCCCGAAAGACCCGAATCGCGATGCCCATCTACGCCTTCCAGTGCAATGCCTGCGGCCATAGCTTCGACCGCCTGCAGAAGCTGTCCGACGCCGACCCCAGCGCCTGCCCGTCCTGCGGCGCCGAGGCCGTGGGCCGGCAGCTGACCGCGCCGCAGTTCCGCCTGGCCGGCGGCGGCTGGTACGAAACCGACTTCAAGAAGGACGGGGACAAGAAGCGCAACCTGGTCGACGGCGGCACCGCCGCGGCCAAACCGGCCGAGAGCAAGCCCGAACCGGCCAAGAGCGAGCCGGCCAAGACCGAGACCAAGCCGGCGGCCAAGCCCGCCGCCTCGGCCGACTGAACGCAGCGGACGCCGGCCCGGCGCCCGCCGCGCCGGCGCTCACTCAGTTGCCGAACACGCCGCGGCAGCCGCGGCTGACCCAGATCGCGGTGGCCGAGCTGATGCCCCAGGTCTGGCCCTGGATGCAGGGCTGGCGGGAAACCTGCTGGATCAGGCGGGGCACGCCGTAACCCGGCGGCCAGGCGCAGGTGGTGGTGCGGTTGTCGTTGCTGGAGCAGCTGACCCGGCGCCCGCCCACCGGCGGCTGCACCTGGTAGTCGGCCACGAACTCGGCGCGGCAGCCCTGGCTGACCCAGACGCTGCCGTTCTGCTGCTGCCAGCTGCGGCCTTCGACGCAGGCCGAGCTGGACAACTGCCGCGACAGCCGGGTGCGCCCGTTCCACGGCACCTGGCAGGTGCGCGGGCGGCCGTCGTTGCTCTCGCAGCGCACGGTCTGGCCCACCGGCGGCACCGGCGGGCTCAGGCCGGGCCCGAACTCGCCGCGGCAGCCGCCGCTGACATAGATGTTGCCGTCGCGCGACTGCCAGGTCTGGCCCTCGGTGCAGGGCGTCTTGGACAGCTGCCGCAGCAGCCGCGAATAGCCGTTCCAAGGCGCGCGGCAGGTGCGCGGGCGGCCGTCGGTGCTTTCGCAGCGGATGCTGCCGCCGGGCTGCGGGCCCGGGCCGACTCCGCCGCCGCCCAAGGATGTGGCGATGTCGGACTTGATCCGGCTGAAGGTCCAGTTGGAACGGTTGACCTGGTCCAGGTAGAAGCGCAACTGATCGTCCGGGATGCGGCGGCCGCCGGACTGTTCGGAATATTCCAGGCTGATCACCCGCACCTGGTCGTTGTGCGACAGGGTGCGCAGGTTCTCGGGCGCGTAGGCGCGGGTTTGCACCTGGGCCTGGACCAGCGCGGGCGTGGCCAGGGCGGCCAGGCACAGCGCCAGCGACAGCGGTTTGAGCAGTTTCAGCATGGCCTTTCCCCCAGCCGGATGATGCGCGCGGCGGTCCGGGCCGCGGCCGGTCGTGCAGACGGAACGAGGGCGGAACGGATACGTAGGGAATGCAGCCCGAAGGCGCGGGGCCGGACAAGTAACCGGCCGGAGCCGTTAAGATAGCGTGTTCCCGGCCCCGGCCGGGACGCGCCGGCCCCGCCTGGCGCCCCCCACCGTGCCGGCCCCGCCGCCGGCCGCCGTTTCGATCCCGGAGTTTTCATGCGTACCCACTTCTGCGGCCTCGTCGACGAGGCGCTGATCGGCCAGACCGTCACCCTGTGCGGCTGGGTCAACACCAACCGCGTCCAGAGCCACGTGGTGTTCACCGATCTGCGCGATCACGAAGGCGTGGTCCAGATCGTGGTCGACTCGGACATGGGCGAGCTGTTCAAGGCCGCCAGCGATCTGAGCGTGGAGAGCTGCGTCCGCGTGACCGGCACCGTGCGCGCGCGCGGCGCGGCCAACGAGAAGATCCGCAGCGGCAAGGTCGAAGTGCTGCCGTCGCGGATCGAAGTGCTGAACAAGGCCGAGCCGCTGCCGTTCCACGCCCACGAGAATGCCGGCGAGGAAACCCGCCTGACCTACCGCTACCTGGACCTGCGCCGTCCGGAGATGCAGAAGATGATGCGCACGCGCATCCGCCTGGTGCAGTCGCTGCGCCGCTGGCTGGACGAGCGCGGCTTTCAGGACATCGAGACCCCGATCCTGACCAAGGCCACGCCCGAGGGCGCACGCGACTTCCTGGTGCCGGCGCGCATGCATCCGGGCGAGTTCTACGCGCTGCCGCAGTCGCCGCAGCTGTTCAAGCAGATCCTGATGGTGGCCGGCTTCGACCGCTATTACCAGATCGCGCGCTGCTTCCGCGACGAAGCCCTGCGCGCCGATCGCCAGCTGGAATTCACCCAGCTGGACATGGAATTCGCCTGGGTGTCCGAGCGCGACGTGCAGGACACCGTGGAGGACATGATCCGCGTGGTGTTCAAGGACACCATCGGCGTGGAGCTGGACGCGCAGTTCCCGCGCATGACCTATGCCGAGGCCATGCGCCGCTACGGTTCGGACAAGCCCGACCTGCGCATCGACCTGGAATTCGCCGACATCGCCGAGCTGGTCAAGAACTGCGAGTTCAAGGTCTTCACCGACTGGGCCAACCACGCCGACGGCCGGGTGATCGCGCTGCGCGCGCCGGGCGCCGCGGGCTGGTCGCGCAAGCAGATCGACGAGGCCGGCGCGCATGCGGCCAAGCACGGCGCCAAGGGCCTGGCCTGGATGAAGATCGAGGACGCCGGCAAGGGCCGCGAGGGCATCAACTCGCCGATCGCCAAGTTCTTCGACGACGCCACCCTGGCCGCGATCGTCGCGGCCGCCGGCGCGCAAACCGGCGACATGATCTTCTTCGGCGCCGCCGACGCCAAGACCGCCAGCGACTTCATGGGCGCGCTGCGCCTGAAGCTGGGCAAGGACCTGGGCCTGGTCGGCGAGGGCTGGAAGCCGCTGTGGGTCACCGACTTCCCGATGTTCGAGTGGGACGAAGAGGCGCAGCGCTACGTGGCCCTGCACCACCCCTTCACCGCGCCGGCCGTGGACGACATCGCCGACCTGCGCGCCAACGCCAAGACCGCCGTGTCGCGCGGTTACGACATGGTGCTCAACGGCAACGAGATCGGCGGCGGTTCGATCCGCATCCACCGCCCGCAGATGCAGTCGGCGGTGTTCGACCTGCTCGGCATCGGCGCGGAAGAAGCCGAGGCCAAGTTCGGCTTCCTGCTCGACGCGCTCAAGTACGGCGCGCCGCCGCACGGCGGCATCGCCTTCGGCATCGACCGCATCGCCGCGCTGATGGCCGGCACCGAGTCGATCCGCGACGTGATCGCCTTCCCCAAGACCACCACCGCGCAGTGCCTGATGACCGGCGCGCCGTCGCCGATCCCGGACGCGCAGCTGGCCGAAGTGCATGTGATGGTGCGGCCGAAGGATCCGGCCTAAGCCGGGTCCGGACGGCGTTCGTTCCTGCGCGGTCCTACGATGAACGCCACGCCCGTCTACGCCATTCGCCGCGCCGGCCCCGCCGACGCGACGTTGTTGTCCGACCTGGCGTCGCGCACTTTCAGCGAAACCTTCGGCCATCTGTACCCGCCGGAGCATCTGCAGCGCTTCCTCGACGACAGCTACTCGCTGCAGGCGCAGGCGCGCCCCCTGGCCGATCCGCAGTGCGCGGTGTGGCTGCTGGAGCGCGACGGCATCGCCGTGGGCCATGCCCTGGCCGGTCCCTGCGGCCTGCCGCACGCCGAGGTCGCGCCCGGCGACGGCGAACTCAAGCGCCTGTACGTGCTGCGCGAGGCGCAGAACGGCGGCTGGGGCGGGCGCTTGTTCCAGACGGCGCTGGACTGGCTGCTGCGCGACGGCCCGCGCACGCTGTGGATCGGCGTGTGGTCGGAAAACCACGGCGCCCAGCGCTTCTACGCCCGCCACGGTTTCGTCCACGTGGGCGATTACGAATTCGTGGTCGGCGACACCCGCGATCACGAATACATCCTGCGGCGCCCGGCTGGCAGCCCTGTTGCGGGGTAGGAGCGGCGCAAGCCGCGACCGCCATGTTTCGGCTGCTGCGTAATAGCGATTCCACCGGCCTCGCCGCTTGCGCCGCCGTTCGCTTTGTCGTGGTCGCGGCTCGCGCCGCTCCTACAGGAACTTTGGTCGCTGCCGGCACATGTTTTGTTGCTCCGGGGTAGGAGCGGCGTGAGCCGCGACCGCGTGCTTGGGCTACGGCGTGGTCGCGACTCACGTCGCTCCTACCCCAAGGCAGCAAGCGGCGCGCGGCGATTGCGGGAGCGGCATTCGCCGCTCCCACGGGCAACGCTCAACGCGCCGCCGTTACGTCCACCGCTCCCAGCGTCAACCGCCGCGCACTGTCGCGCCCGACGTTCTGCGGCGCGATCGCGCGGCGCCCCGGCCAGCTGTCGGCCAGCGCCAGCTTCAGCGTGTAGCGCCCCGGCGCCAGCGACGCGGGCACGGTAGCCTGCAGCTCGGCGCTGTGCGCGGCGCCGGGCAGCAACCCGGTCAGCGGATAGTCCAGCACCGACTTGGCCCGCACCGTGCCGGCCGCATCCAGCCAATGCAGCTCGGCCTGGTAGACCTGATACAGCGGCGCCACGCCGGTGTTCTGGATGCTCAGCGTGACCGGCAGGGCGGCGCCGGCCGTCGTGGTGTCGGCCCAGGCCACGCGGCGCACGGTGAACTCGTAGCCCAGCGCGCGCTTGATGCCGACCAGCTTGGCGCGGAACGCGGCGGTGCCGGTGTTCTCGTGCTGCCCGGCCGGGCCCAGCCAGGTCAGGTGGTAGTCGCGCACCAGCTTGACGATGTCGGCGGTGCGGTCGGTCCAGCTGCGCTTCTGATCGGCATACGGGCTTTCCCCGCCGATAGGGTTCTGGCGCCAGTTCTCGCGTGCCGCCGGCACCTCGTTCTGATAGCCCCATTCCAGGTTCCACCAGCCGGTGTCGTCGCAGCGCGGCAGCTTGGGCGTGTAGGCGTTGCAGCGCGCGGTGAACGAGGGGAAGAAGTCCTCGCTGAAACCGAAGCCGGCGCCGCCCACGTCGCTGGCGCGGGCGTAGCGCGTGTGCAGCGGGGTCTGCCGGAACGCGGCGACGTAGGCCTCGCGCACCAGCGCGCGCGTGGTCGCGTCGGGCTCGTAGCTGGCGCAGCCGGAGGTGTGCCATTCGCCCCAGAAGCCGAGCAGGCCCACGTGCACGGCGGTGATGCGCGGGTCGCCGTCGTAGCGCGCGGCGAAGGCGCGCACGAACTGCTGCAGCTGCTCGCGCATGGCCGGGCTGTTGTAGTCCGGCGCCACGCCGGGGCCGTCGCCGCCGCAGTTGCTGTAGCTGCGGCCGGCGACGTTCAGCGGCGGCAGGCCCAGGAACTTGGGGTAATCGCGCTCGGGCTGCTCGGCGTCGTAGTAGTGGTGGATGTTGTTGCCCACGCTGTCGGGGTAGTCGGCCACCGGCCGCAGCACGAAGGTGGCGTTGGGGTCTTCGGCCAGGATCGGCGCCAGGTGGCGCCGCTCGAAGCCGTCCCAGTCGTACTGTTCATCGGCGGTCTCCACTTCGCGCCAGGGCAGGTAGATCTGGTAGATCGAGGCGCCGTAGTGGTTGTCCGGCAGGCCGCCGTCGGCGCCGACCGTGGTGCCCCACAGCAGGAAGCCGCGGTGCGGGTTGTTGAGGTCGTCGTTGCTCTGCGCGGGCAGCAGCTCGCCGGCGCGGGCGGGCAGGGCGGCCAGGGCCAGGGCGAGCGCTGCGGGCAATACGGATCGCAGGTCCATGTGGACTCCGTGGGGGTGGGGAGCGGCGATGCTGGCCGCCGCGCGGCGCGGCCGCCTAGGCGCGGCATCACAATCCGCGCCGGCCCGCCGGTGGGACAACCGTTCCGCTAGCGCGGTCACGCTGCGTCCAGGCGCGGCGCGAGCCGCGCGACTTGCCTGGCATCGGGGCGGCCCCGATATCGTTAGCCGGACCGGACAGGGATCGACGCGATGACGGCAGCGCAGACGCAACGGGTGGTGCTGTTGCACGGCATCTGGATGCCGGGCCTGTCGATGCGCTGGATGGCCCAGCGCCTGGCCGCGGCCGGCTACGTGCCGGAGATCTACGCCTACCCCGGCGCCGGCGGCGGCCCGGATGCGGCGCTGCCGCCGCTGGTGCGGCGATTGTCGGCCGAGCCCTGCCACGTGCTGGCGCACAGCCTGGGCGGCCTGATGACCCTGAGCGCGCTGACCGCGCACCCGCAGCTGCCGGTGCGTCGGGTGGTCTGCCTGGGCTCGCCGCTGTGCGGCAGCGCCGCCGCCGGCGGGCTGGCCCGGCGCCCCTGGACCCTGGCCGCGCTGGGCCGCAGCGCCCAGCTGCTGCAGCGCGGCTGCCCACCCTGGCGCGGCCGCGCCGAGGTGGCGGTGATCGCCGGCAGCAGCCCGCACGGCCTGGGCCGCCTGTTCGCCGGCTTCGATGGCGACAACGACGGCACGGTGTCCGTGGCCGAGACCCGCCTGGACGGGCTGGCCGACCATGCGGTGATCCCGGCCAGCCATACCGGCCTGCTGTTCTCGCCCGAGGCCGCGGCGATGGCGGCGGCCTTCTTCCGCCACGGCCGCCTGCGGCCGGCGCCGGCGGGCGCCGCCGCCCGGTAATTACCCGCTATCGAGTAAAATCGCCGGCTTGTTCACAGATTGAGCCGGTAACGCCATGGGTAGAGGTCCGTCGATCGAAGCGCGCAAGAACGCCGAGGACGCGCGCCGCGGCAAGATCTTCACCAAGATCATCCGCGAGATCAGCGTCGCCGCGCGCCGCGGCGGCGGCGATCCGGGCGGCAATCCCAGCCTGCGCAGCGCCATCGACAAGGCGCTGTCGGCGAACATGTCCAAGGACGTGATCGAGCGTGCGGTCAAGAAGGCCACCGGTACGCTGGAAGGCGTGGAATACGAAGAAGTGCGCTACGAGGGCTACGCGCCCGGCGGCGTGGCGGTGATCGTGGACTGCCTGACCGACAATCGCGTGCGCACCGTGGCCGATGTGCGCCACGCCTTCGGCAAGTTCGGCGGCAACCTGGGCACCGACGGCTCGGTCGCGTTCCTGTTCGCCAAGCGCGGCGTGCTCTGGTTCCCGGCCGGTTCGGACGAGGACCGGGTGACCGAGGCCGCAATCGAGGCCGGCGCCGACGACGTGGTGGTCTACCCCGACGACGGCTCCATCGACGTGCTGACCGCGCCGGAGGCCTTCGCCGAGGTCAAGGCCGCGATGGAAGCCGCCGGGCTCAGGCCCGAGCAGGCCGAGGTCACCTACCGCGCCGAGAACGACATCGCCGTGAGCGGCGAGACCGCGCAGCAGGTGGTCAAGCTGCTGGGCTGGCTGGAAGACCTGGACGACGTGCAGAACGTGTATTCCAACGCCGAACTCGGCGCCGACGCCTACGCCTAAGCCGCCGACGTGATCCGCATCCTCGGCATCGACCCCGGTTCGCAGCGGACCGGCCTGGGCGTCATCGACGTGGCGGCCGACGGCCGTTGCACCTACGTGCACGCGCAGGCGCTGAAGCTGCTCGACGCCGACGACTTCCCGTCGCGGCTGGGGCTGCTGTGCGAGGGCCTGGAGGCGGCGCTGGAGGAATGGCAGCCGCAGCAGGTCGCGATCGAAACGGTGTTCATGGACAAATCGGCGACCTCGGCGCTGAAGCTGGGCCATGCCCGCGGCGCCGCGCTGGCCACCGTGGTGCGCCGGCGCTTGCCGATCAGCGAGTACCCGCCGCGGGTCATCAAACAATCACTGGTGGGCCGCGGCGCGGCCGACAAGCAGCAGATCCAGCACATGGTGCGGCTGCTGCTGAACCTGCCGGAAATGAAGCTGCAGGCCGACGCCGCCGACGCCCTTGCGGTGGCGCTGACCCATGCGCATATGAGCGCTACGGCGGCGCGCACCGGCCTGAGCACCGCGCAGCTGCGCAGGCGCGGCGCATGAGCCGCCGCGCCAGAACCCGGGGAATCCGTCGCATGGGAGCCTGTCCGTGATCGGTCGTCTCAAAGGCATCTTGGTGCATAAGGCGCCGCCCTGGATCGTGGTCGACGTCAACGGCGTGGGCTACGAGCTGGAAGCGCCGATGAGCACCTTCTACGACCTGCCCGAGTTGGGCCGCGAAGTCGCGTTGTTTACCCATTACGCGCAGAAGGAAGACAGCGTGTCGCTGTACGGCTTCCTGCGCGAAACCGAGCGGCGCCTGTTCCGCGACGTGCAGAAGGTCAGCGGCATCGGCGCCAAGATCGCCCTGGCCGTGCTGTCGGGCGTGCCGGTGGAGGAGTTCGCGCGCCTGGTCCAGGCCGGCGACGTGACCGCGCTGACCCGCATTCCCGGCATCGGCAAGAAGACCGCCGAGCGCATGGTGGTGGAGCTGCGCGACCGCGCCGCGGACTTCGCCGGCGCCGGCGCGACCATCGGCAGCGCCGGCGTGCCCGCCGATCCGCAGAGCGAGGCCGTCGTGGCCCTGCAGCAGTTGGGCTACAAGCCCGCCGAGGCCGCGCGCATGGCGCGCGAGGCCACCGCCGCCGGCGACGATGCCGCCGCCATCATCCGCAAGGCGCTAAAGTCCGCGCTGCGCTGAGCCCAAGGCGGCGTTCCCGCCGCCCCGGAGCACCTAGCAACCATGGCTTCCACCGTCCCCTCCACCCCCGCGCCGAAACGCAAGCCCGGCCACGACGCCGCTGGCCATAGCCATGGCCACGGCAACAAAGGCCTGGCCGGCCTGGTCGTCGGCGCGATCGGCGTGGTCTTCGGCGACATCGGCACCAGCCCGCTGTACACGCTGAAGGAGGCGTTCTCGCCGCACTTCGGCCTGGTCGGCCCCGGCGTGGGCCCGGTGGAATTCCACGACACCGTGCTGGGCATCCTGTCGCTGGTGTTCTGGGCGCTGATGATCGTGGTCACGCTCAAGTACGTGACCATCATCATGCGCGCCGACAACGAGGGCGAGGGCGGCGTGATGGCGCTGATGACCCTGGCCCAGCGCACCCTGGCCAAGGGCGGGCGCTCGGCCTACGTGGTCGGCATTCTGGGCATCTTCGGCGCCTCGCTGTTCTTCGGCGACAGCGTGATCACTCCGGCCATCACCGTGCTCGGCGCGGTCGAGGGCCTGGAAGTGGCCGCGCCCGGCCTGCACCGCTTCATCGTGCCGATCACCGTGGTGATCCTGGTGATCGTGTTCCTGGCCCAGCGCTTCGGCACCGAGAAGGTCGGCCGCATCTTCGGCCCCATCACCACGGTCTGGTTCCTGGCCCTGGCCGCGATCGGCATCCACAACATCATCGACGCGCCGGAAGTGCTCAAGGCGCTGAACCCGATCTGGGGCGTGCGCTTCTTCCTCGACCACGGCGCGCATTCGGTGCTGATCCTGGGCGTGGTGGTGCTGGCGGTGACCGGCGGCGAAGCGCTGTACGCCGACATGGGCCACTTCGGCGCGCGCCCGATCCGCTACGCCTGGTACATCCTGGTGCTGCCCTGCCTGATGCTGAACTACCTGGGCCAGGGCGCGTTCGTGCTCGACCACCCCGACGCGGTGCGCAACCCGTTCTTCGAGGCGGTGCCGGCCTGGGCGCTGTACCCGATGATCGTGCTGGCCACCATGGCCGCGGTGATCGCCTCGCAGGCGGTCATCACCGGCGCCTTCTCGGTGGCGCGCCAGGCCATGCAGTTGGGCTACATCCCGCGCATGCAGATCAAGCACACCTCGCACGACACCATCGGCCAGATCTACGTGCCCTACATCAACTGGGTGCTGGCGATCACGGTGATCGGCGTGGTCCTGGCCTTCCGCAGCTCCACCGCGCTGGCCACCGCCTACGGCATCTCGGTCTCGGCCACCATGCTGATCGACACCCTGCTGCTGGCCCTGGTCGCGCGCGCGCTGTGGCCGCGCTGGCGCACCTGGGTGCTGCCGCTGTGCGTGGTGTTCTTCATCGTCGACGTGGGCTTCGTCATCGCCAACGGCGCCAAGTTCTTCGAGGGCGCCTGGTTCCCGGTGGTGCTGGGCCTGACCGTGTTCACCGTCATGCGCACCTGGCGCCGCGGCCGCGAGCTGCTGCACGAGGAAGTGCGCAAGGAAGGCATCCAGCTCGACAGCTTCCTGCCCGGCCTGATGCTGGCCCCGCCGGTGCGCGTGCCCGGCACCGCGGTGTTCATGACCGCCGACAAGGGCGTGGTGCCGCATGCGCTGCTGCACAACCTCAAGCACAACAAGGTGCTGCACGAGCGCAACGTGTTCCTGACCGTGGAAACGCTGAACGTGCCGCACGCGCCGCGCGAGAAGCGGCTGAAGATCGAGGCCATCGGCGACGACTTCTACCGCGTGCTGATCCGCTTCGGCTTCATGGAAGTGCCCGACGTGCCGCTGGCGCTGATGCGCTCCTGCGACGCCGGCGGCATCTACTTCGATCCCATGGACACCACCTATTTCGCCAGCCGCGAAACCGTGGTCGCCAGCCGCCACCGCGGCATGCCGATCTGGCGCGACCGCCTGTTCGCCTTCATGCACCGCAACGCGGCGCCTGCGACGGGCTTCTTCCGCATTCCCGGCAACCGCCTGGTCGAGCTGGGCGCGCAGGTCGAGATCTAGGCTCTCGCGCGCTTGAGCCCCTCTCCCGCTGCGCGGGAGAGGGGTTGGGGTGAGGGCACGCGAACCAACCACCTCGCGCCGCCAGCCCCACTCCGCACGCCCTCATCCGCCCTCCGGGCACCTTCTCCCGCAAGCGGGAGAAGGGAGCGATATCACCCCCCATTCGCCGCACCCGCCGCCCTGGCCACCGCCAACCGCCACCGCCGTCGCCCCAGAACCGTCCCCGCGCATGCGAACATAGCCGCATGAACGAGCAGCGCATCATCGCCCCCGGCGCCACCCGCGAAGACGAGGCCCTGGAGGCCTCGATCCGGCCCAAGCGCCTGGACGAATACCTGGGCCAGCAGCCGGTCCGCGAGCAGCTGAAGATCTACATCGAGGCCGCCCGCCAACGCCAGGAGGCGCTGGACCACGTGCTGATCTTCGGCCCGCCGGGCCTGGGCAAGACCACCCTGAGCCACGTGATCGCCAACGAGCTGGGCGTGAACCTGCGCCAGACCTCGGGCCCGGTGATCGAGAAGGCCGGCGACCTGGCCGCGCTGCTGACCAACCTGCAGCCGCACGACGTGTTGTTCGTGGACGAAATCCACCGCCTCTCGCCCGTGGTCGAGGAAGTGCTGTACCCGGCGATGGAGGACTACCAGATCGACATCATGATCGGCGAGGGCCCGGCCGCGCGTTCGATCAAGCTCGACCTGCCGCCGTTCACCCTGATCGGCGCGACCACCCGCGCCGGCCTGCTGACCGCGCCGCTGCGCGACCGTTTCGGCATCGTCCAGCGCCTGGAGTTCTACAGCGCCGAGGAACTGACCCGGATCGTGCGCCGCTCGGCGCAGATCCTGGGCATCGCCTGCGAGCCCGAGGGCGCGGCCGAGATCGCCAAGCGCTCGCGCGGCACCCCGCGCATCGCCAACCGCCTGCTCCGGCGCGTGCGCGACTACGCCCAGGTGCGCGCGGCCGGCCATATCGACCGCGAGGTGGCCGACGCCGCCATGGCCATGCTCAAGGTCGACCCGGAAGGTTTCGACGAACTCGACCGGCGCCTGCTGAATACCATCGTCGACTCCTTCGACGGCGGCCCGGTCGGGGTGGAATCCCTGGCCGCGGCGCTGAGCGAGGAGCGCGGCACCCTGGAAGACGTGATCGAGCCCTATCTGATCCAGCAGGGCTACCTGATCCGCACCGCACGCGGGCGCATGGCCACGCCCAAGGCCTACCGGCACCTGGGCCTGAAGCCCAAACCCAACAACGGCGGGCTATTCGACGGAGGTTGATGCGGTGATTGCTCCGGCGTTCAGTTGGCCGACACGCGTCTATTGGGAAGATACCGACGCCGGTGGCGTGGTCTACCACGCGCAATACCTGGCGTTCCTGGAACGCGCGCGCAGCGAATGGGTGCGCGCGCAGGGCTACGGCCAGGATCGGTTGCGGCGGGAATTCGGCCTGGTGTTCGCGGTACGCGCCATGCAGATCGACTTCCTCAAGCCCGCGCGCCTGGACGACGCCTTGCAGGTGACGGCCGAGCTGCGCGACTGCCGCCGCGCCAGCCTGGTGTTCGCCCAGGCCATCCACCGCGACGGCGAGCGGCTGTTGACCGCGACCGTGCGCGTGGCGGCATTGGATGCCGAAGGGTTCCGCCCCACGCCGATCCCGCCGTCGCTGTACGAACCGCTGAAGGCGCTGGAAACCCCGGTGCAAGACCAGCTCAAGTAAGACCGCCCCAAGTAAGACCGCCCCAAGTAAGACCGAACAACCCGAACACCGTAAGCCACCATCAGGCCCGTGCAGCGGGCTACGGAGAACCAAGCATGACCTCATCGTTGATCGCGCTGCTGGCCACGACCGTGGAAGCCCTGCCGGAAGAGGCCGCCAGCGTGGCGACGCAGGCCGCTGCCGCCGCGGCGACGGGCGAGTTCAGCCTGCTCGACCTGGTGCTCAAGGCCAGCATCCCGGTGCAGTTCATCATGGCCCTGCTGGTGCTGGCCTCGATCACCTCCTGGATCATCATCTTCCGCAAGTGGAAGGTGATCCGCCGGGCCAAGAACGAGGCCGACCATTTCGAGGAGCGCTTCTGGTCGGGCGCCGAGCTGAGCAAGCTCTACGCCGGCACCACCGAGCGCAACCGCGGCATCGGCGGCCTGGAGGCGATCTTCGAGGCCGGTTTCCGCGAGTTCAACCGCATCCGCCAGCGCCGCGGCGTCGACGCCCGCGCCCAGCTCGAAGGCGCCCAGCGCGCCATGCGCGCCACCGGCTCGCGCGAGCTCGACGGCCTGGAGCACAACCTGGAACTGCTGGCCAACATCGGCTCCACCTCGCCCTACATCGGCCTGGTCGGCACCGTGTTCGGCATCATGGTCACCATGCATTCGCTGATCTCGACCACCAAGCAGGTCGGCATCGCCGACGTCGCCCCGGGCATTTCCGAGGCGCTGCTGGCCACCGCGATGGGCCTGTTCGTGGCGATCCCGGCGGTGTGGGCCTACAACCGCTTCGCCACCGGCGTGGAGCGCCTGTCGGTGCGCTACGACGCGTTCTCCGAAGAGTTCTCCTCGATCCTGCAGCGGCAGGCGCACCTCGACGAGGCCTAACCCGAAGCGACCGCTTCGGCCGTTAAGACCCACGAACACGAGAGGAACGCCATGTCCGGCCTAGCCGCACGCCGCCATCGCAAGCGCAAGCTCAAGTCCGAAATCAACGTCGTGCCCTACATCGACGTGATGCTGGTGCTGTTGATCATCTTCATGGTCACCGCGCCCTTGCTGACCCTGGGCATCGACGTCGATCTGCCCAATTCCAACGCCAAGTCCATCGAGACCAAGAACGACCCGGTGGTGGTCCAGGTCGACAAGGATGGCAACTACTTCCTGACCGTGAAGGCCGGGAAGAAGGAGGGTGTGAGCCGCCAGACTCTGCTGACCCGCGTGCGCGCCCTGGTGGCCGAGAACGAGAAGGGCAAGCTGCAGGTCTACGTGGGCGGCGACGGCAACGTGAAGTACCAGATCATCATGGACGCCATCGACACGCTCAAGGACGCGGGCGTGGAGAAGGTGGGCCTGATGAGCCAGCCCGAGAAGGGCGCGGCGCAATGAGGGAAACCCGCGCCGACACCGCGCAGGCGGTCGGCCTGGCCGTGCTGCTGCACGGCCTGCTGATCCTGGCGATCGTGCTCAGCGCCTTGTTCAACTGGAGCGGCTCGGCCGGCGGCGGCGGTTCGCTCATGCAGACCGAACTGGTCGACGCCAGCGAACTGTCGGCGGCCATGCAGCGCACCCTGCGCAGCAAGGTCGATCCGGTCAAGGAGCCGGTGCCCGAACCCGACGAGCCGCTGCCGCAGCCCGAACCCGAGCCGCGCCCGCAGGACGCCACCACCCCGGCGCAGCAGAGCGCGCAGGACTTCATCCCGCTGCCCGACGACGTCAGTCAGGAGCAGGTGGTCGACACCCCGACCCCGAACCCCGCCACCGAGCGCGAGCTGCAGGAGGCCAAGCAGCGCCAGGAGCAGGTCGACCTGACCGAGCAGCAGCGCCAGCTCGAGGCCCAGGAGAAGCAGCGCCTGGCCGAGCAGGAAGAGATCGAGCGGCAGAAGAAGATCGACGAGATCCGGCGCAAGCGCGACCTGGCCGCGCGCGCGACCCGGATGGAGCAGCAGCGCCTGGAGCAGTTGGCCGACGCCAGCGCCAGCCGCGCCTCGACCCAGGCCGCCCAGTCCGACGCCGCCGCCAGCGCCCAGGCCGGCCCCGGCGGGGCCGGCGACCCGGGCCTGCAGGCGGCCTACATCGCGGCCCTGCAGGCGGCGATCAAGTCCAAATGGACCCGCCCCGACAGCGTGCCGCTGGGGGCCAAGTGCCGCCTGGTCATCCGCCAGCTGCAGGGCGGCGAAGTCATTGACGTGAAAGTGTCTTCGCCCTGCTCCTACGATGAACAGGCGCAGCGCTCGATCGAGGCCGCGGTGCTCAAGGCCCAGCCCTTGCCCTACGCGGGCTTCGAGAAGGTGTTCAACCGCCAGCTCAACTTCACTTTTACCGCCCAGGACTAGCCTGGGCGCCGTTCGGCCTGAATTCGTTCAGCTTTGAGGTGGCGTTCACCTCCAAACTGTTAAGAATCCCAAGCTGAACAAGTCCCCTGCGTCCGAACCATGGAGTGCCGATGAATCGACCCCTGACCTGGCTGGCCGCGCTGCTGGCGCTGCTGCTTCCGTTCACCGCCGCGGCCCAGGGGCTGGATGTCGACATCGTCGGCGGCAAAGCCGCTGCCCTGCCCATCGTGGTCGTGCCCATGCCCTACCAGGGCTCGGCCACCGCACCGCAGACCGACATCGCCAAGGTGATCCGCGACGACCTCAACCGCTCCGGCCAGTTCCGCGGCCTGCCCGTGGAGCGCATGGGCAGCCAGCCCAGCCAGGGCAGCCAGATCAACTACCCCGAGTGGCGCGCGATCAACCAGGACTACATCGTGGTCGGGCGCGTCGTCGACGGCGGTGCCGGCAGCTACCGCATCGAATACGAACTGTTCGACGTGGCCAAGCAGCAGCGCCTGGCCGGCTTCGCCTACACCGCGCGCGCCAACGCCGTGCGCGACGCCGCCCACCAGATCGCCGACGCCATCTACGAAAAGATCCTGGGCGTGCGCGGCGCGTTCTTCACCCGCATCGCCTACGTCACCGCCAACGGCACCGGCCGCGGCGCCGACTACGTGCTGAAGATCGCCGACTCCGACGGCTTCAACCCGCAGCCGGTGGTGCGCTCGCCCGAGCCGCTGCTGTCGCCGGCCTGGAGCCCGGACGGCAACCGCCTGGCCTATGTCAGCTTCGAGGGCGGCAATTCCTCGATCTACATCCAGAACATCAGCTCCGGCAGCCGCGAGCTGATCGCCAAGTTCCGCGGCATCAACGGCGCGCCGGCGTTCTCGCCCGACGGCCGCCGCCTGGCCCTGACCCTGTCGCGCAGCGGCAACCCCGAGATCTACGTGATGGACCTGGGCAGCAAGGCGCTGACCCAGCTGACCAACCACTTCGGCATCGACACCGAGCCGACCTGGAGCGCGGACGGCAGCAAGATCTATTTCACCTCCGACCGCGGCGGCAAGCCGCAGATCTACCAGGTCGCCTCCAGCGGCGGCGGCGCCACCCGCGTGACCTTCCAGGGCAGCTACAACGCCACGCCCAGCGTGTCCTTCGACGGCAAGAAGATCGCCGTGGCGCAGGGCGCAGGCAACACCTACCGCATCGCCATGATGGATTCGACCTTGGGCACGCCGCGCTGGAGCACGCTGTCGCCGGGCTCGCTGGACGAGTCCCCGACCTTCGCTCCGAACGGCGCCATGATCATTTATGCTGCGCGCGAAGGCCGCAGGGGCGTGCTGTATTCGGTCTCCGCCGACGCCCGCGTGCGCGAGCGCGTGGTGCTGGACGACGGCGACGTGCGCGAACCGGCCTGGGGCCCGTACCGCTCGCCGCGCTGACCGCAGCGCGACCCCGCTACCGTTTAATCCCCCGGCATCGGCTGACCCCTTAGTCCTGCCTCCCCCTGCTCCAAAGTAGTGCTCATCCAGACGAGGAAAACCATGAACAAGCTCGCTACCGCCAACGTCGGCAAGCTCCTGCTGGCCGCCGTGCTGTGCACCGCCGCCGTCGCCTGCTCGAAGAAGGTCAAGGAAGTGCCGCCGACCGACACCGGCAGCAACACCGGCACCACCCAGCCGTCCGACGGCGGTGGCCCGGTCGCGTCCGGCGCCTACGGCCCGAACGACCTGGATACCGACGCCTGCCTGCGCCAGCGCGTGGTCTACTTCGATCTGGATCAGGACAGCCTGAAGCCGGAATTCCAGAACATCGTCGGCTGCCATGCCAAGTACCTGCGCGACCGTCCGTCCTCGCGCATGACCCTGGAAGGCAACGCCGACGAGCGCGGCAGCCGCGAGTACAACCTGGGTCTGGGCGAGCGCCGCGGCAATGCCGTGTCGTCGGCCATCCAGGCCAACGGCGGCTCCGGCAGCCAGATCACCGTGACCTCCTACGGCGAAGAGCGCCCGGTCTGCACCGAGTCCAACGAGGACTGCTGGGCCAAGAACCGCCGCGTCGAGATCGTGTACACCGCCAAGTAATAAGGCCCACGATCGATGCGCACGTTCGCACAGACCCTGGCGGCTTCGATCGTTTGCGGAGCGGCGGCCCTCGTGGCCGCCGCCCCCGCGTCCGCCCAGCGCGCCAGCCTGGCCGACCGCGTGGCCCTGCTCGAGCAGCGTGCCAACGACACCCAGGGCAACGTCGACCTGCTCAACCAGGTCACCCAGCTCAAGTCCGAAGTCCAGGCCCTGCGCTCGCAGGTCGAGGAACTTCAGCAGCAGATGCAGCAACAGCAGCAGTCCAGCAAGAACCAGTACCTGGACCTGGACGGCCGCTTGAACCAGCTCGAAGGCGGTGCCGCTCCGGCCGCGCCGGCTCCCGCGCCGTCGGCGGCTCCGTCCGCCGCCGCGCCCAAGCCGGCCGCCGTGCCCGCGGCGCCCGCGCCCGCGCCGCACGCCGCCGCCCAGGACCGCCCGCCGGCGGTCTATGGCGACGCCGGCACCATCGCCCAGAGCGAGGACGAGCGCGGCGCTTACGACGTGGCCTTCAACGCGCTCAAGGCCGGCCTGTACGCCGACTCGGCGCGCATGTTCCAGGCCTTCATCGAGGCCTACCCGAACGGCACCTACACGCCCAACGCCCTGTACTGGCTGGGCGAGAGCTATTACGTCACCCAGAACTACCAACTGGCGATGACGCAGTTCCAGGCGCTGTACGACCGCTACCCCACCCACGACAAGGCGCCCGGCGCCCTGCTCAAGCTGGGCCTGTCCCAGCAGGGCCTGCGCCAGCTCGACGCCGCCGAGCGCACCCTGGGCGAAGTGGTCGCGCGCTACCCCGGCAGCGACGCCGCGCGCGCCGCCTCCGACCGCCTCAACGCCCTGCAGCTCGGCCGCCTGCGCTGAGCTCCAGGGCCGGGCCGCCCGCCGCGACCCGCCCAAGCCGCACCGTTCCATCCTGGCGCCGGCCCCGGCCGGCCGCCTCCGCTAAACTATGCGCATGAACGCCGTTTCGACCGACGCGGCCCTGGCGTCGCCCGAGCGCCTGCGGCTGACCGAAATCTTCCTGTCCCTGCAAGGCGAGGCCCGCAGCATCGGCTGGCCCACCGTGTTCGTGCGCCTGACCGGCTGCCCGCTGCGCTGCCAGTACTGCGACACCGCCTACGCCTTCCACGGCGGCCAGTGGTGGGACTTCGACGCGATCCTGGCCGAGGTGGCCCGGCATGGCGCGCGCCACGTCTGCGTGACCGGCGGCGAGCCGCTGGCGCAGAAGCGCTGCATCGCCCTGCTGAGCCGGCTTTGCGACGCCGGCTACGAGGTGTCGCTGGAGACCTCGGGCGCGATCGACATCGCCGAGGTCGACCCGCGGGTGTCGCGGGTACTGGACATCAAGACCCCGGATTCCAAGGAAGCCCATCGCAACCTGTGGAGCAACCTGCCGCTGCTGACCGCGCACGACCAGGTCAAGCTGGTGATCTGCAGCCGCGAGGATTACGACTGGGCCAAGGACGTGGTCGCGCAGCATCGGCTGACCGACGTCTGCGACGTGCTGTTCTCGCCCAGCTTCACCCAGATCAAGCCCAGCGACCTGGCCGACTGGATCGTCGCCGACCGCCTGCCGGTGCGCTTCCAACTGCAGTTGCACAAATTGCTGTGGAACGACGAGCCGGGGCGCTGACGCCAGCCCCCACCCCGTCATTCCCGCGAAAGCGGGAATCCAGTAGCTTCAGCGCGATGTAACGATCCGCCTCGCTCCGCCCTCACTGCGAATCACGAACCCCATGAAAAAAGCCGTCGTCCTCGTCTCCGGAGGCATGGACTCCGCCGTCGTCATCGCCATCGCGCGCGAGCAGGGCTATGCCGTGCACGCGCTGAGCGTGCGCTACGGCCAGCGCCACACCTCCGAACTCGACGCCGCCGCGCGCGTCGCCCAAGCCCTGGGCGCGGTCGCGCACAAGACCGTCAACGTCGACCTGCGCAGCATCGGCGGCTCGGCGCTGACCGACGAAACCATCGAGGTGCCGCTGGACACCGACGCCCATCCGGTGGGCCTGGACGCGCCCAAGGACGACATCCCGGTCACCTACGTGCCCGCGCGCAACACCATCATGCTGTCGGTGGCGCTGGGCTGGGCCGAGGTGCTGGGCGCCAACGACATCTATTGCGGCGTCAACGCGGTGGATTACTCCGGCTACCCCGACTGCCGCCCCGAGTTCGTCGAGGCCTTCGAGCGCCTGGCCAACCTGGCGACCAAGGCCGGCGTCGAGGGTGCCGGCCTGCGCGTGCGCGCGCCGCTGCAGTACCTGAGCAAGGCCGACATCGTCCGTGAGGGCCTGCGCCTGGGCGTGGATTTCAGCCAGACCGTGTCCTGCTACCAGGCCGACGACGAGGGCCGCGCCTGCGGCCACTGCGACGCCTGCCGCCTGCGCGCCGAAGGCTTCGCCGCCGCCGGCGTGGCCGATCCCACGCGCTACGTCTGAACGCCGCCGCGCCCGCGGGCTGCATCCGCCGCGCGCCCTGCGCTAGAATGCACGCCCCGGCCGCGCCGGGCGCTGCACACCGGCCCCGCGCCGGGCATCGGGTCGTTAGCTCAGTCGGTAGAGCATCGGACTTTTAATCCGCTGGTCGATGGTTCGAATCCATCACGACCCACCACTTTCCCCCGGACAGTCGGCCTCGCATTCGGGCTCACATCCGCTGGTCGATGGTTCGAATCCATCACGACCCACCACTTTCGCCGGACAGTCGGCCTCGCATTCGGGCTCACATCCGCTGGTCGATGGTTCGAATCCGTCACGACCCACCACTTTCCTCCGGCCTGCATCGTCGCCTGCCTTTGTTCCTCCCTTTGAAAAGGGGGGCTAGGGGGATTTGCTGTTGCCGTTGCTCCCCGCGAAGAGCAAATCCCCCTCAATCCCTCTTTTTTAAACAGGGAAGCTAAAGCAGGGAAGGACTTAAGAGAGAGGGTTTCCTACCAGAACTTCCAGAACGGCTTCTTCTCCGTCGTCGGCTTGGCCGCCGATTCCGGCAACTCATGCCCGTAGTACGGAATCGCCTCGCCGCTGAAGCCGTCGATCTCCTGATCCAGCGGCTCGAAGGTGTCGTGCAGCCACTTGCGATGCTGGTGCTCCGCGTCCTCGGCCTCGGCCGTGGTGAGCAGCAGGAAGCCATGCGTATCCGAGCCGCCGTAGGAATCGCTATGCACATAGACCCGATAGCGGTCTTTGAGTATCTCCGCCAGCGAGGCGATCATCACGTAGCGGTCGCGGCCGCTGACGGTCAGAGGAATGGCATAGCTCACGCCGCGGTATACGATTTCGCGCGGGTCTTCCTCGTCGCTCATGGTCAGCGCATCTTCGGCGGCCAATTCGGCGGAGAAGGACTCGACCACTTCGGATTCGAACGAGCGCCAGTCGATCCAGATCAGCGCGTCGAACAGCGCGTCTTCGTCCAGGGCGATGAGCTTGGCGAGCGGTGTGCGCATGGCGTCCTCCGTGAGCGAGCGCGTGGCGGCCTGGCCGCGATGGGGCTTTATATCAGCTTGGCCTGCTTGCAACGCGGGCAGGGGTCACCGGGTGCGAATTCCACCTTCAGCGTTCCTTGCGAGCGGCATTCGGGGCAGGCGGTGGTGGCCAAAGTGAAACGATCCGACCAGGCACCGGTGGCGACCTCGTAGAACTCCAGGTGGACGCCGGTGCCCTGCAGGGTCACGCGCTCCCGATCGAGTTCGACCCGGCACAACTCCATGCGTTCGCCGTCGTGCGGCCCGCGCGGGCCGGCCGTGGGCAGCATGAATTCGCTCAGGCATTGCACGCACAGCGCATAGCAGTAGCCGCCCATGGGCGGGTCGCTGCGGTAGCTGCCGTGCTGGTGGTCGCTGCTGAAGCTGAAGTCGCAGCGGCGGCACAGGCACATCGTTCCCCAGAGCGAACCCATGCCTCAGTCCTCCCACCAGGCGGGTGCGTCCGCTCTCGCCGGCGTGCCGTCGCGCAGGTTCAAATAGCGTCCCACCGCATCGCCGGCCAGAGCGATGCCGACGATCGCCACGATCCACAGCAGCGTCTCGCGCGCGCCGCGTTGCAGCGATTCGCGCCAGCGTTCGAAACGATCCTGCAGGCGCTCCCGGGCGAATACGTACAGGCCCAACAGCAGCAGCGGCGGGGCGACGAAGATCGCGTTGTAGACCAGCAGCAGCGGCAGCCACTGCCACCAGGCCAGTTGCGCCGAGGTCATGACCGCGATCGCGGCGAAGTAGGGCAGCGCGGTGACCAGTTCCACCGCGGTCACGGTCATGCCCAGCAGCATCATGCCGAGCAGGCCGCCGACGCGCGGCTGGCGCGGCTGCGGCGCCTGCTTGGGCTGCTTGGGCGCGAAGATGCCGTAGCCCAGCATGGCCAGGCCCAGGGCGAACTGCAGCGCCAGCACCAGCGGATGATCGAAGGCCGCGCCGAAACGCTGCACCGCGGCGCCCAGGCCCAGCATCAGGGCGATGCCCAGCGTGAGGTAAGCCACCGCGATGCCGGCGATATAGGCCAGCAGGCGCGGCGCCGCGCCGGGGCGCGCCATCCACCACAGCGCCACCGCCAGCGCGGACGGGTTGATGCTGTCGACCACGGCCAGGCCGAGCACGGGCAATGCGATGTCGGTCATGCGGCTGCGGCGCGAAGGGAAGGGCGATTGTGCCGGAGGCGGGGGCCGCCCCGGTACGGTCGATGGTCATGACGTGGTGGCGCGTGGCGCGATTGTCGCCGACCGCAGCAGCGTCTATCGTGGCCTGCGCCTCGCGGCGCTCTCCCCCAACGAAAGGAATCCCATGCACGCCCGTTCGCTCAGCCTGCTGCTGCTCGCACTCGCCGCCGCCCCACTGCACGCCGAAACCGTCGCCACGCCGGCCATCGCCGCGCCCGATGTCGCCCATGCCAAGAAGTACGCCCAGGACGGCATCAGCCTGTCGCTGCCGGGCAACTGGAAGGTGATCGAGAACACCGCCATGGAACAGGGCGGCGGACGCGCGCTGGGCATCGAGGCCGACAAGCCCGACTTCGAAACCCTGGGCCTGGACATCACCGTGCAGGTCTACCCCGACGACATCGCGCCTTCGCTGCAGGGCGCGGCCGAATTCCTGGTCCAGCAGCAGACCGAAGGTTCCGACAGCTACACCGAAGCCAAGCACGCCGACTACAAGCTCGGCGGCCGTTTCCCGGCCCTGGTCGCGCGCTACACCCACACCGCGTTCGGCGCCGATTCGGCCTATGCCAAGCGCGTGGACCTGTACGCGATCAAGGCCTGTGGCGCCGGCTGGACCTGCCTGCTCTACACCCAGACCGTGGCCGCGAACGAAAGCGCCGCCAGCGCCGGCATGGCCCAGTTGTACGACACCGTAAAGTTCGCTCCGGCGAAGAAGTGAGCGCGACACAGCGACGCGCGATCCGCGCGTCGCTGCGCTGCCGCGCTCAGGCGTAGCGATCGGCCAGGGCGTCGGTCGCGCGCACCAGCACGTCGACGATGGCCGGGTCGGCCGCGCTGTGGCCGGCCAGCACCACCTGGAAATCGGCTTCGGGCCAGGCCAGGTGCAGGTCGTAGGCGCTCTTCATCGGGCAGATGATGTCGTAGCGGCCGTGGACGATGGTGGCGGGGATGTGGCGGATGCGGTCGACGTCGCGCAGCAGCTGGTCGGGCTGCAGGAAAACGTCGTGGCGGAAGTAGTGCGCTTCGGCGCGCGCCAGGCTGATCGCCGCCTGCGGTTCTTCGAAGTTGCCGGCCTCGTCCGGGTCGTGGATCAAGGTGGTGCTGCCGCCTTCCCAATAGCCCCAGGCCTGCGCCGCGGCCAGGCGCACGGCCGGGTCGGCGCTGTCCAGGCGGCGCCAGTAGGCCTCGGTGAGGTTGTCGCGTTCGTCCTCGGGAATATGGCCGACGTAACGCTCCCAGCGTTCGGGGAAGATCCAGCGCGCGCCGCCGTCGAGTTCGTTGAACCAGCGCAGTTCGCCGGGGCGGCCCAGGAAGATGCCGCGCAGCACCAGGCCCAGCGCGCGCTCGGGGTGCGCCTGCGCGTAGGCCAGGGCCAGGGTCGAGCCCCAGGAGCCGCCGAACACCACCCAGCGTTCGATGCCCAGGTGCTCGCGGATGCGCTCGATGTCGGCGACCAGGTGCGCGGTGGTGTTGTCGCGCAGCTCGGCGTGCGGGGTGGACTTGCCGGCGCCGCGCTGGTCGAACAGCACGATGCGGTAGCGCGCCGGATCGAAGAAGCGGCGGTGGTAGGGCGAGACGCCGGCGCCGGGGCCGCCGTGCAGGAAGATCACCGGCAGGCCGTCGGGGTTGCCGCATTCTTCCAGGTGCAGTTCGTGCAGGCCGTCCACGGCCAGGCGTTGGCTGCGGTAGGGCTCGATCTCGGGGTATAGCTCGCGCATGGGCGGGGTGTCCGTGTGGGGAGGGCCAGCATACGGGCGCCGGCGCGCCGGCGCAGGTGCCGCCGGCCGCGGCGACGGGTAAGCTGGGCGCCATCCCGCGCAGGAGGCGACCATGGTGGATCAGCGCAAGATCGGCATTTCGCCCGAAGCCGCGGCCGCGGTCGCGCGCGGCGATCTGATCGTGGCGATCAAGCTGGTGCGCGAAGCCAACCGCGTCGACCTGCGTTCGGCCAAGGAAGCGGTGGAGGCCTGGCGCGACAGCCGGCCGCTGCCCGACAAGGCCGCCAAGGCTTCGTCCGCAAGCGCCGGCGGCCTGCCGGCCAAGGTGCTGTTGGCGCTGTCGCAGGGCAAGACCCTGGAAGCGATCAAGCTGCTGCACGAAAGCGGGCTGGACCTGCGCAGCGCCAAGCAGCGCATCGACGCGCACCTGCAGACGCACCCGGTCAAGCGCGAAACGCGCGCCTCGATGCCGGTGACGCAGCGCCCGCCGACCGTGCAGGAAGAGCGCAACGACCACCGGGTGGTGGCGGCCGCCCTGATCGCGGTGGCGATCGCGGTGTTCGCCTACGTCTGGGACGCGGGCTGGCTTTGAACCTTTAGGGCTCGCCGTCGCCGGCGGTGTCGCCGGCACCTAGCGTCGGCCGTTTGCGCGCCGCGTTCTGTGCCATGCGCCGGTCGATCGCATCCAGGCCCAGGTCCGAGGCGGTCTTGAGCGCGGTGAACAGCAACAGCGCCGCGGTGCCGTGGCCGCCGGCGCCGAAGATAATGGTCAGGTGCATGGGCAACACGCGCAGGTAGGGCGTGAACATCAGCGCGCCCAGGTTGGGCCGGCCGCGCAGGTCGGCCGCGTGCTGGTCCTCATAGGTGCGCCGCTGCGACAGTGCGAACGACACGCCGCAGGCCACCAGCACCAGCCAGTCGAACGCGGCCGACACGCGGTGCTCGGCGAACAGGAAGGCCAGATAGGCCAGGTGGAAGAAGCCGTAGTGCAGGACGAAGAAGCGGGCGGTGGATCGTTTGCCTTCCTCGTTCTCCGGTACGGGCTGATCGCCCGAGGTGAAACCCTGCGTGCTGAACTCGCGCAGCGACAGCATGCGCTTGCGCGCGTAGTAGCCCACGATCACGCTCTGGATCCAGTAGGCCCACAGCAGCCAGCCCACGTTCCAATCCAACACCAAGGCCGCGACCAGGGTCGCGGCGTTGGACAGCAGCAGGTTGCGCGCCGACGGGCTCATGCGTGCCTGGATCGCGCGCGCCTCAGCCCAGGCTCGCCAGCCAGTCTTCGTCGGAGCCTTCGTTGACGCCTTCGAACAGGATCGTGCTGAGGTAGCGCTCGCCGGTGTCGGGCAGCATGGCCAGGATCACCGAGCCGGGTGCGGCGGTCTTGGCCACTTCCAGCGCGGCGGCCGCGGTGGCGCCGGCGGAGATGCCGACGAACACGCCTTCCTCGGCGGCCAGGCGCCGCGCGGTGTCGCGCGCGAGCAGGTCGTCCACCGGCAGGATCGCGTCGGCGGCCTGCGGGTTGAGCACTTCGGGCACGAAGTCCGGGGTCCAGCCCTGGATCTTGTGCGGCTGCCATTCCTTGCCGCTGAGCAGGGCGGCGCCGGCGGGTTCGGACACGGTCACGCGCACTTCCGGCCGCGCCAGCTTGAGCATCTCGCCCACGCCGGTGAGGGTGCCGCCGGTGCCCCAGCCGGTGACGAAATGGTCGAGCCGGCGGCCGGCGAAGTCCTGCAGGATTTCCGCGGCGGTGGTCTGGCGGTGGTAGGCCGGATTGGCCGGATTCTGGAACTGGCGGGCCAGGAACCAGCCGTGCTTTTTCGCCAGTTCTTCGGCGCGGCGCACCATGCCGCTGCCGCGTTCGGCGGCGGGCGTCAGGATCACCTTGGCGCCGTAGGCGCGCATCAGCTTGCGCCGTTCCACCGAGAAGGTTTCCGACATGGTCGCCACGAACTTGTAGCCGCGCGCCGCGCAGACCATGGCCAGGGCCACGCCGGTGTTGCCCGAGGTGGCTTCGACCACGGTGTCGCCGGGCTTGAGCAGGCCGCGCGCTTCGGCGTCGAGGATGATGGCGATGGCCAGGCGGTCCTTGACCGAGCCGCCGGGATTGAAGGATTCGACCTTGGCGTACAGGGTCACCTGCGGCGGGGCGATGCGTTGCAGGCGCACGATGGGCGTGCGGCCGATGGTGTCGAGAATGCTGTCGTGGATCATGGGCGTGGCTCCTAGGTGGGGGGACGACCTGGACGAAAGGCGAAACTAGTGCGGCGGCGGTGCGTCCGGCCACCTCGGCCGGCGAGCGGACGGGGGCGTAGGGCAGCTGCCGCCAGATTCGGCAAACCTTACACGCAGGCGGGGTCTAGGACCGGCCACCGCTGTCAACCAATGGCCCACGCGACCGTTCACAACGGGCCGCTAGAATCGGCCGGATCGATGCTGCGCGCCCGCTCGCGCCGCCGCCCGTGCCTCCCCATGACGTCCCCGTTCAGAGAACCGCATGCGCTTGAGTCCCCGTTCCCCCGTTGCCCGTTACAGCGCCGGCTGCGCCATCGCCCTAGTCCTGGCCATGGCGGCGTGCAGCAAAGGCGGCGAGCGCCAACCGGGCGGCGGCGGTGGCGGTGGCGACCGGCCGGTGCCGGTGACCCTCCAGGCCGCCGCGCTGCGGCCGTGGAACGACACCGTGCAGGCGCTGGGCAACGTCAAGGCGCGCGAGTCGGTGACGGTGACGGCCAAGGTCAGCGAGACCGTGCAGCGCGTGCATTTCGAAAGCGGCGACGTGGTCGCCGCGGGCGCACCGCTGGTGACCCTGACCGGGCAGGCACAACAGGCCGCGCTGGATCAGGCGCGGGCCACCGCCAAGGAAGCCGAGACCCTGTATCAGCGCCAGACCGAACTGGCCGGACAGCAGCTGATCGCGCGATCGGCGCTGGACACCCAGCGCGCCACCCGCGACGCCGCACGCGCGCGCGTGGCGCAGATGGCCGCCGACCTCGACAACCGGGTGATCCGCGCGCCGTTCTCCGGCGTGCTCGGCCTGCGCCAGGTCAGCCCCGGCTCGCTGGTCACCCCGGGCACCGCGATCGCCACCTTGGACGACACCGCGCGCGTCTACGTCGATTTCCCGGTGCCGGAAACGCTGCTGGCCAACATCGGCGCCGGTCAGCATCTGGCCGGCACCAGCGCGGCCTACCCCGGCCGCTCGTTCGAAGGCCAGGTCAGCACCGTCGATGCGCGCGTCGATCCGGCCACGCGCGCGATCACCGTGCGCGGCGATTTCGCCAATGCCGACCGCGCGCTGCGGCCGGGCATGCTGGTGCAGATCACGCTCGACCGCCCGCAGCGCGAGGCGCTGCTGATTCCGGAAATCTCGGTGGTGCAGGTCGGCAACGATTCCTATGTGTTCCGGGTCAAGCCCGACGGCACGGTAGAGCGCGCCGACGTCAAGATCGGCACCCGTCGCGAAGGCCTGGCCGAGATCGTCGAGGGACTGAAGGCCGGCGAGCGCGTCGTGGTCGACGGTACCGGCAAGCTGCGTCCGGGCAGCAAGGTGGTCGAGGGCGGCGCCAAGCCGGCGCCGGCCGCCAAGGGCGGCGGCAATGGTTGAGCGCCTGCGCATGCCGTGCCCCGTCAGCGCGCCGCGGAGCTGAGCGACGATGAATATTTCCGATCTGTCGATTCGCCGTCCGGTGTTCGCCACCGTGATGAGCCTGCTGCTGATCACCCTGGGCGTGATGGCCTTTTCGCGCCTGACCCTGCGCGAGCTGCCGGCGATCGATCCGCCCATCGTCTCGGTCGACGTGACTTATCCGGGCGCATCGGCGGCGGTGGTCGAAACCCGCATCACCCAGGTGCTGGAGGACGCGCTGGCCGGCATTGAGGGCATCGAGACCATCGAGTCGCGCAGCGTCAACGGCCGCGCCTCGATCAGCATCGAGTTCACCCTGCAGCGCGAGATCGAGGCCGCCGCCAACGACGTGCGCGACGCGGTCAGCCGGGTCACCAACCGTTTGCCCGAGGAGGCCGATCCGCCGCAGATCGAGAAGGTCGAAAGCGACGCCGACCCGATCATCTGGCTCAACATGAGCTCCAAGCAGATGGACACGCTGCAGCTGTCCGACTATGCGGAGCGCTACGTAGTCGACCGCCTGTCCTCGGTGGACGGCGTGGCCCAGGTCCGCATCGGCGGCCAACAGCGCTACGCGATGCGCATCTGGCTGGACCGCGACGCGCTGGCCGCGCGCGACATCACCGTCAACGAGGTCGAGGCCGCGCTGCGCGCCGAGAACGTCGAACTGCCGGCCGGCCGCATCGAATCGCAGGCGCGCGACTTCACCTTGCGCGTGGCGCGCAGCTACCAAAAGCCCGAGGACTTCGCCCAGATTCCGCTGAAGAAGGGCGCCGACGGCTACGTGGTGCGCCTGGGCGACGTGGCCAAGATCCAGCTCGACTCGGCCGAGCGCCGCGCCTATTACCGCAGCAACGGCGAGCCCAACATCGGCCTGGGCATCGTCAAGACCTCCACCGCCAACAGCCTCGACGTGGCGTTGGCGGTGCGCAAGGCCGCCGATACCATCCGACCGTCGCTGCCGCAGGGCACCGATATTTTCGTCGCCTTCGACACCACGGTGTTCATCGAATCGGCGGTGGAGCGCGTGTACCACACCCTGGCCGAGGCCATCGTGCTGGTGCTGATCGTGATCTGGCTGTTCCTGGGCAGCTTCCGCGCCGCCTTGATCCCGGCGGTGACGGTGCCGGTGTGCCTGATCGCCGCCTTCATCCCGCTGTACCTGTTCGACTTCTCGATCAACCTGCTGACCCTGCTGGCGCTGGTGCTGTGTATCGGCCTGGTGGTGGACGACGCCATCGTGGTGCTGGAGAACATCCAGCGCCGCGCCGACCTGGGCGAGCCCAAGCTGGTGGCCGCCGCGCGCGGCACCAAGCAGGTCGCGTTCGCGGTCATCGCCACCACCGCGGTGCTGGTGGCGGTGTTCCTGCCGGTGGGCTTCATGGAGGGCAACACAGGTCGCCTGTTCCGCGAGCTATCGGTGGCCTTGGCCGGCGCGGTGGCGATATCGGCCTTCGTCGCGCTGACCCTGACGCCGATGATGTCCTCCAAGCTGGTGCGCCCGCACAAGGACGAGAAGTCCAACCCGATCAACCGTTGGGTCAATGCGCGCCTGGACGGCGTCAGCCGTCGCTACCGCCGCTGGCTGGACCGCAGCGTCGAGCGGCCCTGGCTCTTCGGCTTGCTGATGCTGGCCGCGATCGGACTGAGCTACGGCCTGTTCCGCTTCGTGCCTTCGGAACTGGCGCCGCCGGAAGACCGCGGCTCGTTCCAGATTTCGATCCTGGGCCCGGAAGGCGCCGGCTTCGACTACACGGTCAAGCAGGTGCAGCAGGTCGAGAAGATCGTGGCCGCGCACGTGGGCCCGGACAAGACCATCCAGCGCTACAACCCGCGCGTGCCCGGCGGTTTCGGCGCCAGCGAGGAAATGCACACCGGCCGCATCGCGGTGTTCCTGCAGGACTGGGACAAGCGCGACGTGAGCACCGCCGACGTGGCCGACAGCCTGCGCGGCGAACTCAGCCAGCTCACCGGCGTGCGCGCGTTGCCGCAGGTCAGCGGCGGCCTGGTGCGCACGCGCGGTCAGCCGATCCAGATCGTGCTCGGCGGCCCCGAGTACGCCCAGCTCGCGCAGTGGCGCGACAAGCTGCTCGCGCGCATGGAGCAGAACCCGGGCTTCTTCTCCGCCGACTCGGACTACAAGGAAACCCGGCCGCAGATGCGCGTGGAGATCGACCGCCAGCGCGCGGCCGACCTGGGCGTGAGCGTGACCGACATCGGCCATGCGCTGGAAACCATGATGGGCTCGCGCCGCGTCACCACCTTCGTCCAGAACGGCGAGGAGTACGACGTGATCGTGCAGTCCGACCGCGCCCTGCGCGCCTCGCCGGCGGACCTGGAAGCGATCCAGGTGCGCGCGCGCGACGGCGGGCTGGTGCCGCTGTCCAACCTGGTGACCCTGCAGGAGCTGGCGGAGCCCGGCAGCCTCAACCGCTTCAACCGCCTGCGTTCGATCACCATCAGCGCCGGCCTGACCCCGGGCTACCGCATGGGCGACGCCATCGCCTGGCTCAACCAGGTGGTGAGCGAGGAACTGCCGGATCAGGCGCAGATCGACTGGAAGGGCGAGTCGCGCGAGTACCAGGCTGCCGGCGGCGCGGTGCTGCTGACCTTCGCCCTGGCGCTGCTGGTGGTGTACCTGGTGCTGGCCGCGCAGTTCGAGAGCTTCATCCACCCGTTCGTGATCATGCTGACCGTGCCCTTGGGCGTGCTCGGCGCGCTGATCGGCCTGGCCCTGACCGGCGGCACGCTCAATCTGTTCAGTCAGATCGGCATCGTGATGCTGGTGGGTCTGGCGGCGAAGAACGGCATCCTGATCGTGGAGTTCGCCAACCAGTTGCGCGACGAGGGCCGCAGCATCCACGAGGCCATCGTCGAATCCTCGGCGGTGCGCCTGCGTCCGATCCTGATGACCTCGATCGCCACCGTGGTCGGCGCGCTGCCGCTGGTGCTGGCCGGCGGCCCCGGTTCGGCCAGCCGCGCCACCATCGGCGTGGTGGTGATCTTCGGCGTGTCGTTCTCGACCCTGCTGTCGCTGTTCATCGTGCCCGCGTTCTACGTGCTGCTGGCCAAGTACACCAAGTCGCCCGAAGCGGTGGCGCACGAGCTGGAAAAGCTGGAGCAGGAGACGCCGCAGGCAGGCGGGCACGCTTGAGGCTGCGTTGACGGCGCGGTGAACTCCGCGCCATGGGTCTGTTGGAAGCAGCATCGGTGGGTTCCGGCTTGCGCCGGGATGACGGGTTGAGCGCGTTCCAGTTTGCGCCGGAGTGACGGTCAGAGGGCGATCCTCCAGCCCCCGTCATTCCGGCGAACGCCGGAACCCATTTTGATCTTCAGCCGCAGCCTGCACCGGACGCAGCCCCGAGCCCGCTTGAGTTAGGCTATCGCGCATGAATGCCGTTCCCATCCACGCCCCGCCGCCGGCGGGTGCGGGCTTCGTGCTGCGCCCCTGGCGCGCCGACGACCTGGACAGCCTGCTGGCCCACGCCGACGACGAACAGGTCTCGCGCGGCGTCAGCGACCGCTTCCCGTACCCGTACACGCGCCAGGACGGCGAGCGCTTCCTGAGCGGGCAGGTGATCGACCTGCACGATCCGGTGTTCGCGATCGAAGTCCAGGGCCGCGCCTGCGGCGGCATCGGTGCGCGCCCGGGGCAGGGCGAGCGCCGGCACACGGCCGAGTTCGGCTACTGGCTGGGGCGCGCGCTGTGGAACGGCGGCCTGATGACGCGCGTGGTCGCGGCCTTCGCACCCTGGGCTATGCGCGAACTCGCCCTGCACCGGCTGTATGCGACGGTGCTGGACAGCAACCCGGCTTCGGCGCGGGTGCTGCTGAAGAACGGTTTTATCGAAGAGGGCGCGCAACGCTGCGCCGTGGTCAAACGCGGCGAGCTGCGCGATCTGCGCGTGTTCGCCAGAACGAGAAGGAGCCTGGACGATGCGCCATGACCCACCCGGAGGTCCGCGCCGTCCCGGCGGCGGCCCGTGGCGCCGCGACGGCGCGCACGACGGCAACGAACGCGGCCCGCGCGAGCCGCGCGGCGACGGTCCCTGGCGCGGCCGCCGCGACGACAGCGGCGCCGCATCGCCGCCGCGTTCGCGGCCGCCGCACGCAGGCGACGCCGGCCCGCGCCGCGAGCGCCCCGCGCGCGCGCCGCAGGAAGGCGGCCGCGGATTCCAGGTCGGCGAACGCCTGGACGAGGCGCAGCTGCGGGGTGAGCGCCCGGCGCGGCGTCCGCGCGATCTGGAGCTGCGCGTGTACGGCCTCAACGCCGTGCGCGCGGTGTACGCGCGGCGCCCGCAGGCGATCCGCAAGCTGTATCTGACCGAGTCGCGCATTCCCGCGCTGCAGCCGTTGTTGGCCTGGTGCGTGGCTAACCGCGTCGGCTACCGCGTGGTGGAAGAGGCCGATCTGGACAAGCTGGCCGCCAGCCAGCACCACGAAGGCGTGCTGGCCGAAGTGCTGCGCGAGGAGCCGGCCTCGCTGTCGGCCTGGCTGCGCGACCTGCCCGCCGGTCCGCAGGCGGCGCTGTGGCTGGACGGCGTGGGCAACCCGCACAACCTGGGCGCGATCCTGCGCTCGGCCGCGCACTTCGGCGTGTCGGCGGTGCTGCTGCCCAAGCATTCGTCGCTGGCCCTGTCCGGCGCGGCCGCGCGCGTGGCCGAAGGCGGCGCCGAGGCCGTGCCGATGGTGCGCCTGGGCCGCGACGACAACGCGCTGGCGCAGCTGCGCAGCGCCGGCTTCGCGTTGGCGGCCACGCTGGTGCGCGGCGGCGACGATGTGTTCGCGGCCCAGCTGCCCGAGCGGCTGATCTACGTGGTCGGCGCGGAAGGCGAGGGCATGGATCGCGAATTGGCGGCGGCTTGCGATCTGCGCTTGTCGATACCGGGCAGCGGGGCGGTGGAGAGCTTGAACGTGGCTTCGGCGACGGCGGTGTTTTTGGCGGCTTGGGCGTCGCGGGGGAGTTAAGAGCAAATCCCCCCTAGCCCCCCTTTTTCAAAGGGGGGGACTACATGCGTCGCCTTTGTTTGTCTTCCCCCTTTGAAAAAGGGGGATTGAGGGGGATTTGCTGTTGCTTTGCTCTCGCCGCAACTCACCCCAACCGCCGAATCGCATCCAACACGCCCGCATACGCCTCCCCCTGCTCGGGGTGGGCGATCATCGCGCGCAGGCACACCGCCGTCGCGGCCAACTGCAGCGACTGCAAGGCTTCGTGGTAGGCCGATTCGTTGATGCCGTGCAGCGTCGCCTGCATCGCATCGGCCACGCTGCGCGCGGCGTAGGCGAAATCGCCGGCGTGGTCGAGCGTGCTGTGCAGATTCAACTTCAAGGCATCGACGATCTGGCTGTTGACGCCGCCGACCGTAGCCGCGGCTTTCAGGTTGGCCACGCCTTCCTGCGTTGCCGCGACCAGCGGTTCCCCAGCGCTGGCCGCCACATCGGCGGTGGTGTCCAGCGAATAGATCTGCATCACGCCCTGGTTGGCCGCGGCCTGCATCAGCGAGTTCTGTTGCTGCTGCGCAGCGACCGCGTTCTCGAACAGGATGCCGGTGGAGTGGGCGAAGCTCTGGTAGATCGAACCCATCGCAATGGCCGGCGCTTCGCCGATGACTTTGACGTTGGATTGGGTGATGGAGTCGGTGATCTGATCGTTGACGGCGGTCGGGAAGGACATGGCGTGTTCCTGGTCGGTGGATGGGCGTTCCTTGCGAGGCCAGTCTAAAGGCCGCGCAACGACGCCAGGGGCCGGCCGTGAACCGCCGCGACCGCCGGCTTGAACGCCGGCGACGAACGGTCGCCGGCAGCGCAAGCAACGCCTGCGCTTATTCCGCCGGCGGCGTGACCGCCTTGAGCTGGCTGCCGAAGTCGCCCTCGGCCGACGCGGCCAGGTAGGCGAACACCGCGTAGGCGGCGACGTTCTGCGCCAGCGCCTGCGGGTCGATCTTGTCGAAGGTGTCGTCGGGCGTGTGGTGGTAATCGAAGTAGTCGCTGCCGTCCTGGGCCAGGCGCGCCCAGGCCATGCCCTTTTCGGCGATCGGGCCGATGTCGGGGCCGGGGCCGCCGGTGCCGGGCGTGTGTTCGATGCCCAGCGGCGCCAGCGCTGCAGCGATCTGCTTGTCGGCGGCCTGCGCATGCGCGGGCGCCGAGCTGGAATAGGCATAGATGCGGCCGGCGCCGAAGTCGCTCTCGGCGCCGATCTGGTGCTTGGCCACCGCGTTCGCGTGCGCGGCCGCGTAGGCCTTGCCGCCGTGCAGGCCCTGTTCCTCGTTGGCGTAGGCGATGACGCGGATGGTGCGCGCCGGGCGCGGCTTGATCTCGCCGATCAGCTTGGCGGCGGCCATGGTCAGGCCCACGCCGGCGGCGTCGTCGATGGCGCCGGTGCCCAAGTCCCAGGAATCCAGGTGGCCGCCGATGATCACCACTTCGTCCGGCTTCTTGCTGCCGCGGATCTCGCCGATCACGTTGTGCGAGGTGGCGGTGCCGTCCCAGCCGCAGTCCAGCGCCACGCGCACGCGCACCGGGCCCTTGGCGAGCAGGCGCGCGAGCTGGTCGGCGTCGGGCACGGCCAGCGCGGCCGACGGGATCGGGGTCAGGCCGTCGTCGTAACGGGTGATGCCGGTGTGCGGGTTGCGGTGCGAGTCGGTGCCGGCCGAGCGCATCAGGAACGCGGCCGCGCCGGCGCGGATCGCCGCCGACGGCGCGCGGCTGCGCACGCGCGAGCCCGGGCCGTAGCCGGCGCCGTCGCGCGCGCGCTGCATGCGGTAGTCGACGAAGGCGATCTTGCCGGCCAGCGAACCGGCGGGCGCAGCTTCCAGCGCGGCCAGGTCGGCGAAGCGCACGACTTCGGCCTCGACCGTGCCGGCCGGGCTGCCGCCCAGCGCGGTCAGCGCCAGCGGCTGGCGGTGCTTGCCGACCACCTCGGCGCGCTCGCTGCGGCGCTCCCACTTGGGGAAGGTGACCGGTTCCAGCCAGACCTTGTCGTAGCCCAGCTCGCGGAACTTGGCTTCGGCCCAGGCCACCGCGCGCGCGTCGGCCTCGCTGCCGGCCAGGCGCGGGCCGACCTCGGTGGTCAGCGATTCGGTGATGCGGTAACCCAGGTCGCTGGCCAGCGCCTTTTCGCGCAACTGCGCGGCCTGGGCCAGGGCGGCGTCGGGGATGCGGGTTTCGCGTTCGGCCGCGCGCAGCGGCCCGGCCAGGGTGGAGACGGACAAGACGACGGCCATCGCCGCCCACAACGGTGCGCGCATTCCCTAACCCCTGCTCACGAAGACGAAGCGTCGAGCTTAGCAACCCGCGCGCGCGGGCTTGCATGCCTCAAGTCACAGTGGACTTGAACGTTTTGCGGGTCTGGCTATCGCCAGGCTTGAGGCTGGGCGAAAGTTTGCCGACCTTGCGCTTTCGCATCGCCGGCGCCGGGGCTGCTTTGGGGTAGGAGCGGCGTAAGCCGCGACCGCGAACTCGCAGCCGCCAGGGCAAGCCGCGGGCCCCCACAGATCACCGAACGCGACGCACTGGCGCCGGCTGCCTTATGGCGCGGTCGCGGCTCGCGCCGCTCCTACCCCAAGGCAAAAAAGCGACGGCCGCGTTGAGCGGCCGTCGCTAGTGCGGCGCGCAGCGCGCTTACTTCTTCAGCGAATCGCGGATCTCGCGCAGCAGCACGATGTCTTCAGGCGTGGCCGGTGCCTCGGCGGGCTTGCGCACGCGGTTGTAGGCCTTGAGCACCAGGAAGATCACGAACGCGATCAGCAGGAAATCGATCGCCGTCTGCAGGAACTGGCCGTACTTGATCGCCACTTCGGCCGCGACTTCCTTGCCCGCCGCGTCCAGCTGCGAAGGCTTGAGCACGTACTTCCAGTCGCTGACGCTGACGCCGCCGGTCACGTAGCCGATCGCAGGCATCACGATGCCGTCGACCAGGGCGGTGACGATCTTGCCGAAGGCCGCGCCGATCACCACGCCCACGGCGAGGTCGACCACGTTGCCGCGCGAAATGAATTCCTTGAACTCGCCGATCATGCCCATGTCGCGTCTCCCTGTATGGCCGGCACGGGGGTGCCTAGGGCCCGACTATACCGTCGCTTCGCTGATCCGTCCGTCGAGTTCGGCCACGCCTTCGAGCACGGCGCGGTAGCGGTCGCCGGGCTGCAGCGCGGCCACGCCGGCCGGTGTGCCCATGAACACCAAATCTCCAGCCTTCAACGCGTACAGGCGCGACAGCTCGTGCAGGATTTCCGGCACGTTCCAGACCAGGTCGTCCAGGCGGCCCTGCTGGCGCAGCTGGCCGTTGACTTCCAGGGTCAGCGCACGCGCCCCCAGCTCGCCGACCTCGGCCACCGGCACGATCGGGCTGACCGGCGCGGAATGGTCGAAGGCCTTGCCGGTGTCCCAGGGCAGGCCCTTGGCCTTGGCCGCGGTCTGCAGGTCGCGCCGGGTCAGGTCCAGGCCCACGGCGTAGCCGAACACCAGCGCCGCGGCGTCGGCCGCGGCCAGTTCGCCTGCCGGCGCGTCGCGGCCCAGGGCCACCACCAGCTCGACCTCGTGGTGCAGGTCCTGGGTGCCGCGCGGGTAGGGCACGGCCTGGTCCAGCACGATCGCGTCGGCGGGCTTGAGGAAGAACACCGGGCGGCCGCGGTCGGCGGCCGAGGTGGGCACGGCGGCGCCCATTTCGCGCGCATGCTCGGCGAAGTTGCGACCGACGCAGTAGATGCGGCGGACCGGGAACTGTCCGCCGCCGCGGACCGGAATACGGGGCTGCGGCGGCGCCGCGATCACATCGGTCATTGCGGGCCTTACAGGGGACGGGTGGTGTCGCGGCGCTCCAGGCGCGCCGCGTCGACGACGCGGAATTCGCCTTCGACGATGCGCGGATCGCGCGCGGCGACGGGCTTGCCGCGGCGCTTCCACAATTTGTAGACGATGCCGGCGGCGATCATGGCCGCGCCGATCACCACGCTGAACATCACCAGCAGCGCCAGCAAGCCCAGGCCGATCAGGCCCACGGCGAAGCGCAGCAGCCGGTGGCGCGGCTTGCGCGGCTCGAAGGCGTTGCGCATGCGCTGCTGGAACTGGTGGTGGTCGAAGCGGAAGCTATGGGCGAACATTTCTTGCGTCGTGACACAATGCGGCCACAGTGGCCGGGCAACCGAGTATCGGACCAGCGATGAGCGAGGGTGTGAGAACTTCGTTAAACCATGCCGAAGGTGGCGCTTCCGTTGGGTCGCCGTTGCTGGCGCTGGAGCGGCTGCCCCTGGGCGGCTTCGCCGAGACCGAGGCCAGCATCGACGGCGACGCCGAGTCGCTGCTGCTGTACCGGGACGAGGCCGGCGTGCGCGCCTGGCTCAACATCTGCCCGCACGCGGGCCGGCGCCTGGACTGGGCACCGGGTCAGTTCCTCAAGAGCAAGGACGGGCTGCTGGTGTGCGCGGCGCACGGCGCCAGCTTCGAGCTGGGCGGCGGCAGCTGCGTGGCCGGGCCGTGCCGCGGCGAAGCGCTGCGCGCGGTGGCGGTGGTGGTGCGCGATGGGGCGGTTTGGTTGGCTTGAGGGGGCTAGGGGGATTTGCTCTTGCCCTCACTTCCCCCAGAACAGCAGATTCACCATCACCACGATCACCACCGTATAGATCAGCGACAACGGCCCGCCGATGCGCCACAGCTCCTTGCCGGTGTAGCCCGCCGGCCCGGTGATCATCGAGATCACCGGATTGGACGCGGTCATGAAGTTGTTCGATGCCGACAGCGCCACGATCAGCGCGAACGCGGTCGGGTTGCCGCCCGCGGCCAGGGCCAGGTTCACCGCCAGCGGCACCACCACGATGGTGGCGCCGACATGGCTGATCACCAATGAGAACAAGGTGGTCAGCAGGCCGATCAGTATTTCCAGCAGCCACACCGGCGTGCCCGTGGGCAGGCGCTCGATGGTGTGGCCGGCGATCCACGCCGCCGCGCCGCTGGAGTCCATGGCCCAGCCCAGCGGAATCAGGCAGGCCATCAGGAACACGGTCTTCCAGTTGATCGCCGAGTAGGCCTCGTCGATGTTGATCACGCCGGCGATCAGCATGCCGGCCACGCCGGTCATCAGCGCGATCGACACCGGCAGGCGCGAGGACAGCGCCAGCAGCATGGCCACGGCGAAGATCGACAGCGCGATCTTGAGCTTGTGCGGGCGCTGCTCGCCCTTGGGGTAGTCGGTGACCACCACCAGGTCCTTGCTCGCGGCCACGTCGCCCAGGTCGGTCCAGATGCTGTGCAGCACCAGCATGTCGCCGGAGCGCAGCGGCACGTTGCGCACGTTTTCGCGCAGCACCTGCTTGTCGCGGTTCACCGCCAGCAGGCTCAGGCCGGCCTGCTTGCGCAGGTGCAGGTCGCCGGCGGTCTTGCCGATGTAGCTGGAGGTGGGCGGCACCACCGCCTCGGAAATGCCGGCGCGGCTGGGGTTGAACAGGTCGCCGAAGGTACGCAGGCGCGAGGACAGGCGCAGGAAATGGTTCTGGGCGAAGTCGGCCACCTGCTGCTTGGGCCCCATCGCGCCCAGCACGCTGCCCACCCAGATGCGCGCGTCGGCCGGCGGCGACAGCCGCGACTCGTTGTCGCTCTTGAGCGCCAGCAGCAGCGGCGCGTCGCGCAGCGCCTCGGCCTCGCCCAGCGACATGCCCACCAGCGGGCTGTCGGCGGTGACGGTGAGCTCGTAAACGTCGCCCTCGATGCCGTAGGCCTTGGCGAAGTAGCTCTGGGTGCGCGCGGGCGTGGCGCCCTTGTCGCTGTCGTCCTTGAGCAGCTTGTCGCCGAAGAAATGGAAATAGGCCAGCGACGCGGCCAGCAGGGCCAGGCCGATCGGCAGCGGCGCGAACATCTTCAAGGGTTCGATGGTCGCCGCGCCCGAGGGCAGGTTGCTGTTGGCGTTGAGCAGCAAGTCGTTGAGCAGGATCAGCGGCGAGTTGCCGACCATGGTCAGTGCGCCGCCCATGACGATGGCCGCGGCGATCGGCAGCAGCAGCCGCGGCAGCGACAGGCCGGTGCGTGAGGACAGGCGCGAGGCGACGGGCATGTACAGTGCCATCACCGACGGGTTCTGCATGATCGACGAATTCAATCCCGCCACCGCCGTGGTCAGCAGCAGCAGCCGTTGCTCCACACCGTGCGCGCGCCGCAGCAGCCATCCGGCCAGGCGGTTGAGCGCGCCGGTGCGGTCCAGGCCGGCGCCCAGGATCATGGTGGCGATGATGCTGATGACCGCGTTGCCGGAGAAGCCGTTGAACAGCTCATCGGGCTCGACCAGGCCGGACAGGCCCAGCAGCACCAGCACCACCAGGGCGACCACGTCGGCGCGGATGCGCTCGAACAGGAACATCGCCATCGTGAAGCCCACCAGCCCGAGGACGAGCTTCATGTCGGTGGTGAGCGTCAGCGCGGTGTCCATGCCGGATCGGTCAGCGGCTCGTCAGGTGCGGTCGTAGAGCAGGTCCCAGACGCCGTGTCCCAGCTTCTGGCCGCGGGTTTCGAAATGCGTCTGCGGGCGCCAATCGGGCCGCGGCACGGTACCGCGCGCTCCGGCGCGGTTGACCAGCCCCGGCGTGGCATCGAGGACGTCCCACATCTGCTCGGCATAGTCCTGCCAATCGGTGGCCAGGTGCAAGCGGCCGTCGCCGGCGAGCTTGCGCACCAGCAACTGCGCGAACTCCGGCTGCACCAGGCGGCGCTTGTTGTGGCGCTTCTTGTGCCAGGGGTCCGGGAAGTAGATCCGGACCTCGTCCAGCGCGCCGTCGGCGACTTCGTTGTTGAGCACTTCGACCGCGTCGTGGTGGTACAGGCGCACGTGGTCGCTGGCGTCGGCCGCGAGCGCGTTGAGCAGGCGGCCCACGCCCGGGGCGTGGACTTCGATGCCGATCAGGTCGCGTTCGCGGTCGTGCTGGGCGGCGTAGCGCAGGGCATCGCCGTTGCCGAAGCCGATCTCGAGCACGCGCTTGGCCTGGCGGCCGAAGATCGCGTCGTAGTCGCGCGGCGCGCCCTGGTAGTCGATGCCGAAGCGCGGCCACAGCTCGTCGAAGGCGCGCTGCTGGGCCGGGGTGAAGCGGCCCTGGCGCAGCACGAAGCTGCGCACCTGGCGGCGGCCTTCCTCGACCGTGAACGGCTTGGGCGGGGCTTTGTGGCCGTCGCTGGAGAACGGATCGGTCATCAGCCGATCAGCCCGTCCACCGGGCTGGACGCGCTGGCATAGCGCTTGCGCGGGATGCGGCCGGCCTTGAACGCGGCGCGGCCGGCTTCCACCGCCAGCTTCATCGCGTGCGCCATCAGGATCGGGTCGCGGGCGCCGGCGATGGCGGTGTTCATCAGCACGCCGTCGCAGCCCAGTTCCATGGCGATGGCCGCGTCGGAGGCCGTGCCCACGCCGGCGTCGACGATGATCGGCACCTTGGCGTTCTCGACGATCTCCAGCAGGTTGTACTTGTTCTGCACGCCCAGGCCCGAGCCGATCGGCGCGGCCAGCGGCATGACCGCCACGCAGCCGATCTCCTCCAGGCGCTTGGCCAGGATCGGGTCGTCGGAGGTGTAGACCATGACGTCGAAGCCGTCCTTGACCAGGGTCTCGGCCGCGGCCAGGGTCTGGACCACGTCCGGGAACAGCGTGCGCTGGTCGCCCAGCACTTCCAGCTTGACCAGCTTGTGCCCGTCCAGCAGCTCGCGCGCCAGGCGGCAGGTGCGCACCGCGTCGTCGGCGCTGTAGCAGCCGGCGGTGTTGGGCAGGAGGGTGTAGCGGTCCGGCGGCAGCACGTCGAGCAGGTTCGGCTCGTTCGGGCTCTGGCCGATGTTGGTGCGGCGGATCGCCACGGTCACGATCTGCGCGCCGGCGGCCTCGGTGGCCAGGCGGGTTTCGGTCAGGTCCTTGAACTTGCCGGTGCCGGTGAGCAGGCGCGAACGGTAGGGCTGGCCGGCGATGACCAGCGGGTCGGAGGGGGCGTTTTCGGTCATTTTGGAATTATGGCCGATCGCCGCCCGGCTTGCCCGGCGAAATCAGCGGCTAATGCGACTGCGCGCTGAACCGGCGGTGGCGTACGGGGGGCCGGCGCCCGGGCCGGCCGGCCGCAGCCGCCGACCGTTCGTCGTCCGGGTCCGCAAGGCTGGCCGAGGGCCGCCTCGGCCCGCGTACTGGAGATTGAGCGCTGCCACCACGGCCGGCGGCGTCCATCGATTCTCGATAGGGGCACAGCCGGCGCGAGCCGGTGTCGCAAAGCGACGGATACCCGACCGCCCACGCGGTCGTGCATGGCCGAGCTGCCGAGAGCACCCACCGGCGACGGACCGCCACACTCGCGGAGCTCGCCATGAAACTCGCACGACGTTGGCGCCCGGCGCTCGCCTTGGCACTATTGGTGGTTACCGGGGGCGCTTATGCCGCCTCGGTACAACCGCAAACCTACACCGGCAACTTCACCGGCTGCGACGACCTGCCCGGGGTCGGCACCTGGAAAGGCTCGGGCGCCAGCAGCGGCAGCGCGCCCACCGAGGGTCAGGTCTACAACCTGGGCAACGGCCAGACCATCACCTTCAACTACACCCCGGGCGGGCAGAGCCAGTACATCGGCTTCAGCGCCACCATCCCCATGGACTACATCGTGGTGAAAGGCGGCAGCAGCTACAACGTGTTCCATTACGACCCGGCGGTGAACGCCGACATCGAGCTGTACTCGCCCAACAACGGCAGCGGCGAGCCGGCCGGCGTGAGCCACGTGGCCTACTGCTTCCTGCCCAAGCCCACCGCCTCCAAGACCGCGACGGCGCAGTGGCAGCGCTATACGGACTGGCAGTTGGACAAGAGTGTGACGCCGCAGAACATCACCCTGTTCGACGGCGACAGCCACCAGGTCGAATACACGGTCAGCGCGGTGCCGACCAGCAACGCCAGCTATCAGGTGTCCGGCACCATCACGGTCAAGGACCCGTTCGACTTCGGCTGGCAGGCCACCGCGGTGGTCGACAAGCTGCAGTTCAACAACAACGCCCTGCAGTTCCCGCTGACGTGGACCGCGCAAGGCGGCGACGTGGACACGCTGACCTGCGTGAAGCCGGCGGCGAACGCGCAGCACATCATTCTGAGCTGCGACTACAGCTTCAACCTCAGCAGCATCAGCTACCCGTTCCTGCTCACCGCCACCGGCGGCGTCAATGCCGTGGGCGTGACCGCGCAGGCCGGCAGCAGCTGCGGCTGCGGCGACGACGGCAGCGACGGCGAGAGCGCGGGTAGCCCCCTGACCCACACCATGACCGCGCTGGCGCAGTTCGCCATCCCGGGTAGCCCGTCGCAGAGCTACGGCGATACGCTGTCGCTGGACGACTCCATGCTGCCCAATGCGGTAGACCACAGCTTCAGCCTGGGCAACGGTCCGTACGTGTGGAAGTACCCGCGTCCGCAGCCGTTCACCTGCAACGCCGACGAAGGCCAGCACACCAACAACGTGGCCGGCAGCTGGAGCACCGGCGCCAACACCAGTGGCACGGCGTACGACTCGGCCACGGTGACGGTGGCCTGCCGTACGGTCTCGATCTCCAAGACCGCGGAAACCAGCTACAACCGCGATTACGCCTGGGCGCCCGACAAGAAGATCGTGGCCACGGCGGCCGACGGGCAAGGCAAGCCCGGCTGCGCAGCCGATCCGATCGTGGGCGGTCCGTACGACGGCAGTTACCTGTGCGACGACCTGGAGCTGATGCTCAATCCGGGCGGCAACTACCAGACCGTGTACTACCTGTCGGCGGTGCGCAGCATCGAGTCCGAGACCGGCTTCGCGGTCGACGGCAACATCCAGGTGAGCTGGCCGGCCGGCGTCACGCCGCAGTTCGATCCGGCGCAGCCGGTGGATACGCTGCACTTCGACGACAACACCACCCAGGCCGTGTCCCCGACCTGCGGCGCGCAGGGTGCGACATCGCTGTCGTGCACCTACCACGCGGCGCTGAGCGGGCGGATGGAGGGCTACAACGAAGCGGTGATCAACCGCGTGCGTAAGTGCTACGACGCGCAGGGCGTGGCGACCGATTGCGGCACCCGCGCCTACACCTCCAACCAGGCGGCGTTGAACTACAGCGAGCCCAACGTGGAAACCGACCGTTGCGTGCTGGCCAGCGACCTGTTCAACAGCACCGCCGGCCTCAACCTCGGTGCCGGCTTCGGCTGGACGGTGGCCGCGCAGGTCTGCGACGACTTCAGCCGTTACGTGACCGGCGACATCAACCCCGATCCGAACATCGTCCAGAGCCTGGACGTGCTCGCGGCATGGATCCTGCCCAGCCAGGTCGGCGCGGGCAAGAGCTGCGAGTTCATGGTGCCCAACGTGTTGTTGCTGTCCAGCGACAACGGCGCCAACAAGTCGGACGAGGCGGTGCTGACGGTGAACGTGCCGCGGCTGTGCGAGAACGCCGGCGGCTGCACCTACACCCAGGGTTACTGGAAGACCCACTCCAAGTACGGGCCGGCGCCTTACGACGCCACCTGGGCCAAGATCGGCGAAGACACGCTGTTCTTCAGCTCCGGCCAGACCTGGTACATGGTGTTCAAGACCCCGCCGAAGGGCGGCAACGCCTACTACCAGCTGGCGCATCAATACATGGCGGCCCGCCTGAACGTGGCGGCCGGCGCCAGCACCACCCCGCAAGTGGCCAGCGCCATCGCCCAGTCCACGGCATGGTTCACCGGCCGCAGCAGCGCAGCGCCGAAGGGCGCGGCCCGCGACTTCGCCCTGGACATGGCGAGCCTGCTGGCCGAGTACAACGAAGGCGGAATCGGCCCAGGTCATTGCTCGGTGTCGCCGGTGACGGTGGCGCAGGGGCAGTGATGCCAGAGCCGACTGAGTAAGCGCTAAGCAAGGCAGCGGGCCCCGGTGCGAACCGGGGCCCGCTTTTGTTTGAGGTTTAGCGATGCCCGCTTTGGGGTAGGAGCGGCGTAAGCCGCGACCGCGACATCCGAGGCGCGGCGCGCCCCGCGCCTCCTGTAGGAGCGGCGCAAGCCGCGACCGCGAAAACTGGCGTGCGGCGCGAGCTCCGGCTGTCTGTGGGAGCGGCGCGAACTGCGATCGCGACCCCGGGTATGCGGTGAGAGCTTCGGCTTTCTGTGGGAGCGGCGTGAGCCGCGACCGCGAATTCGGCGTGCGGCGTGGGCTTGAGTTACTTGTGGGACCAGCACGAGCCGCGATCGGAGCTGCGCAGAGCGGTGTGGCTGGGTTTGCTGCGTCGCTAAGGACTACGCGTCGCTTCGGGTGGTTTGGTCGTTGCCATTCATGGCGACACAACGCCGGCTTCGGATCGTCCGCCCCGGCCATTCATGGCCGTGCTTTCGCCCCGACTGCGCGGCAGTGCCGCGCAAAGCGCGTCGGGGCTCACCCCCCTCCCAACGCATGCACGATCTCGACCTTATCCCCCGCCCCCAGCGCATGCCCCGCATGCGCCCCGCGCGGCACGATTTCGCCGTTGACCTCGACCGCGACCCGGCGTTCGCCCAGGCCTTCGTCCAGCAGCAGTTGCGCGACCGTGGTCGCGGCCGCGATAGCGCGCGGCTCGCCATTGAGCAGTATGTCCATGCGCGCATTGTCCCGCGCCGTCCGCGGCAGGGCCAGCCGGGCGGCGGGCTGTGCCGAAGCGGGCGGCCGGATAAGGGGTTTTGCCGCACCGCCGCTTGCTATGCCGCACCGCCGCATGCTTCGATGCCGGCCATCCGCGCCCGTACTGCCGCACTGCGGCAAGCGCCGACCGGACCGACGCACCTTCGCACTCACCCCGACGCAGGGAACCCCGATGATCAACCCCGTTCGCAACGCGCTCGCCGTCGCCTTGGCGCTGGCGGCCGCTCCGGCTTTCGCCCAGACCTATTCGCAGACGATCTTCTTCGGCGACAGCCTCACCGACTCCGGCCACTTCCGCCCCGCGCTGATCCAGGCCGTAGGCCCGAACGGTGCCCAGATCGGCCGCTTCACCACCAACCCCGGTCTGGTCTGGTCCGAATACCTGGCCGACTTCTACGGCACCAACGCCACCGCAGCCAACCAGGGCGGCACCAACTACGCCGTCGGCGGCGCGCGCGTGGCCACCAACACCAGCGGCGCGCTGGGTCCGATCCCGTCGCTGAGCACCCAGGTCACCAATTACCTCACCGCCAACGGCGGCCGCGCCGATTCGCGCGCGCTGTACACCGTGTGGGGCGGCGCCAACGACCTGTTCGCCGTGGCCGGCGGCGCGCCCGCGCAGACCACCATCGGCGCGGCCGTGGCCGGCCAGATCGGCCTGGTCGGCACGCTCACCAACGCCGGCGCCAAGTACATCCTGGTGCCGACCATTCCCGACCTGGGCCTGACCCCCCAGTTCCGCGCCGGCGGCGCCGCCCAGCAGGCCGCGGGCACCCAACTGTCGACCACCTACAACACCGCGCTGTTCGGCGGCCTGGCCACGGCCGGCTACCGGGTGATCCCGCTGGATACCTTCAACCTGCTGCGCGAAATCGTCGCCAACCCGGCGCCGTACGGCATCACCAACGTCACCGGCACCGCCTGCAATCCGCAGATCACCGCCTCGTCGCTGACCTGCAGCCCGCTCAACTACGCCACCCCGAATGCGCCGGACACCTACGCCTTCGCCGACGGCGTGCACCCGTCCTCGCGCGCGCACAAGATCCTCGGCGATTACGCCGTGTCGATCCTGGAAGCGCCGCGCCAGATCGCGCTGCTGAGCAATTCCGAAGCCATGGTCGGCCGCTCGCGCGCCGATCGCGTGTCCAACCACCTGGGCGGCAAGCCCGACAGCGACGGCACCCGCTGGTGGGCGGACCTGCGCGGCGACTTCCAGCGCTACGGCAAGGGCGACACCTACGACGGCGCCGGCCCCAGCCTGACCGGCGGCGTGGACTGGACCCGTGGCAATGTGGTGTTCGGCGGCTTCGCCGGCTACGGCAAGCAGACCCTGGACTGGGGCCGCAACGGCGGCGAATTCGAGCACAGCGACCTCACCCTGGGCGGTTTCGCCGCGTGGTACGGCGAGCGCGCCTGGGCCAACGGCCAGCTCAGCTGGACCCAGGTCGACTACGACACCGACCGCAAGGTCGTGCTCGGCCCGGCCACCCGCGTGCACCGCGGCTCCACCGACGGTGAGAACCTGACCGCCGCGATCAACGCCGGCTGGAACTTCGGCGAAGGCGCGCTGCGTCACGGCCCGGTGATCGGCCTGGTCGCCCAGCGCATCGACATCGACGGCTTCCGCGAAAGCGACTCCGCCCTGGCCACCTCGCTGGCCTACGGCGACCAGAGCTTCGACTCGCTGATCGGCAGCGTCGGCTGGCAGTTCGACTACACCCTCAACGACCACCTCAAGCCCTACGCCCGCCTGACCTACGACCGCGAGTTCGAAGACGCCGACAAGGAAGTCTTCGCCAGCCTGCAGTCCATGCCCGGCACCGCACCCTACGCCGTGCCCGGCCACGACTTCGACCAGAGCTACGGCACCTTGCTGATGGGCGCGCGCACCACCCTGTTCGGCCTGGACGCCAACCTGGGCACCAGCCTCACCGTGGGCCAGAGCGGCGGCAACCACGCCACCGTCTTCGCCACCATCGGCGCCGGCTTCTGATCCACCCCGGGCCGGCGCAACGCCGGCCCGGACCGCCCGCGCGGCCGCCACAGCGCCCGCGCGCCGCGGTTTGCCAACCCGCACAGCCGCGCATAGACTTCGCCGCATGCGGGTGTAGTTCAATGGTAGAACTGCAGCTTCCCAAGCTGCTAGCGTGGGTTCGATTCCCATCACCCGCTCGATTTTCTGATTCGAGCCGATCTAACTCGCTGATCAGAGGCGATTTTTCCAGGTCGCATGATGCTCTGACGCACCGCGCTGACAGCAGTTTTGGTTATTGCGGCGCGCACAGATATCACTGTTTTGTACCGGTCCTCCGGGCCTTGAGTCCGCTTGCACGTGCACCGGGGCCTTGGGGTGGTGCGCTTATGTTTCATCTTTCGATCGCGCAAAGAGCAGCGCGGCGATGAGGTGCGCCTCACTGATACATTCACCCAACGCGCAAGTTCGATAAAGCGACACCCAATTCAATCTGAGTGAGTTCTTCGATGGCCGTTGAGACCGTGCTTGGAGACTTCGTTTCATCTAAGGAACCGGGGGCTATTGTTCTGCGCGGTCCCTGGGGAGTAGGCAAAACTTATCTGTGGCAGCATCGGATTGTCACAAAGCTCCTCGAAAAGCCTTGGAAGAAGCGCTATTCCTACGTTTCGTTGTTTGGCGTTAACTCGCTAGCAGAGCTAAAGACGGCCGTTGCTATCGCGACGGAAGAGTTCGACCGTGATGCGCGCAAACAAAAGCGGCTAAAGGGCTCCGCTTTTCGGTGGTTTTGGAGAGCGTGGCGCTGGGCGTCCGATCTACTGGCTTTGACGCCAAGATCAGGTACAGCGCTATCTAAGCTCTTTGATCGAATCGGTTTCTACGTTGTGCGCGACCGAATCGTTTGCTTCGACGATGTGGAACGACATGGAAAGCTACTGGATCTGAAAGACTTTCTTGGTTTGGTCTCCTACTTGGCCGAGCAACGATCCTGCAGGGTTGTTGTCATTCTTAATGATGGCCAGCTGGGATCGGACCAAGCGGTTTGGGATGATCATCGAGAGAAGGTCTTCCAAGGAGAGCTAACTTATGCGCCTTCTTTAACCCAGACGATTGAGCTGGGTCTCCAAGAGGACTCATCGACACAGTGGTATGTACCTGTACGTGAAGCTCTTGAGGAGCTTCAAATATCGAACATTCGACTTGTGCGTCGAACTGCCAAGTTCATGAATCTTGCCATGGATACGGTTGAGAATAGGCCGCTTCGGCCCGAGACAGTAGAGAGCATATCCAGGACGGTTGCGATGCTTGTTTACTCTATCCACGGACGAGGTGTGGGCGGCCCCCCTTTGCAGCGAATTCAAGATCGCACTCGGCTGAATTTGGGTGCGGCTTCAGGTAACGGCGAGGACGCGAGAACCGAGCAGGAAAGGAATTGGGATCAGGTGGTAAGTGACTATGGCTTGTACTTGTATACGGCGACGGACCAAGCGCTCGTCAACATGGTGCAGTCTGGATTTCCGGACAAGCTTGTCATGAGCGCGGCTATACAAGAGTTGGACGGAGATTCCGAGCTCCAGTCGCGAAAATTGGCATGGAGTAATGCATGGCATCTTTACCACGACACGGTCGCCGAGAACGGAGCAGAGATAGCGGACGCATTTGAACAGACCTGGCCCGGTGTTTCTGAAGTTGAACACCCCGCAAATTTACAGTCTGCCGTTCGTCTAATGCGTTTGCTAGGGCGCGATGAATTGGCAACTCAATTCATCAAGAATTGGGTTGGGCATCGTAGCGGTAAGCGCATTAACGAGCTGGATCACGATCAATTGCATTGGTTTCGGAGGATTGATGATCCAGAAATTCTTCAGATCATCGAAAAGGCTCAGGCTCTTGTCCAACGCAAGCTCGGTGTCAGGGAAGCATTTGATCTCTTCGGTTCAAAAGATGGTTATCCGCCGTTAGCTATAGCGGCGATCGCGGATTCGCCGGTTTCGGAACTGGTGGCGGTATTGGATGCGACTGTGTCCGAAGATCTCACAAAGACGATAAGAAAGGTGTTGCAGCTAGGGGGCAATCCCGGTGATGCCAACTGGATGCGTGCATCACAAAAGATGACGGAGGCATGCGAGCTGATCGCTACGAGATCCCCCTTGGCCGCGGACCGCATGCAAAACTGGTTCGGGATTGGGTCCGTGGCTGACGAAGGTGACTAAGGCCGTAGCGGAGATTGGGTGAACGCGCCACCCGATGAAAAGACGTCTACAAAAACGGAGTCGGATTCGCTTTACGTAAAAGTGAACCTGTCCTCTTTTTCCCTCAAAGTGCTTGTTGCTGGCAAGTGGGCAGGTCTTTACTGCGTCCGACGCAACTAGAACCTCGTACTTCAATTGTGGGGTGAGGAGCGACTTTTGTGCTACTCAGTTTTGCACGCCAGGACAGGGATGAAGGTTGCCAAGCTAAGACGTTGGCTGTCCCCGCCCCTACGCCTGCGCCTGCGCGTCGCGCAAGGATTTCGTTAGCCCTGTTTAACCAGTTTTCGCTGGCCTATCGCACTGCTCTTGCGTGCAGTGGGCTTAGCCAAACCGGGAATCAGAAAATCCGTAACGCTCCGACCATGCTTAGTCTTCTGGGCCAGCCACACCGGCATGCGCCCGCGGCCCGACCAGGTATTGCGCTTGTTGTCCGGGTCGCGGTACTTGGCGGCGACCTTCGTAGTCTTTCGCCGCAGGCCGCGCTTCTTGACGGCGATCTCCGCTACCGGTTGGTGACCATAGAGCTCATCGATCGTGTAGCCGTGCTGTGCGGCGAGCGCGATCGCTTTACGGCGCACTAAAGCAAGAGGGCGGCGGCTGGATAGCTGTCGCTGCCGTCGTTCTGCGGCGACCAGTAGCGCCTCGATTTCCGGCAGGCTCAGCTTCTCGATATCGATTTTCATGCAAGCGAGGGTCCAGTCATACAGGTTCCAGGCGGCTCCAGCGCGGGTCGGTGCCTTAGGCCCATGATATAGAAACCCCTGGGCCCATTACGTGGTTCCACGGATGGTTGGGTCATGACGGAGCGCGGCGATGAACAAAAAGACCACGGCGTTCTGGAAGCGGCCGAAACCTGGGAAGACCAAACCGTCCAAGCCGCTGGCGCCCAATCAGCTGGAGGCGGCGAAGGCGCGCGCTGAAGCGGCCGGACGGCGCTACCCCAATCTGGTCGATAACGCTTGGGCAGCACGCCACGTGCTTGCGCAGCCCGACAGGGACGAGGAACAGGCGCAGGAATAGGCGAGCGACCGAACGGCGCGCGCCTGTGCGGCCCGCATTGGCCAAGCCGGCCCGTCGCGGTGCCCCGCTGGATTTGTGCCAAAATTCACGCCGTCGGGACCGGCCCCTAGTCATGGTCCGTTCCCACCCGGCCCCGGCGGCCCGCGGCATCCCCGCGAGCGGCCACCGGCGCCGATAGCGACGGCGGCAGGCCCGGTCGGGCGGCCGCTGTTTTTTCTTGAGGTCAACCTCGACGCAGCGGAGACGCGATGGCGAACCGGATCGTGCTCGGTTGGCGGGAGTGGGTGTCGATGCCCGGTCTGGGCATCGTCGGCCTGCGCGCCAAGATCGACACGGGCGCGCGCAGTTCGGCCCTGCACGTGGACGCGCAGTGGCGCTATGTCGAGGGCGGCGCGCCCTGGGTGGGCTTCCGGCTCAGTCCCGGCGCGATCGGCGCCGGCAGCATCGAGGGCTGTGCCCCGGTGCACGACGAGCGCGAGGTCACCGACTCCGGCGGCCACCGCACCCAGCGCGTGTTCGTGCGGGCGCGGCTGCGCCTGGCCGGGGTCGAACGCGAAATTGAAATAAACCTCGCGGATCGTCGCGGCATGCGTTTCCCGATGCTGCTGGGACGCACCGCCATGGCACGGGTGTTCACGGTCGATCCCGCACGCTCGTTCCTGCATGGCAAAGCCGCGCCCGGCCTAGCCGCCCCCCATTCGGACCCGTCCCCGCCATGAAGCTCGCGATCCTGTCGCGCAACACCAAACTCTATTCGACCCGGCGCCTGGTCGAGGCCGCGCGCCAGCAGGGCCACAGCGTGCGCGTGCTGGACCCGCTGCGCTGCTACATGCGCATCGCCTCGGACGGCTTCGAGATGCACTACAAGGGGCGCGAGATCTCCGGCTACCACGCGGTGATCCCGCGCGTGGGCGCCTCGATCACCCGCTACGGCTCGGCGGTGCTGCGCCAGTTCGAGTTGATGGACAGCTACACCCCCAACACCTCCGACGCGATCCTGCGCGCGCGCGACAAGCTGCGCAGCCACCAGCTGCTGGCCGCCGAGGGCATCGGCCTGCCGGCCACGGTGTTCGGCGACAACCCCGATGACACCGCCGACCTGCTGTCGATGCTGGGCCCGCCGCCGCACGTGATCAAACTCAATGAAGGCACCCAGGGCGCCGGGGTGATGCTGACCGAGAAGCTGTCGGCCTCGCGCGGGGTGATCGAGGCGCTGCGCGGGCTGTACGCCAACTTCCTGGTGCAGGAGTTCATCGCCGAGGCCAAGGGCGCGGACCTGCGCTGCTTCGTGGTCGGCGGCAAGGTGGTGGCGGCGATGAAGCGGCAGGCGCCCAAAGGCGATTTCCGCTCCAACCTGCACCGCGGCGGCACCGCCAAGGGCGTGAAGGCCAGCGCGGCCGAGCAGGACGTGGCGATCCGCGCCGCGCGCGTGCTCGGCCTGGGTGTGGCCGGCGTCGATCTGATCCGCTCCGACCGCGGCCCGCTGGTGCTGGAGGTCAACGCTTCGCCCGGCCTGGAGGGCATCGAGGAGGCCAGCGGGGTGGACGTGGCCGGTGAGATCATCAACTACGTCGCCAGCCGGCTGAAGCGGCGTACGGCCCGACGGGCGGCGTCGGGCCGATAGCGACGGCCGTCACGCTTTGGCGATTTGGCGCGATCTGCCGCGAACGTCCGCCTAAGCCCTTATTTGTCGGCCAACGCCCCGGGCCTAAGGTCATGGCCGGGCCAAGCCGCGGCTGCGTGGAACTTGCGTGGAAGCACGTTCGAGTTGCGCTTAACAAATAAATAACATCGCTTTTAACAGTCGTTTAATCGATTTCCGCGTAGCTTGTCCGAACCGCAGCTCTGCCGCTCTTCCAAGTCAGCGATCTGGTCGAAGCAGGTTACGGTAATCGGGGCAATACCCTTTTGGCCCAGGCGCGGTGGCCCCGCGCTTGGGCCTTTGTTTGCCCGGTTCTCCATCGTGGTGCAGCCGCAGCGTGCATCGCCGACGCTCTGGCAGAATCGAAGGACCGCGCCGGCGCGTGCACGCCGGATGCACGCGGCTTCCGCAGAATTCAGGAACCTGGCCGCGGCTGCCGGGTCCAAGGCATAAACAGGAAGGTCCAATGCGCATCCTCGTAATCGAAGACAACCAAGACATCGCCGCCAACCTCGGCGACTTTCTCGAAGACCGCGGCCACACCGTGGACTTCGCCGCCGACGGCATCACCGGATTGCACCTGGCGGTGGTGCACGACTTCGACGCGATCGTGCTCGATCTGAACCTGCCCGGGCTGGACGGCCTGGAGGTCTGCCGCAAGCTGCGCAACGAGGCGCGCAAGCAGACCCCGGTGCTGATGCTCACCGCGCGCGACAGCCTGGACAACAAGCTGGCCGGCTTCGACTCCGGCGCCGACGACTACCTGATCAAGCCCTTCGCGCTGCAGGAAGTGGAAGTGCGCCTGAACGCGCTGTCGCGCCGCGGCCGCGGCGTGCAGACCCGCGTGCTCACCGCCGCCGATCTGGAATACAACCTCGACACCCTGGAAGTGCGCCGTCAGGGCAAGCTGCTGCAGCTCAACCCGACCGCGCTGAAGATCCTGCAGGCGCTGATGGAAGCCTCGCCGGCGGTGGTGACCCGGCAGGAGCTGGAAACCCGGGTCTGGGGCGAGGAACTGCCCGACTCCGACAGCCTGCGCGTGCACATCCACGGCCTGCGCGCGGTGGTCGACAAGCCCTTCGACACGCCGCTGATCCAGACCCGCCATGGCATCGGCTACCGCATCGCGGCACCGGACAACGGTTGATCGCGTGACCGCAGGGGGAGACGCGCAGGCGCCCGCACGGCGCCGCAAGCGGGTGCGCTACCGGCGGCGCTTGCGCAGCCGCATCATCTTGGCGTTCGTGCTGCTGGGCTTCGGCCTGACGGCGCTGTTCGCGTTCGCGACCAACTGGACCCGCACCCGCGTGGAGAACCAGATCGTCGAAGACGTGATGAACCGCAACATCGACGAGTACGCGCGCCAGTACTACGCCAAGCCCGGCAGCAAACCCGAATTCGGCGTGCAGCAGATGCTGGGCCGGGTGGTGAAGAACGACCGCTTCGAGGACCTGCGCCAGGAGCAGCCGGACTGGTACGAGTTGTCCGACGGCATCCACAGCATCCAGGGCAAGAACGCCGACGGCAGCCCGTTCTCGTACAAGCTGGGGGTGCGCAAGACGCCGACGGAATGGTTCTTCCTGGCCTACGACATGACCCAGGCCACGCGCGGCGAGGCCCAGTTCAACCGCGCCATCTACGCTTCGGTGGCGGTGTTCACCCTGCTGTCGCTGTTGGTGGGCTGGTGGGCGGCCTCGCGCGTGATGAGTCCGGTGTCGGAGCTGGCGCGGCGTTTGCGCCTGTCCGGCCGTAGCTCGCAGCCCGAGGCCCTGGCCACGCATTTCCCCGACGACGAAGTGGGCGAGCTGGCCAAGGCGCTGGACGACTACTCCGAACGCCTGACCGAAGTGGTGCAGCGCGACCGCGAGTTCAACGCCGACGTCAGCCACGAGCTGCGCACGCCGCTGGCGGTGATCAAGGGCGCGGTGGAGCTGCTGCTCACGCGCTCGGACCTGGACGAGAAGACCCGCACCCGCCTGGCCCGCATCCAGCGCGCCGAGCAGCAGTGCACCGATCTGATCAGCGCGCTGCTGTTGCTCTCGCGCAACGAGCGCGGTCACGGCGCCACCGATATCGCGCGTTTGTCCGAGCAGTTGCTGGACGCGCACCGCGCGCAGCTGGCGGGTAAGCCGCTGGAGCTGCGCGTGGAAGGCGAACGCGGGTTGGTGGTGGACGCGCCGGAGGCCGCGGTGGCGGTGGCGCTGGGCAACCTGATCGGCAACGCAGTCAAGTACACCACCCAGGGCGAGGTGGTGGTGCGGTTGCATCCGGATTCGGTCGAGGTCATCGACTCCGGCCCGGGCTTGAGCGCGGAGGATGCGGCCAAGCTGTTCGAACGCGGATACCGCGGCACGCATGCGGGCCATTCGCAGGGCGGCGGCATCGGTCTGTCGATCGTGCGCCGGCTGTGCGAATTGTACGGTTGGGACGTGCGGGTGAAGCCGGGCGAGGAACGCGGTGTGGTGGCGACGCTGACGTTCGCGCGGGTGCAGGTGACCGGGATCTGAGACGCCGCACACATCGACGATGACGGGCCGCCCTGTGTAGGAGCTGCGCAAGCTGCGACCGCGAGCCCCGAAACTACGACGAGAGTTCCGCGATCCGGGGGTAGGAGCTGCGTAAGCTGCGACCGCGAATCCGCAACTACGCCGTAGGCCCTGTTTTCTGCTTCGCCCTTTGCTTGTCTTCCCCTTTTTGGAAAAGGGAGATTGAGGGGGAGAAGGGCAGACTTATTTCGACGCCGTACGGCGCGGTAACGGCGTTTGGGATCAAGAGCATTCGCTGCGCTCATCCCCTCACCCTAGCCCTCTCCCGCAAGCGGGAGAGGGGACTGATTCGACGCCGCTGCTCTTAGCCCCTCTCCCGTTCACGGGAGAGGGGGTGGGGCGAGGGCAGGCGCAGGCGCGCCTTACTCCACCCGCTCCAGCCAGCCGTACTTATCGGCGGTCTTGCCGTTGAACAAGCCGAAGAACAGCTCCTGCAGGCGCTGCGTGACCGGGCCGGGCTTGCCGGCGCCGACCTGGCGGCCGTCGACCGAGCGGATCGGGGTCAGTTCGGCGGCGGTGCCGCACATGAACAGTTCGTCGCACAGGTACAGGTACTCGCGCGGCAGGTCGCGTTCGATCACTTCGATGCCGTTGTCGCGGGCCAGGGTGATGATGGTGTTGCGGGTGATGCCGTTGAGCAGCGCGGCGCTGACCGGCGTGGTGTGCAGGGCGCCGTCGAAGACCAGGAACAGGTTCTCGCCCGCGCCTTCCGACAGCAGGCCGGTGGAGGCCAGGGCGATGCCTTCGCCGAAGCCCAGGCGGCGTGCCTCGCGCGCGACCAGCTGGCCGGACAAATAATTGCCGCCGGCCTTGGCGCCGGCCGGAATGGTGTTGGGTGCGAAGCGCTGCCAGCTCGACACGCAGGCGTCGATGCCCTGTTCCAGCACGCTGGCGCCCAGGTACTGGCCCATTTTCCATGTGGCCACCGCCATGTCGGTGGGCGTGTCGGCCGACAGGCCGAAACCGCCGAGGCCGCGGTAGGCGACCGGGCGCAGGTAGTCGGTGGTGTAGCCGTTGGCCTTGAGCACATCGCGGCAGGCCTGGTTGACCTGGTCCAGCGTGTACGGCATCGGCATGTCGTAGATCTTGGCCGAGGCGAACAGACGGCGGTTGTGTTCGGTCAGGCGGAAGATCGCCGGGCCCTGCGGGGTGTCGTAGCTGCGGATGCCCTCGAACACCGACGAGCCGTAATGCAGGGCGTGCGACATGACGTGGGTGGTGGCTTCGGCCCAGCGCTTGATCGCGCCGTTGTGCCAGATCCATTCGGGGTATTGCATCGCCGGCTTCCGTGGGTGGGGAAACCGCTATTGTGCCCTGTCGCGGCGGCCGAACCCATCCGCACGGTCCGGCACGCGGCGCGTGCCTAGCCCTTGATCCACCAGCAGCCGAAGTGGCGGACCAGGCCGAACACGGTGTGGCTGGGCGTGCTGCCGTTGGCCAGGGTCTGCTCCACGCGCAGCGCCACCGGGGTGCGGCGGATGCTGGTCTGCGGGTAGTAGTTGGGGTCCGGCGGCGCGGAGGCGTCGCCGCTGGTGCGCGGCTCGGCGCTCGCGTCCGCCGCGGCCGCCAGCGGCTCCGACGGCGCCGCCACGGGTTCCGGCGCGGGCGCAGCCGCCATCACCGGCACGATGTCGACCAGCGGCCGCTGGGCGATCCGGTCCAGCCGTTCCAGCACCGAATAGCCGGTGCTGCCGGACATGCCGGCCCAGTGGTAGACGCCGGCCAGGCGGTTGCCGTCGTGGGCGTCGATGGCGGCGGTGATCTGGAACACCAGGTCCTGCACGTTGCGCGAACAGCCGCCGCGGTAGCCGCCCTTGGCGTTGTTGGCGGCCGAAGCCGCTGCCGGCGCGCGCGCGAGGCGGTCGACGCCGCCTACGGTGTCGCAGCCGCGGTCGGTGTACACGGTGTCGCCGTTGGGCAGCACGCAGCGGCGGATCTGCGCCTCGACCGGCCGCGGCCAGGCCCAGGCGGCGCTCAGCAGCAGGGCGAGGGTGCAGACGCGGGCGGACCAGAGCATCGCCGAAGCGTAGCGCCGGCCCGGGGCCGGCGACAGTGCGCGGGTCGCAATCCGTTCATGCGCCGATGCCCGGCGCGCGCGCTCAAGCCAGGCGCGAGAGCACCGACAGCGTCGGCTTGGACAGATTCAGGGTGTAGAAGTGCAGGCCCGGCGCGCCGCCTTCGACCAGGCGCCGGCACAGCTGCGCGACCACGTCGGCGCCGAACTCGCGCAGGCTGTCCACGTCGTCGCCGTAGGCCATCATGCGCTGCTCGATCCAGCGCGGAATCTCGGCGCCGCACAGCTCGGAGAAACGGCGCAGCTGGCTGAAGTTGGCGATCGGCATGATGCCAGGCACGATCGGAATGTCGAGGCCGGCCGCGCGCACGTCGTCGACGAAGCGGAAGTAGGCGTCGGCGTTGTAGAAGTACTGGGTGATCGCGCCGTCGGCGCCGGCGCGGACCTTGCGCTTGAAGTTCTCCAGGTCGGCGTGGGCGTCGCGCGCCTGCGGGTGCATCTCCGGGTAGGCCGCCACTTCGATATGGAAGTGGTCGCCGGTTTCGGCGCGGATGAACTCGACCAGCTCGTTGGCGTAGCGCAGGTCGCCGGCGCGGGCCATGCCCGAGGGCAGGTCGCCGCGCAGGGTGACCAGGCGGCGGCAGCCGAGTTCGCGGTACTGCGCGAGCAGCTGGCGGATCTCGTCGCGGGTGCCGCCCACGCAGGAAAGGTGCGGCGCAGCGTCGAAGCCGTGCTCGGCGCGCAGGTGGCGCACGGTGTCGGGCGTGTAGCTCAGGGTCGAACCGCCGGCGCCGAAGGTGCAGGACACATAGCTGGGCTTGCGCGCCTTGAGCTTGGCCGCGGTCTTGTCCAGCTGCGCGCGCTGCTCGTCGGTCTTGGGCGGGTAGAACTCGAAGCTGATCGGCGACATGGGCGGGGCAGGGCGGCGGAGGATGCTGGCATGGTATCTCTTCATCGCGATGAAATGAACAAACCTCGTTCAGCCTTGATCGCGGCCGCCCGCGCCCAAACCTGAGCAGGACGCTACCGCCACGGTGACCGCATGAGCGAACAGGTGCTGGACAACCCGATCTGGGAATCCTTGATCAGCCGGCACCGCGCCTTGGCGCTGGGCGCGGGCACGGTCGCGCGCTATCCGGCGCAGGTGGCACCGTTCCTGGGCCTGCCCGAACACGGCCTGGACGCGGATGCGGCGCTGGCCGAACTGGTGCCCGCCGGCGACACCGCCCTGGTGCTGGGACGCGCGCCGGCCGTGGGCGAGGGCTGGGAGCTGCGCCATCTGGCCGACCTGGCGCAGATGATCTGCCGCGCGCCCGTCGAGGAACCGGACGAGGCGGGCGCAGCCGACATCGTCGAACTCGGCGACGCACACCGCGCCGATGTGCTCGAACTCACCGCCCTGGTTTATCCGCACTACTTCCGCCCGCGCACGATGGAACTGGGCCGCTATTACGGCCTCTACCAGGACGGCCGCCTGGCGGCGATGGCCGGCGAGCGCATGGGCATGGACGCCTACACCGAACTCAGCGCGATCTGCACGCACCCGGATTTCCTCGGCCGCGGCCACGCGCGCCGGCTGGTGGCGTTCCTGGCCAACGATAACCATGCCCGCGGCCGCGTCCCGTTCCTGCACGTGAGCCACGAGAACCCGCGCGCGGTAGAGCTGTACCTGCGCAACGGCTTCGAACTGCGGCGCGATATTCCGTTCTGGTCGCTACGGCGCGCAGCAGCGGCCGGCTGACCTGTTGGGTGGGATGCGGTGCAGCTGTTGGATCGCGGCGGCGGTGCGGCGATGGGCGGAGGCGCCGTAGTGGCGGTTCGTGGTCGCAGCTCGCGCAGCCCAGACCCGTAGACAGATATTGCGAAGGCCCCAAAAAAACGGGCGCCCGAAGGCGCCCGTTTCGTTCTTGCGCATCGCCCGCAGGCGAGCCGATCAGTAGCGGTAGTGATCCGGCTTGTACGGACCGTCCACCGACACGCCCAGGTACTGGGCCTGGTCGGCGGTCAGGGTGGTCAGCTTCACGCCGATCTTTTCCAGGTGCAGGCGCGCGACTTCCTCGTCCAGCTTCTTCGGCAGGATGTAGACCTTGGGCTCGTAGCTGTCCTTGTTCGCCCACAGGTCGATCTGCGCCAGGGTCTGGTTCGAGAACGAGTTGGACATCACGAAGCTCGGGTGTCCGGTGGCGCAGCCCAGGTTGACCAGGCGGCCTTCGGCCAGCAGGAAGATCGAGTTGCCGCCGGCGAAGGTGTATTTGTCCACCTGCGGCTTGATGTTCAGGCGCTTGGCGCCCGAAGCGTTCAGCGCGTCGACCTGGATTTCGTTGTCGAAGTGGCCGATGTTGCAGACGATGGCCTGGTCCTTCATCTTCGACATGTGCTCCAGCGTGAGCACGTCCTTGTTGCCGGTGGTGGTGACGTAGATGTCGCCGCGGCCCAGGGTGCTTTCGACGGTGTTGACCTCGAAGCCTTCCATCGCCGCCTGCAGCGCATTGATCGGGTCGATCTCGGTGACCACCACGCGGGCGCCGTAAGCGCGCAGCGAGTGGGCCGAGCCCTTGCCGACGTCGCCGTAACCGCAGACCACGGCCACCTTGCCGGCCAGCATCACGTCCATCGCGCGCTTGAGGCCGTCGGCCAGCGACTCGCGGCAGCCGTACAGGTTGTCGAACTTGCTCTTGGTGACCGAGTCGTTGACGTTGATGGCCGGCACCAGCAGCTTGCCGGCTTCGGCCAGCTGGTACAGACGGTGCACGCCGGTGGTGGTCTCTTCCGAGACGCCCTTCCAATCGCGCACGACGGCGTGCCAGAAGCCCGGACGCTCGGCGTGGACGCGCTTGAGCAGGTTCTTGATCACCTGCTCCTCGTGGTTGCCCGAGGGAGTGTTGACCCAGGTGTCGCCCTTCTCGAGCTCATAGCCCTTGTGGATCAGCAGGGTCACGTCGCCGCCGTCGTCGACCACCAGCTCCGGGCCGAGGTGCTTGTCGGTGCCGTTGCCCGGGAAGGTCAGCGCGGCCAGGGTGCAGTCCCAGTACTCTTCCAGGCTCTCGCCCTTCCAGGCGAACACCGGGGTGCCGCTGGCGGCGATGGCCGCGGCGGCGTGGTCCTGGGTCGAGAAGATGTTGCACGAGGCCCAGCGCACGTCGGCGCCCAGGTCGCGCAGGGTCTCGATCAGCACCGCGGTCTGGATGGTCATGTGCAGCGAGCCGGTCACGCGCACGCCCTTGAGCGACTGCGCGGCGGCGTACTTCTTGCGGATCGACATCAGGCCCGGCATCTCGTGCTCGGCGATGTCGATTTCCTTGCGGCCCCAGTCGGCCAGCGAGATGTCGGCAACCTTGTAGTCGCCGTCGGTGGAGAAGGTCTTGGCTACAGCGTTCATTGTGAGCTCCGATTATTTGGGTCGCCGCGCGGGGCCGGTGAAACCGGCCGGTGGCGGTGGACCGCGGACATCGGGCGCCGTTGTTACGGGTGAATTTCGCCAAGCCTGGCCGCGCTCTTGCGTCGCGGTCGCAGCGCCCCTCGGCGAACCGGCAGAATTGTACCGGTAGTCGGCCGCGGAAGCCGCTATTCTCGACCGGGGGAGGGCCCAGGCGCCCGCACCCGTTCATCGACGCAGCGCCCGCCGGCAGGGGTCGCAAGCCGCGGCAGCGCTGCGTTTCAGCCCTTCCAGCACGCGGATCGCCCATGAAGACGCCCTTACGGCCTCGCTGTGTTTCCCTGGCACTGATCGCCACCTTGCTGTTCGCGCCCGGTGCCGCCGCCCTTGCGGCCGCGCCGGCCAAATCCGCCACCGCCGAGAGCGGTTACCGACTGCCGCCACCGGCCCTGCAGGCCCTGGTCGACGCGCCGCGGCCGCCGGCGCTGATGCTCAGCCCGCATCGCGACCTGGCCGCGCTGGTGCGCACGCCGGCCCTGCCGGGCATCGACGTGGTCGCCCAGCCCGAGCTCAAGCTGGCCGGGCTGCGCATCAACCCGCGCAGCTATTCGCAAAGCCGGTTCAGCTTCGGCACCGACTTGTGGCTGCTGGACGTGGCCAGCGGCAAGGAAATGCGCGTGCAGGGCCTGCCGCAGCCGCTGGCCTTGGCCAGTCTGGAGTGGTCGCCGGACCAGAGCCGGATCGCGTTCAACCATGTCGACGCCAAGACCGGCGCCAACGAACTGTGGCTGGTGGACGTGGGCACGCGCAGCGCGCGCCGCCTGATCGAGCAACCGCTCAACACCGTGGTCGGCAACGGCTACGATTGGATGCCCGACGGCCTGCACCTGCTGGTGCGTTTGCGCCCCGAAGACCAGGGCGCGGCGCCGGTGTCCGACGGCATTCCCACGGGTCCCGCCACCCAGCAGACCCAGGGCGGCGGCACGGTGCGCCAGATCCGCACCTTCCAGGACATGCTCAAGAATGAGAACGATGCGCGCGTGTTCGCGCATTACCTGACGGCACAACCGGCATTGGTGGACCTGCGCGGCCAGGTCGCCAAGCTCGGCCTGCCCGACCTGTACACCGCGCTCTCGCCGTCGCCCGACGGCAAGCTGCTGCTGGCCCAGCGCGTGGAACGGCCGTTCTCCTACCTGGTGCCCTACGTGTACTTCCCGCGCCGCATCGAGGTGCTGGCCGCCGACGGCAAGCTGGTGCACGAAGTGGCCAAGCTGCCGCTGGTCGACGGCCTGCCCACCGGCAACGACGCCGTGCCCACCGGCGTGCGCTACATCGGCTGGCGCGCCGACGCGCCGGCCACCCTGGTCTGGGCCGAAGCCCAGGACGGCGGCGACCCGGCCAAGCAGGTCGCCATCCGCGACGCGGTGCTGATGCAGGCCGCGCCCTTCGACAAGCCGCCGGTCACCCTGGCCCAGCTGGGCATGCGCGTGTCCGACCTGCAGTGGGGCCGCGGCGATCTGGCCCTGATCAGCGAGTCGTGGTGGAAGACGCGCCAGACCAAGCGCTGGCGCGTGGCGCCCGACGACGTCGGCCGCGCGCCGCAGCTGGTGTTCGAAGGCTCCTACGAGGACCGTTACGCCGATCCCGGCGACCCGGTGACCGAGCCCGACGCCTCGGGCAATCAGCGTCTGCGGATGGATGGCGACAGCGTGTTCCTCATCGGTGCCGGCGCCTCGCCCGAGGGCGACCGTCCGTTCCTGGACAAGCTCAACCTGGCCGACGGCAGCAAGACCCGCTTGTTCCATTCGCAAGCGCCGTACTACGAAGCGCCGCGCGCGCTGCTGGACGAGGGCGGCACGCGCCTGCTCACCACGCGCGAATCGCCGACCGAGCCCAGCAACTACTACCTGCGCGACCTGGGCAAGGCCGACGCCGCACCGACCGCGCTGACCCGCTTTCCGCACCCCACGCCGCAGCTCAAGGACGTGAAGAAGGAGCAGATCCGCTACAAGCGCGCCGACGGCGTCGAGCTCACCGGCACCCTGTACCTGCCGCCGAAGTACGAGCCCAAGCGCGACGGCCCGCTGCCGCTGCTGATGTGGGCCTACCCGCAGGAGTTCAAATCCGCCAGCGCGGCCAGCCAGGTCACCGACTCGCCCTACCGCTTCAACGCGATCAGCTACTGGGGCCCGCAGGCCTTCCTCGCTATGGGCTACGCGGTGCTGGACGATCCTTCGATGCCGATCGTGGGCGAGGGCGACAAGGAGCCCAACGACACCTACCTGCAGCAGCTCACCGCCAGCGCCCAGGCGGCGGTGGACGAGGTGGTGCGCCGCGGCGTGGCCGACCGCGAACGCATCGCCATCGGCGGCCATTCCTACGGCGCGTTCATGACCGCCAACCTGCTGGCGCACACGCGCTTGTTCAAGGCCGGCATCGCCCGCAGCGGCGCCTACAACCGCACCCTGACGCCGTTCGGTTTCCAGGCCGAGGAGCGCAACTACTGGCAGGCGCAGAGCACCTATGAAACCATGTCGCCGTTCAACTTCGCCGACAAGATCAAGGATCCGATCCTGCTGATCCACGGCGAGCAGGACAACAACTCCGGCACCTTCCCGATCCAGAGCGAACGCATGTACGCCGCGATCAAGGGCCTGGGCGGCAACGCGCGCCTGGTGATGCTGCCCAACGAATCGCACGGCTACCGCGCGCGCGAATCGATCCTGCACATGCTGGCCGAGTCCAACGATTGGCTGGAGACCTACGTCAAGGGCGCCAAGCCGGCCGAAGGCAAGGGCAAGGCGGGGAAGGCCAAGGCGGCGAAGTAAGCCGTCGGTCCAGCGATACGGAACGGGGCGCTACGGCGCCCCGTTTTTTGTGCTTCCGATGCTCGTTTCGTTTCCGTCATTCCGGCTTTCGCCGGAATGACGATGACGCGATATGCGCGCTGCGGCGAGATGCCATCAACCGCCTGCCTGCAACGTCCGAATCGCAATCCCCCGCCGCGCCGGCTTGGCCAGCGCGTACTCCTCCTGCGCCAGCGACTCGCCCCAGAACTCGGCCACGGTCGGCCCCTGCCGGGTACGGCCGCCGCGGAAGCAGAACTCCAGCACTTCGCGCAGCCATACCCGCCGGCCCATGCGCACGTACCAGCGCATGCCCTTGAGCACCTCGCGGTCCGGGTGCAGCAGGCTGCGGTACAGCGCGCGCGGGCGCAGCTGCACGATCGCCTCGATCGCCTTCACCCACAGCAGCACCCGCCACGGCCGCAGCCGGCTGGTGGCCAGCACCTGGTGCTTGTAGTCCCACTTGCGCGCGTCGGTCTGGATCACCGGGCGGTCGGCGACGCTGTCGTAGTAGGGCGTCCAACGGTGCGGAGTCACGTAGAGCAGCTGGATCTGGTCCGGGTCGTAGCGCAGCAGGTGGCGCAGCGAATGCCAGTAATCGCGGTCGCTTTCCTCGTCGAAGCCGACCACGTAGGTGGCCATGGAAATGATGCCGTGCGCGCGCAGCAGGCGGATCGCCTCGCGGTCCTCGCTGACGCTGGCGCCCTTGCGGATCTTCTGCAGCGTGGCCTCGGAATAGCTCTCGATGCCGAGCAGGAAGCGGATCACGCCCGCGCGCTTGTACAGGTGCAGGATGTCGGCGTCGCGCACGATGTCGCCGGCACGGGTGGAGCCGACCAGGGTCAGGTCCACGTTCTCGGCGATCAGCGCTTCCAGAAAGGCCTGCCAGGCCTTGCGCGAACCGGTGGGCAACTCGTCGGCGAAGTTGATCAGGCGCACGCCATGCTCGCGATGCAGGCGCGCCAGTTCGCGCGCGAACTTGACCGGATCGCGGTGGCGCCAGCGCGACCAGAAGCCGCGCTGGCCGCAGTAGCTGCACAGGTAGGGGCAGCCGCGCGAGAACTGCACCACCACCGCCTTCATGCCGCCCCAATAGGAATAGCGGTCGTGGTCGATGAGCTCCCAGCCCACCCGGTACTCGTCCAGGTCCAGGATCATCTCGGCCTGGCCGGTTTCGACCGCGGTGCCGTCGCGGCGGTAGGCCAGCCCCGGCACGCCGGCCAGGTTCTCGCCGCGCGCCAGTGCCTGCATCAGCCGCAGCGCGGTGCGTTCGCCTTCGCCACGCACGATCACGTCGATGGCCGGCTCGCGCAGCAGCACGTCGCGCCAGTGATAGGTCGGGAACACGCCGCCGTAGACGATGGTCAGCGCCGGCCGCGCGCGCTTGAGCCGGGCGCAGATCTCGGCCACGGTCGGGTGCGCGGAGGTGGAGCCGGAATGGCCCAGCATCAGCACGTCCGGCGCCTGCGCCAGCACCCGGCGCACGACCTCGTCGACGGACAGCGGGCCGAATTCGGCGTCCAGCAATTCCACCGCGAAACCGGCGTCCAGCAGCGGCCCGCCGATGCTGAGCAGGCCCAGCGGCGGCAGCTGTTCGCGCGGCACGCGGCTGCCGATGGCGGTGTGCGGCGGGTTCAGCAGCAGGATGCGTAAGGAAGGATTCGACATGTGGGCGCCTCGCTCAAGACCGACGCCGCGACCGCACGCGCAGGCGCGTGCGGGCGAAGCCGATCAGCGCGATCAGCGCACCGGCCGCGATCAGGGCCCAGCCGATCGGCAGCAAGGCGAAAGGCTCGCGCAGCGTGCCGTCGGCGTCCAGGTGCGAGCCGATCAGGCCATAGGCGATGAAGCAGGCGCTGCCCAGGAACAGCAGACTGACCGAAAGTTGCGGGTAGATTGGGGGCTTGGACACGCGCGGGCTCCTGCGTAGCGACGAGCACAGGCTGTTCCGCAGGCGTGCGCGCAGGATGAGGCGTGGGTGAAGTGGAGGTGCGCGCGCTCAAGAGCCACGGCAAAAGCAAATCCCCCGTCGCCCGCTGCGCGGACGCCCGCCCCCTTTGTCAAAGGGGGCTAACAGCCTGCCGGTCGAATTCGCCGTTGCCTGCTTGTCTTCCCCCTTTGAAAAGGGGGATTGAGGGGGGCTTTTTGGTCCACCCCAAAACGAAAACGGAGCGCCGTAGCGCTCCGTTCCGTGCCGCGCGATACCGCTGCGCTGCTTACTTCTTCAAGCCGGCGTCCTTGCGCAGATCGTCGGCCTTGTCGGTCTTTTCCCACGAGAACGCGGTGGCGGTGTGCTTCTTGCCGGCGGCGTCGACGTAGCTGACTTCCTTGGGCTTGCGGCCGAAGTGGCCGTAGGCGGCGGTGAGCTGGTAGACCGGGTGGATCAGGTCCAGCATCTTGACGATGCCGTACGGGCGCAGATCGAAGTGCTTGCGGATCAGCTTCTCGATCTTCTCGTCCGGAATCTTGCCGGTGCCGAAGGTGGTGACCGAGATCGAGGTCGGCTCGGCCACGCCGATGGCGTAGGAGACCTGCACTTCGCACTTGTCGGCCAGGCCGGCGGCGACGATGTTCTTGGCCACGTAGCGCGCGGCGTAAGCAGCCGAACGGTCGACCTTGGACGGGTCCTTACCGGAGAACGCGCCGCCGCCGTGACGGGCCATGCCGCCGTAGCTGTCGACGATGATCTTGCGGCCGGTCAGGCCGCAGTCGCCCACCGGGCCGCCGATCACGAAGATGCCGGTCGGGTTGATGTGCACCTTGTTCTTGGGCAGCTTGTCCAGCCACGCCTTGGGCAGCACCGGCTTGAGGATGTGCTCGTACACGCCCTCGACCAGGTCCTTCTGCTTGATGCCCGGGTCGTGCTGGGTCGACAGCACCACCGCGTCCAGGCCGGCGACCTTGTGGTCGGCGTCGTAGCGCAGGGTGACCTGCGACTTCGCGTCCGGGCGCAGCCACGGCAGCTTGGAGTTCTTCTGCTTGCGGACCTTGGCCTGCTGCTCGACCAGACGGTGCGAGTAATAGATCGGGGCCGGCATGAATTCCGGCGCCTCGTTGCAGGCGTAGCCGAACATCAGGCCCTGGTCGCCCGCGCCCTGTTCTTCCGGCTTCTTGCGGTCCACGCCCGCGGCGATGTCCGGCGACTGCTTGCCGAGCATGTTGATGATGGCGCAGGTGTGGCCGTCGAAACCGACATTGGAATTGTTGTAGCCGATGTCGTTGATGACCTTGCGCGCCAGCGACTCGATGTCCACCCACGCGGTGGTGGTGACCTCGCCGGCGACGATGGCCGCACCGGTCTTGACCAGGGTTTCGCAGGCCACGCGGGCGCGCTTGTCCTGGGCCAGGATCGCGTCCAGCACCGCATCGGAAATCTGGTCGGCGATCTTGTCCGGGTGGCCTTCGGAGACGGACTCGGAGGTGAACAGGTAGCTGGACATCGGTCGAATATCCTTCGATTCGGATAAAAAGATGGCCGCCTATGATACAGCCTGGGCGGGTTCGGCGCATTGTGCCCCTATCGGGCGTTGTCGGGGGGTTAATCGGCCGGCTACGGCGCTGTCACACGGCTGACGCGCGGCCGCCATCTGGCTGTCGCCGCGCCGGCGCAGGCTGCGCGGCAAACCGCCGCCACCGCGACGCGCCATGCTGCAACTCGAACGCCGCCTGCAAGAACGCTACCCCCACTGGTTCCGTGGCCGGCGCGAACGGCTGGCCCGGCCGTTGCTGCGCACCCTCGGGCGCTGGTCGCGCTTCGACATGGTCGACGCCTTCCTGGCCGAGAACGGCCACCTGCGCGGCTTCGCCTTCGTCACCGCGGCGCTGGAGTTCCTGCAGGCGCGCTACAGCGTGGATGCGGCCGAGCAGCAGCGCATTCCGGCCAGCGGCCGCCTGCTGGTGGTCGCCAACCACCCCTCCGGCGCGATCGATGCCCTGGCCCTGCTGGACGTGGTCGGCCGGGTGCGGCGCGACGTGCGCATCGTCGCCAACGACCTGTTGCTGGCGCTGGAAGGCCTGGACGGGCTGATCCTGCCGGTGCGCATCCTCGGCGGCCGGCCCAGTGCCGACAGCCTGGCGGCGATCGAGGCCGCACTGGAAGCCGAGCAGTGCGTGATCGTGTTCCCGGCCGGCGAAGTCGCGCGGCTGGGCCTGCGCGGGGTCACCGACGGGCGCTGGCGCCGCGGGTTCCTGCGATTCGCCCGCAAGACCGGCGCGCCGGTGCTGCCGGTGCGCATCGAAGCGCGCAATTCGGCACTTTTTTACGGCGCTTCGGCCCTGTTCAAGCCGGCCGGCACCGCGCTGCTGGCGCGCGAGATGTTCGCCCGCCGTGCGCGCCGGATCGCGCTGCGCATCGGCCGCCCGCTGCAACTGCCGGCCGACGGCGACCCCCACCGCCTGCTGCGCGAGGTGCGGCGCGAGCTGCACGCCATCGGCACGGTGCGCGAACGCGCGGCGCCGCTGGGACCGGAACCGCTGATCGAACCGGTGGCGCCGGCGCTGGTGCGCGCCGAGGTCGAGGCGCTGATCTCGCTGGGCTGCACCCTGGACGGCAAGCAGATCCGGGTCGGCCGCCTGCCCGCGGGCTCGCCGCTGCTGCGCGAGATCGGCCGCCTGCGCGAACTGACCTTCCGCGCGGTGGGCGAGGGCACCGGGCGGCGCCTGGACGTGGACGTGTACGACAGCTGGTACGAGCACATCGTGCTGTGGGACGCGGGCGCCACCAAGATCGCCGGTGCCTATCGCATCGCCCGCGGCGCCCAGGTGCTGGCCGAACGCGGCCTGGCCGGGCTCTACACCGCTTCGCTGTTCCGCTACGCCGACGACACCGTGCCGCGCCTGGCCCAGGGCATGGAGCTGGGCCGCAGCTTCGTGACCCCGGAGTACTGGGGCAGCCGCAGCATCGACTACCTGTGGCAGGGCATCGGCGCCTTCCTGGCCCGCCACCGCAACGTGCGCTACCTGTACGGCCCGGTGTCGATCAGCGCCGCGCTGCCGCCGGCCGCGCGCGAGCAGATCGTGGCCTATTACGCGCGTTACTACGGCGGCGACGCCGGTCTGGCCGAATCGCGCCAGCCCTTCGCGTACCGCGCCGCGCCGCCGCAGTTCGACGAGCTCGACGCCGGCACCGCCTTCCGCGTGCTCAAGGGCAATCTGGACGCGCTGGGCGCGACCCTGCCCATGCTCTACAAGCAGTACACCGATCTGTGCGAGCCGGGCGGGGCGCGGTTCCTCGCCTTCGGCGTGGACCCGGCCTTCAGCGATGCGGTCGACGGCCTGATCGAGGTCGACCTGGAGCGCCTGCGTCCGAAGAAGCGCGAGCGCTACCTGAGCGTGGGCGAGCCTGCGGCCGTGGCCGCGCCGCCGCGCGACGAGGTTTCCGTGGCCAGCCCGAGCAGCGCATGACCTCCACCGTCGCCCAACTGCCGCCACGCCGACGCGCGGTGTTCCTGTCGGACGTGCACCTGGGTTCCAAGCATTGCCATGCCGCCGAGCTGGCCGAGTTCCTGGGCCGGCTGCGCTGCGACCGGCTGTATCTGGTCGGCGACATCGTCGATCTGTGGTGGATGGCGCAGAAGCGCGTGACCTGGGGTTCGGCCCAGTACCGGGTGATCGAAGCCCTGCACGCGCTGCGCCGCGCCGGCACCGAGCTGATCTACGTGCCCGGCAACCACGACCGCCCGATCCGCCGCTTCTGCGGCCTGGCGCTGCCGCGCATGTCGATCCGCCGCCGCAGCATCCACGTCACCGCCGACGGCCGCCGCCTGCTGGTCACCCACGGCGACGACTACGACGGCGTCACCCATTTCGGCGGTCTGCAAGAGCAGTTCGGCGACTGGCTGTATTACCGCATCCTCACCGGCAACCAGCTGCTCAACCGCGCGCGCCGCCGCTGCGGCTTGCGCTATTGGTCGCTGTCGGAATTCCTCAAGCGCCAGAGCGGTGCGGCCGAGCGCTACATCGCCCGTTTCGTGCAGGCGGGCCTGGACGACGCGCGCCGGCGCGGCCTGGACGGCGTGATCTGCGGCCACATCCACCGCGCCGGCTTGTTCGAGCGCGACGGTTGCGTCTACGCCAACGACGGCGACTGGGTGGAAAGCCTGACCGCGCTGGCCGAGGACCCGGACGGCACGCTGCGCCTGCTGTCGCATCACGGCGATACGCTGGCGATGTTGCCGGCGCGCGAGCCGCAGCAGCCGACGCGGCTGCCGCACGCGGCTTAAAAGCAAAAGCAAATCCCCCGCCGTCCGCTGCGTGGCCGCCCACGCCCGTTTTCGAAGCGGGCTTATAACGCCACTGTGAGTCTTCCCCCCTTTGAAAAAGGGGATTGAGGGGGATTTGCTTTTAGTCGCCAGCCCAGCGCCCTCAACTGGGGGAGGGAAGGGCGCCGGCGCCGAACCTGCGCTTACTTAGCAGCCACGTCGCGCGCGCTGACGCCGCTGAGCGCGACCTCGCGGTCGCCGACACGGATGCTGTGCCCGGCCATCAGCCGCTGGTAGCGCTCGTCGCCGAGCGCGCGCTTGAACTGCGCCAGCGAGCGCTGGTAGGTGTAGGGGTATTCGGCGTAGGCGGTGCGGTTGCCCAGGATCATCTGCACCTTGCGCTGGCTCAGGCCGGTCTCGGCGGACAGCGAAGACACCACTTCGTTGGCGCTCGCCGGCAGGGCCGCTGCGGCCATGGCGACGGCGAACAGGACGGTTCTTGCGTTCATGACGGTCTCCGAACGGAGCCTCCATGGCTCAGGGCTGCGAGGGTCTCGGCGCAGGCCGGCGTGGGGTACTCCGGCGTTGTCATCATTGGCTCGCGCGCGCACGCGCACGAGTGCCGGAACGGCCCGTGACTGACGTCATGCGCGGCGCATAACCGACGAACGGCTGCAACGCAGGCACGTCTGCCGTCATCCGAATCCGGATGCGCGCGGCGCAGGCCGGCCGCGCTTGTGCCGTTTCCGGCAAACGCACGCTCCGATCCCGCGAACGGGCGACGATGCCCGGCATTGGCGGCTGCCGGCATTCTGTGCCAACCTCATGTCGCGGCCGCGCGCGCCAGGGAACGGGGAGCGCGACGGCCGCTGCACAGGGGCTTGGCTGGTCGTGGACGCGACTGAGCGCTGCGGCCGGCGAAGGGGCGAGTGACCAGGGACGGGGCACTATGGTCCGAACGTATCCGGATTTCGTTGTCCGCCGTCGGCGCTATGCGCTGGCGGCGTCGTTGTGCGCGCTACTGCAGATGCCGGTTTCGGCCGCGCAAACCGCGCCCGAGCGCATCCACGACCTCGACCGCACCCAGGTCAGCGCCAGCACCTTGCCGATCAGCGCCGCCGTGGCCAGCCAGCACGTGACCGTGCTCGAGCGCGCCGACTTGGATGCGCTGCAAGGCCTGAGCGTGGCCGAGATCCTCTCGCGCCAGGCCGGCGTGGTCGTCGACCGCGGTGCCGGCAGCGGCGGCTACGGCGCGCTGTACCTGCGCGGCGCCGATCCCAGCCACGTGGTGGTGCTGGTCGATCACGTACGCCAGAACGATCCGCTGTCCTCGCGCGGCAGTGCGGTCGATCTCAATGCCTTGTCCAGCCAGGACGTGGAGCGCATCGAGATCGTGCGCGGCAACGCCAGCGTGGCCCACGCCGATGCGATCGCGGGCCTGATCCACATCCACACCCGCCGCGCGCAGCCGGGCGCGCGCGTGGGCTTCGCCGTCGGCGGGCACGAGCTGCGCAGCGCACAGGCGGCCTGGTCGGGTGCTGCGCTGCGTCTAGGCGCCGCGCAGCACGAACAGGGCGACGGCGCCGACGGTTTCCAGCGCACCCGCGCGGTGGACGTGGGCTGGCAGCACGGCTGGGACGAGCGGCTCGCGCTGCACGCCAATGCGCGCTACGCCGACAGCGTCGGCCGCGGCTATCCCGACGACAGCGGCGGTCGCGATTACGCCGCGATCCGTGCGCTGGACCGGCGCAGCAGCCGCAGCCGCCAGTTCTCGTTGCGCGGCGATTACCGCACCGGCGCCGGCGGCACCCTGCGCGCGCAACTGGCGCATCTGGCCCGCGACGGCGAGGAGGATTCGCCGGGGGTGGCGCCGGGCCTGCGCGATCCCTTCGGCCTGCCGCCCACGCGCAGCCTCAGCGATTACCGTCGCGACGAAGCCGCGCTGGCCTGGCAGTCGCCGGCCGGCGAGCGCTGGCTGTTCGGCGTCGGCGCGCAGGCGCAGCGCGAGCGCGGCGAACTCGACAGCCTCATCGATTTCGGTTTCTTCGTCCTGCCCGCACGCTTCGCCCTGCAACGCGACACCGCCAGCGCCTATGCCGAGGCGCGCTGGCAAGGCGCGGCCTGGGCCGCGCAAGGCGGCCTGCGCTACGAGCGCGCCAGCCGCGCCGACGGCCAGTGGCAGCCGATGCTGTCGCTGCAGCGCGCGCTGGCGCCCGGCCGCGGCGAGTGGGGGCTGTCGCTGGCGCGTTCGTCCAAGCAGCCCAGCTTCTACGCACTGGGCCATCCGCTGGTCGGCAACCCCGCATTGCGGCCCGAGCGGGCGCTGCAGCGCGAGCTGTACTACGCGACCTCGGATGAGGCGCCCTGGCGTGCGCGCTTCACCGTCTACAGCGCGCGCTACCGCGATCTGGTCGATTTCGACGCCGGGCCGCCGCCGCAACTGGTCAACCGCGCGCGCATCGAAGCCGAGGGGCTGGAATGGAGCGCAAGCCGCCTTTACCGCAACGACTGGCGGCTGAGCCTGGACGGCAACTGGATGCGCGTGCGCGACGCAGACGGCGACACGCGTCTGCGTTATCGGCCGCGCCTGCAGTGGAGCGCGCGGCTGGACCTGCCGCTGGGCGAGCGGCGCGAGCTGGGCCTGGCGCTGCGTCACCTCGGTCGCCGCTTCGATTCCTCGGTTCCCACCGGCGATGCCTGGCTGGATGCCGCGACCACGCTGGACCTGAGCCTGCAGCAGCAACTCGGCCCGGCGCGCCTGCTGCTGGCGGTGGACAACCTGGGCAATGCGCGCGAAGCCGAAACCCTGGGCAATCCCTTGCCCGGGCGGCGGCTGCGTCTGGCCTTGCAATGGGCGTTGCAATGAACCGCGCCGCGTCCGCCGCCGTCGCTCGCGCTTCGTGGTGGCGCCTGGCCGCATTCGCCTGCCTGTTGCTGGTCGCGGTGCTGGCGCCGTTCGCGCTGTGGGGCGAGGCCATGGACCGCGCCGCGCCGGCCTGGCTGGCCGCGCAGCAGGCGCCGCTGTGGCTGGCCGCATTGGGCATCGGTTTGCTGGTGGCCGACGTGCTGCTGCCGGTGCCCAGCAGCGTGGTGGCGATGCTGCTGTGCTGGAGCCTGGGACCGCTGTGGGGCGGCGCCGCGGTCGCGGCCGGCAGCCTGCTCGGTTTCGCCCTGGGTTATGCGCTGGGCCGGCTGCTGCCGCAGGCGCGGTTGCGGCGCTGGATCGGCGCGGCGTTGTGGGATCGCGCCAGCGCGCGGGCGCGCGAACGCGCGCTGTGGTGGATCGTGATCGCGCGTCCGCTGCCGGTGCTGGCCGAACTCAGCGCGCTCCTGGCCGGCGCGTGGGGCTTGCCGGCGACGGCCGCGTTCGCGCATGCGGCGCTGGCGTCGTGCGCGCTGGGCGCGTTGTACGGCGCCAGCGCCTGGCTGGGACTGCGCCAGGCGCAGCCGCTGGCGATGCTGGCGGCGATGGCGGTCTTGCCGGTCGCGGCCTGGTGCCTGCATCGATTCTTCCTGCGCCGGCTGACCGCCGGCGCGGGTCCGGTAGTACCCCGTGAGCACGATGGAGGAACTGCGCCATGAGCAGGACAAGGAAGGTTTACGCATCATGCGCCGCCGCGGCCGCCGGCCTGGCCGCGGCCGCGCTGCTGATCGGCACGGCCTGGGCGTCGGGCCCGCGCACCGAGGCGGTCAAGGGCAAGCAGACGCCGGCCGAGCGCCACACCTACTACACCGGCGGCGTGCACAACGACAAAGGCTGCGTGCCCGCCTCGCGTTGCACCTATCCGCGCAAGGCCGGCGAACCCACCGATCCGCTGTATCCGAAGTGGTGGGTCAGCAGCTGGACCATGTACCGGGTGTTCAAGGACTACGAGCAGTACCCGCCGCCGTACGCGTCGCCGCCGACCGGGCTGACCCCGGACGACTACCAGGTGTCCTACGGCGCGACCTACTACGACTCCACCTACGTGCCCGCCGACAAGGACGGCGAGGGCGCGATGATGGAGTTCTACGACAAGCAATGCCTGCCGATCTTCCCGATGGCCAACAACTTCACCTGCGCCTTCGTGTCGTTGGGCAACAAGGCCTATTTCCTGCGCTACGCCGATCGGCCGCCGGGCACGCCGCAGTGCTGCAAGTTCTCGCCCAAGAACCATCCGCCGCGCCGCGACTTCATCGAGCACCTGCCTTACGACGCGCAGCGCAGCACCCACCTGGGCGGCAGCATCCAGGCCTATGCGCGCGAGGTCGGGCCGCAGAAGATCCTGTTCGGCTACGCGTTCTGGCGCGATCCCACCTCCGACCGGCCGATGGACGCCAACGCCGAGCCCTATCGCCATCCGCAGTCGTTCTACTTCTCCGGCTCGCCCACCGATCCGCCGAACGCGCCGATCGTGAGCCAGAACTACAGCAACTTCCGCGACGAACGCCCGGACCCGGCGGCCACCTGGGATCAGGTCGCGCAGATGTGCCCGGTGGAGCCGGAGTGGTGCTGCCTGTTCGAGGGCGACTGTCCGGACCAGGACGCCAAGCAGAAGTAACCGCAGCCCGATCCCAGCAAGGAGCCGGCCCCGCGCGCGGGGCCGCATAGCCAGGAGCACCACCATGAGTTACCTAGACGCGCCGCGCCTGCATTTCCGCGGCTGGTTCCAGGCCGACGTCTCCACCATCAACAACGACGTCCGCACCTTCCAGAACGAATCCTTCGTGCCGGAATACCAGCAGTACAACCAGAACGGCAGCTGGAACCCCGAAGGCACCGGCATCTTCCGTTTCCTCGACTGCGCGGTGACCGGCGGCGCCTTGGACGGCCGCGCCTTGCGCACGCCGGCCGACGACCCCGCGATCGGCATGCTGGTGGAGAACGCCGACCAGCGCGCACCGGGCAAGCTGGTCGACCTGGACCCGCAGCAACAGATGGTGTCGCAGATCTGGGGCATGCAGGTGCGGCTGCTGGACGCGGCGCGCAAGCAGGCGCTCAGCGGCGAATTCAAGCCGGCGCCGTTCTGCAACCTGTGGCAGCGGCAGAAGAACGGCGTGGCCATGGACCAGAAGCTGGCGGCCAACTACCAGTCGGTGCTTGAGGGCATCGACTGGGATACGGCGCTGGACTCGCCGCTGCTGCGCGCACTGCGCGACGCGACCCAGGACGGCCTGCTGTCGATCGCCTTCAACGTCTACGGCTATGGCCGCGACGCCACGATTCCGCGCTACACCCTGGGCCACGTGGTCGGCAGCATCGGCCCCTACCTGCGTGGCGAGCCCAAGCATTTCGTGCTCGGCCGGCAGATGGTGGCGGTGCCGGGCAAGCAATCGCCGCTGGCGCCGCTCAACGGCGTCTACGACGCGCAGGGAAAGTTCGACGGCGCGGCGCTGACCCTGGACCTGGGCAATACCCTGCCGATCAAGAGCGCCGACGCCGGTTTCGAAGACCTGGGGCCGCTGCTGATCGGCGTGGCCACGACCAACCCGAGCACCGAACTGACCGATGTGCCTGCGTCGGCGGTGGCGGTGATCGGCGAAGTGCCTTACCAAGAGCCGCACTGGTACGCACAGACCGCCGGCGTGCAGAGCTACGACCTCAGCGGCAATACCCAGGCGCAGTCGCTGCTGCCCGGCTGCCCCCTGCTGCTGCTGTCGCCGCAGGCCGACGGCAGCTACAAGGTGCTGCTGCAGGAATCGCTGGATGGCCAGTACCTGCGCGCCGATAACTTCGTGTTCCGCCTGGACCCGGGCGAGCGCGCCGACATCGAGCTCTACGCCAGTCGTTTCGGTGTGCCCACCGCCGGCGCCACGGTCGCGCTCAGCGCCATCCAGGGCTTCATGGGCGGTTCCGGCGGCGGCGACAAGATGACCCCGCCCACGCGCCCGCATGCGGCCATCCCCGATATCGCCACGCCCGCCGACGGCGTCGCCTACGCGGCCAGCGCCACTACCGACGGAAACGGCCGCGCCCGCGTGGAACTCAGCGCCGCGCCCGACGGACCCGGGCGGCCGCGCGGCTACATCGCCGGCCAGCTCTACGGCATCGGCTACCAGTTGGCCACGCAACCGGCCGGCTACGTGTCCAATCCGCTGAACTACATCAGCGTGCTGGCCTACACCAAAGTCGAGCCGCCGTCGCAGCCGACCTGGTACCAGCACATCCAACCGCTGTTCACCCAGTACGGCAACCTCTACCCGATCATGAGCCGTTACGTGGTCGACCTGCGCAGCTACAACTCGGTGTGCACCCGGCTCAAGGCCCTGCGCCTGGCGTTTTCGCTGCCGATCCACGACCCCAACCACATGCCGGTGACGCGCGACCTCAGCGCCGGCGACCGCGCGACCATCCTGCGCTGGCTGGACTCGCCGGGCCCCGACGGCCTGCCGCTGCTGGGCCATCCGCCGATGGCCGAACCCGCGCCCCGAGCTTTGGCCTCCGCTGCGCCGGAGCCGCCCGAGGTCGAGCTGGCACCGCTGCAAAGCGCCGGCAAGACCGCCTTCGTCCTGCAATACCTCGCGCGCCGCGAGCGCGCGGGTCAAGAGCCGGGAGAGTCCTCATGATCCGCCTGCGTCCGGAGATCATCAGCGCCATCCGCGCGGTCGAAGATCCGATCGACCTGCACCGCTACCTGCAATGCGCGGTGGAGCTGGAGCACAGCACCATTCCGCCCTATCTGACCGCGATGCTGTCGCTGCGCCCGGGTACCAACCTGCGCATCGCCGCGCTGATCCGCAGCATCATCGTGCAGGAGATGCTGCACATGAGCATCGCCGGCAACATCCTGATCGCCATCGGCGGCCATCCGCAGATCGACAAGCGCGGTTTCGTGCCCGACTACCCGGGTCCGCTGCCGATGGACATCGGCAACGGCCTGATCGTGGGCATCGAGGCGTTCTCGATTCCGCTGGTCAAGAACGTGTTCATGGCCATCGAGGAGCCGGAGCAGGAGATTCCGATCAAGCTCAGCGCCGCCGAACAGGGCTACGCCACCATCGGCCAGTTCTACGACGCCATCCAGGAACGCATCCGCGCGCTGGGCCCGTCGATTTTCACCCACAAGACCGCGCCGCCGCAGGTGGTCGCGCCGCGCTGGTTCACGCCCGACAAGCTGTTCCCCATCGTCGACGTGGACTCGGCCTGCCACGCCATCGACATCATCAAGCTCGAAGGCGAGGGCACGGCGCTCGATCCGTTCCAGGCCCCGGGCGAGCCGGCGCATTTCTACACCTTCGGCTCCATCGTCGCCGGCCGCGAACTGGTGGTCACCACCGACGGTTACGCCTATGCCGGCACGCCGATCGAATTCGATCCGTCCGGGGTCTGGCCGCTGCGGCCGAACTGCAAGATCGCCGACTTCACCGTCGGCAGCCAGGCGCGCACGCGCATCGAGCAGTTCGCCTACAACTACAGCGCCCTGCTCAACGCGTTGCACATCACCTTCAACGGCCATCCCGAAACGCTGGATCGCGCCATCGGCCTGATGTACGACCTGCGCGTGCTGGCGGTAGCGATGATGCAGACCGTGGCCGACCCGGACAGCGGCCAGACCGTGGGCCCGAGCTTCGAATACGTGAAGACCCAGGGAGGCATGCCATGAGCGATGCGGGTGCGGTCAACCGTCATCCCGTGGCGATGTTCGAGATCATCGCCCGCGACCAGGCGGCGATGCAGGCCTTCTACAGCCAGGTGTTCGGCTGGCAGTACCGGGCCGGCGACGCCGGTTTCGCCTATGTGCACTTTCCGGTGCGCATGCAGCCCTTGCTGGGTGGCATCGGCCAGGCCGATGCGCATGCGCCCGGTTTCGAGCCCGGCCATAACTTCTATCTGTTGGTGGACGATCTGCAGGCGACCATCGATGCGGCGGTCGCGGCCGGCGGCCGCGAGTACATGGCGCCGGCCGATGCCGACGGCTACAGCTTCGCGATGATCCAGGATCCGGAAGGCAATCCGGTCGGGCTGATCCGGCCGTTCCAGCGCTAGCCTGCCGCGGCTGGCGCAGCGCTGAACCGCGGCGCCGCGGCCCGACCGGCCGCGGCGCCGTGCGCGCTAGCATGCACGCATGGATTCCCTGACCCAGATCGTGCTCGGCGCCGCGCTCAGCGCCGCCATCGCCCCCGCCGGCCACCGCCGCGCCGCCCTGCTCGCCGGCGCCGCGCTGGGCACCTTGCCGGACCTGGACGTGATCCCGGTGAACCTGCTCACCGACGATCCGGTGTCGCGCATGACCTGGCACCGCAGCCTCAGCCATTCGCTGCTGGTGCTGCCGCTCATCGCCTGGGCCTTGTGGACCTGGTTCCGCAGCCGCGGCGGGCGCGTCGCGCAATCGCCGGTGCGCTGGTTCTGGGCGATGCAGGCGGCGCTGCTCACCCATCCCGTGCTCGACGCGTTCACCGTTTACGGCACCCAGTTGCTGTGGCCGCTGACGGTGCGCCCGGCGATGTGGTCCAGCATCTTCATCATCGACCCCCTCTACACCGTCTGGCTGCTGGTCGCCTGCGTCTGGGCCTGGTTCGCGCGCGAGCGCCGCAGCGCGCAACCGGCGCTGCTGCTGGGGCTGGCGCTGAGCACGCTGTACCTGGGCGGCTCGCTGTGGGCCAAGCAACGCGTGGAAAGCGCCGCGCAGCCGGCGCTGGCGGCGATGGGCCTGGGCGACGCACCGCGCTTCTCGGTGCCGATGCCGTTCAACATCCTGCTGTGGCGCGTGGTGGCGATGACGCCGACCGGCTACGTCGAAGGCGAGCGCTCGCTGTACGCCGACCGCGGACCGATGCGCTTCCACGCCTACGACTCCGACGTGGACGCCTATCGCCAGGTCGCCGGCTATCCGTCCGTGGCGCGGCTGGCCTGGTTCAATCACGGCTTCATGAAAGCCGAACAGCGCGATGGCCAGTTGGTGCTCAGCGACCTGCGCATGGGCTTGGAGCCCGATTACAACTTCCGCTTCGTGGTCGCCCGGGGCGGCGCCGGCGGTTGGAGCGAAGTGCCCGCGCAGCAACTGCAGTGGCCGTGGAAAGCGGCCGACCGTCTGCCGGCGATGTGGACGCGGATCTGGCACGAGCCGGCGCTGCCGGCCGGCAAGAGCGAAGCCGCAAGCGCCACGGCGGCGCCCTAGTCTTGCCGCCGGCTTAGGCCGCGGCCGGCAACTCCGGCGGCACTCCGGCGATCAGCGCATCGAAGTAGTCGCGGGTCAGGCGCAGCTGCGCCTCGGCGGTATCGGCGCGGTTGACCACCGCGCGGAAGGCCGCGTTCTCGGGACGATCCTTGGCGTACCAGCCCAGGTGCTTGCGCGCGATGCGCACGCCCGACGGCTCGCCGTAGAACGCGTGCAGGTGTTCCAGGTGGCCCATCAACCGGTCGCGGACTTCGCGCAGCGAAGGCTCGGGCAGCAGGATGCCGTGGGCCAGGTAGTGGGCGATTTCGCGGAAGATCCACGGCCGCCCCTGCGCGGCGCGGCCGACCATGACCGCGTCGCAGCCCGTGTACGCCAACACCTGCGCGGCCTTGAGCGGCGAGTCGATATCGCCGTTGGCCAGCACCGGGATGCGCAGTTCGGCCTTGACCGCGGCGATGGTGTCGTACTCGGCCCGGCCGGTGTACTGCTGGTCGCGGGTGCGGCCGTGCACCGCCAGCGCCTGAACGCCGGCTTCCTGGGCGATGCGCGCGATGCTCAGGGCGTTGCGCTGGTCGTGGTCCCAGCCGGTGCGGATCTTCAAGGTCACCGGTACGTCCACCGCACGCACCACCGCGTCCAGGATCCGGCCCACCAGCGCCTCGTCGCGCATCAGCGCCGAACCGGCCCAGGCGTTGCAGACCTTCTTCGCCGGGCAACCCATGTTGATGTCGATGATCTGCGCGCCGTGTTCGACGTTGTGGCGCGCGGCCTCGGCCATGATTTCCGGCACGGTGCCGGCGATCTGCACGCTGATCGGCGCCGGCTCGCCCTCGTGGTCCATGCGGTGGCGCGACTTGGCCGTGTTCCAGAAACGTGCGTCGCTGGTGGTCATCTCCGACACGCACAGCCCCGCGCCCAGGCGCTTGCACAGCACCCGGAACGGTTTGTCGGTGACGCCCGCCATGGGCGCGAGCACCGTCCGGTGGGCGATCTGGTAGGGGCCGATACGCATGGCGGCATTGTAGCGTGGGGCCGGAAGGCGGGCCGGGACCGGTGACCCGGCCGCGCGGGACCCGCGCTGAGCGATGCGAAATTCGCCGGTCCTTGGCCCATAATCCGGCCATCGGCCGCGCCGTCGCGCGGCGATCGGGCCGGGAGCCGGTTCCGTCGATCACTACTGCGCATTCGAGGAAAGGAATTCGATGAAAGCGAAGCTCATGACCGTGTTGGCCGTTGCCCTCGCCGTGTCGGCCTGCAAGCCGGGCACCGAATCGGCCGACACCGCTGCAGCGGCGCCGCAGGCGCTCACCTTCCAGGCGCTTGACGTGGGCAAGAGCGTGGGCACCGACCAAGCGGTGCAGCCGCTGACTTTGTTCGCGCCCGAGGACAAGCTGATCGCCTCGATCAAGACCCAGGGCGTGGCCAAGGACCAGGCGCTGGCGGTCAAGCTGGTGGCGATGGCCAACGGCCAGAGCGTGAGCGAGGCCAACCGCAGCGTGAGCCCCAGCGGCGCGACCACGACCAACCTGGAATTCCCGAAGAACGGCCCCTGGCCGTTGGGCCGCTACGTGGTCGAGGCCACGCTCAACGGCAAGCCGGCGGGGCGCCAGGAAATCGAAGTGAGCGGCAGCCTGCCGGCCGAGGCCGCGCCGCCGGCCGCAGCGGAGCCCGCACCGTCGGCGCCGGGCGAGCAGGGCAAGTAAGCCCCGGCGGTCGCGCGCGCCTGCGCGCGGCCGCATCGCGCTGGATCATCGCTTCACGGTTGCGCCGATGCGACGTAGTCGCGGTCCGTCAGCGCCTGCAGGAACGCCAGCAACTGCCGCCGTTCCGCCACGGTCAGCGAGATCGGCCGGCCGTGCTTGAGGCTGCGGTAATAGATCTCCTGGTCCACCGCCGCCTCCAGCGTGGCCACCGATCCGTCGTGCATGTACGGCGCGGTCGCGGCCACGTTGCGCAGCGAGGGCGTGCGGAACGCGGCCAGGTCGGCGGGCTTGCGGGTGACCGCAAAACGGCCCAGGCCGGCGATGTCGGCGCGGCTGAGTACGGTGCGGCCCAAGGTCGGGCCCGGCGGCGGCAGTTCCTGCAACAGCTGGGCGACGCGTCCGGCTATAGCGGCGTCGTTCACGCCCAGGTGATGGAAGCCGTCGTCGGTGAACGTCGCGGGCGCGCCGGTGCTGAGGTGGCAACTCGCGCATTGCGCTTTGCCGCGGAACACTTCCAGACCCGCCAGTTGCTCGGCGCTGAGCGCGTCGCGGTCTCCGGCTGCGTGGCGGTCGTAGTCGCTGCGATCGCGCGGCAGCGAGCGCAGGTACGCGGCCAGCGCCGCGCCGAGTTCGGCTTCGCCGATCGCGTCGCCGCGTTCGGGATAGGCGGCTTGCAGGTCCGCGCGATAGTCGGGTTGCGCGCGCACCCGCTGCATCAGCGCGCCGTCGGCCAAGCCCATTTCGACCGGATTGGTGAAGGGCTGCAGCACCGCCGCTTCGAGTCGTTGCTCGCGTCCGTCCCAGAAAAAATTGCGCTCCGTCGCAGTTTGCAGCAGCGATGGCGCGTTGCGGGTGCCTGCTTTGCCATGCACGCCTTGCGACGCCGCACGCGCGTCTGAGAATGCCAATCGAGGGTTGTGGCAGCTGGCGCAACTCACTTCGCCGGTGGCGCTGAGCCGCGCGTCGAAGAACAGGCGTTTTCCCAGTGCGATTCGCGCGTTCTGCGTCGCGCTGTCGACGGACTTCGGCGTGTCCGATGGCGCGCAGGCGATCGTCGCCAACGCCAGGCAGGCGGCAATCGCAAGTTGCGATGTGCTGAGACGGTTCACCAAATCAGTCTGGCACGCTTGACGTTGTAATGGATCATCGATCTAAATGACGGCATGGACGCGCCGTGGATGGCGCGGCGAGTGCGACAGCACACGGAGCGGCGGAATCGCCGAGCTCTAGGGAGAGAGCGTGATGGACCAGCTGGGTCGTCGGATCGGGCTACGCCTGCATACCCGTAATCTCGTCGCACGCGGCGCCGCGGCGCTGCTGCGGCCATCGCGACGCACGCTGGGCATCGTCCTGATCGCGCTGCTGGCGTTGCTCGCCGGCTCCTGGGCGGTGGCGGCCAAGTACGTTTACGACGGCAGCGGCCGGCTGGTGGTGACCACCAACGACGCCGGCCAGAGCGCGCGCTACGTCTACGACAAGATCGGCAACCTGCTGCGCATCGAGCGCCTGGCGGCGAGCGAAACGGCGGTGTTCGCCTTCGCGCCGGCGCGCGGCGGCGTGGGCCTGCCGATCACGATCCAAGGCCAGGGTTTCAGCGCGACGCCGGCGCAGAACACGGTGGCCTTCAACGGCACCGCGGCCACGGTGACGTCGGCCAGCGCGACCGAGCTGGTGGCGCTGGTGCCGCTGGGCGCGACCACCGGCCCGCTGACGGTGACGGTGGGCACGCAGACCGCGACCGGCCCGGCCGACTTCGTGGTGGACGAGAACGCGCTGCCGCCGGCGATCACCGCGGTAGCGCCGCTGGTGGCGGCGGCGGGCGCGTCGGTGACGGTGGACGGCCAGCGGCTGTACCCGATGCCGGACCAGACCCGGGTGCTGTTGAACGGGCGTTACGCGCTGCCCAGCGCGATCGGCAACACCCAGCTGACGTTCCCGGTGCCGCCGGGCACGGGCAGCGGCCGGGTGACGGTGCTGACGCCGTACGGCCGCGCGGTCAGCGACGAGATCGTGGTGGTGCCGCCCAACGGCGTGAACGCGGGCGACCTCGTCAATGCCGGGCGGTTGCTGGTGGACGGCCCGGCGCAGAGCCTGTCGGCGAGCGCGGCGAACCAGCAGCTGGGCCTGCTGATCGACGGCGAAGCGGGGCTGATGAGCAGCCTGCAGTTCACCGGTCTGGCCACGACGGTGACGTACACGCTGTACGGCCCGACCAACGCGGTGGTGGCCAACGGCAGCGTGAGCGCGACCAGCCCGACGGTGCACCTGCCGCGGTTGAACGCATCGACCTATCTGCTGCTGATGAAGCCCAGCGCGGTGCCGGCATCGTGGAGCGTGGCGCTGGAGAAGAACAAGCTGCTGCGCATCGAGGACGGTGCGTTGACGGTGCCGACCACGTCGGCCTACCAAAGCAAGCGCATGGTGTTCGTGGCGGGCTCGGGACAGAACCTGGGCATCGGCCTGAGCGAACTGACCATCGGCGGCACCACCAGCGGCTACAGCTACGCCTACGTGCATCGCCCCGATGGCAGCCAGCTCGCTTACGAAACCTGCTACCAGAGCAATAACGGCTGCGAGTTGGATCTGATCAACCTGGCGCCGGGCAGCTACACCCTCACCGTCAACTCGCCCAGCAGCGGCAACGCCACCATGGCGTTCAAGGCCACGCTGTCGGACGAAGTCACGACCACGCTGGCGCCCGACACCGCGTACGCGCTGGCGCTGCCGCGCCGCGGCCAGAACGGGCGCTTGTCGTTCGTCGCCACGCAGGGCCAGACCCTGGCGCTGCGCGTGGCTGCGCAGACTACGCTGCCGGCCAGCCAGCAGGTCTACTACAGCGTGTACAAGCCCGACGGCAGCCTGCTGCAGGGCGCGGCGATCAACGGCGCAGGTACCTTCAATCTCGCCAACCTGCCCGTGGGCGGCACCTACGCGGTGTTCGCCGATCCTTATTACGGCGCGACCGCCAACGCCCAGGTCACCCTGCACACCGGCGTGACCGGCACGCCGGAAGTCGGCGGCGACACCGGCAGCTACGCCACCGCGAGCGCGGGCCAGAACGTCTATCTGCGCTTCAGCGCCAGCCAGGGCCAGAACCTGGGCCTGGGCATCAGCGACCTGGTGGTCAACGGCGTCACCAACGGCTATAGCAGCGTTTACGTCTATCGCGCCGACGGCAGCCAGCTGCTCAGCGAAACCTGCTACCAGAGCAACGGCGGCTGCGACCTGGACCTGCCCAACCTGTCCGCGGGCACCTACAGCGTGACCCTGACCGCGCCCAGCAGCGGCAACGGCACCATGAGCTTCAAGGCCACGCTGTCGGCCGACAGCACCGGCACTTTGCTGGCCGATAGCGCGTATGCGCTGTCGTTGCCGCGCCGCGGCCAGAACGCGCGCCTGAGCTTCGACGCCAGCGCCGGGCAGACCCTGGCGCTGCGCATCGCCGGCCAGGTCACGGTGCCGGCCAGCCGCGATATCTACTACACCCTGAGCAAGCCCGACGGCACCCTGTTGCAGGGCTCGGCGGTCAACGCCAACGGCACCTACAACCTGGCCAAGCTGCCGGCGTCGGGCCGTTACACGGTCTTCGTCGATCCCTATTACGGCGCCAGCGCCGATGCGCAGCTGACCCTGTCTTCCGGTGTGACCGGCACGCCCACCGTGGGCGGCGATCCGACCGCGCTGGCGACCACCACGACGGGTCAGCACGCCTACCTGAGTTTCACCGCGACGGCCGGCCAGAACCTGGGCCTGGGCATCAGCGATTACGCGGTCGGCGGCGTCACCAACGGTTACAGCACCGTCCACGTGTACCGCCCCGACGGCAGCCAGCTGGCGACCGAGACCTGCTACCAGAGCAACGGCGGCTGCGAGCTCGACCTGCTCAACCTGGGCGCGGGGCAGTACAGCGTGACCGTGGCCGCGCCCAGCCAGGGCAGCGGCACCATGAGCTTCAAGGCCAGCGTGTCGGCGGAAGCCACCGCCGCGCTACAGGCCGATACGCCTTACGAACTGGGCCTGTCGCGCCGCGGCCAGAACGGCCGTTACAGCTTCGCCGCCACGGCCGGGCAGACTTTGGCGCTGCGCATCGCCAGCCAGGTCACGGTGCCGGCCAGCCGCGACGTCTACTACTCGGTCTACAAGCCCGACGGCAGCTTGCTGCAGGGCGCGGCGGTCAACGCCAACGGCATCTTCAACTTCGCCCGCCTGCCGGCGGACGGCACCTACACCGTCTTCGTCGATCCCTACTACGGCGCCACCGCGGCCGCGCAGTTGACCCTGGCCTCGGGCGTGACCGGCGCGCCGCCGGTGGGCGGCGATGCGGGCTCGTTCGCCACCTCGGTGGCCGGCCAGCAGGCGTATTTCAGCTTCACCGCGACGCCGGGCCAGAACCTGGGCCTGGGCATCAGCGATTACGCGGTCGGCGGCGTGACCAACGGCAACAGCACCGTGTACGTGTACCGCCCGGATGGCAGCCAACTGGTGACCGAGACTTGTTACCAGAGCTACGGCGGTTGCGAGCTGGATCTGATCAACCTGGTCGGCGGCACCTACAACGTCACCGTCAGCGCGCCCAGTGCGGGCACCGGCACCATGAGCTTCAAGGCCACGCTATCGCCTGAAGTCGCCGCCACGCTGCAGGCCGACACCGCCTATGCGCTGGACCTGCCGCGCCGCGGCCAGAACGCGCGCCTGAGCTTCGCCGGCACCGCCGGTCAGGCACTGGCCCTGCGCGTGTCCGGCCAGGCCACCGCGCCGGTCTCCGGCCGCGACGTGTACTACACCATGAGCAAGCCCGACGGCAGCCTGCTGCAGGGCGCGGCGGTCAACGCCAACGGCACCTTCAACTTCGCCGTGTTGCCGGTGAGCGGCAACTACACGGTGTTCGTCGATCCCTACTACGGCGTGACCGCGACCGCGCAGCTGAGCCTGGTGTCCGGCAGCGCCGGCGCCACGCCGGTGGACGGCGATCCGACCACGTTCGCCACCACCGCCAGCGGGCAGCACGCCTACTTCAACTTCACCGCCACGGCCGGGCAGAACCTGGGCCTGGGCATCAGCGACTACATCGTCGGCGGCATCAGCAACGGCACCAGCAGCGTTTACGTCTATCGACCGGACGGCAGCCAGCTCACCAGCGAAACCTGCTACCAGAGCTACGGCGGCTGCGATCTGGACCTGATCAATCTGGCCGCCGGTCAGTACAGCGTGACCGTGAACGCGCCCAGCGGCGGCAACGGCATGATGAGCTTCAAGGCCACCGTGTCGGCTGAAGTCGTGGCGGCGCTGCAGCCCGACACCGCCTATGCGCTGGATCTGGCGCGCCGTGGCCAGAACGCGCGCCTGAGCTTCGATGCCGTGGCCGGCCAGACCGTGGCGCTGCGCTTCGCGGGGCAGACCACCACGCCCGCGGGCCGCGACGTCACCTACACCGTGTTCAAGCCCGACGGCAGCCAGCTGCACACGGCCGCGGTCAACGCCAACGGCACCTACAACTTCAACCAGCTGCCGGCCAGCGGCAGCTACACCGTCTTCGTCGATCCGTACTACGGCGCGACCGCGGCGGTCAGCGTGACCCTGTCCTCGGGCGTGACCGGTTCGTCCACCGTGGGCGGCGGCACCGACAGCTATGCGACCTCGGTCGCCGGCCAGCACGCCTACTTCGGCTTCAGCGCCAGCGAAGGCCAGAGCCTGGGCCTGGGCATCAGCGACTACGTGGTCAACGGCGTCACCAACGGCACCAGCAGCGTCTACGTCTATCGCCCGGACGGCACCCAGCTCACCAGCGAAACCTGCTACCAGACCTACGGCGGTTGCGATCTGGACCTGCCGCGCCTGGGCGCGGGCCAGTACACGGTGCTGGTGATGGCGCCGACGGCCGGCAACGGCACCATGAGCTTCAAGACCACACTGACGCCGGACACCGTCGGCACGCTCGCGGCGGGCAGCGCCTATGCGCTGGATCTGCCGCGCCGCGGCCAGAACGCACGCCTGAGCTTCAACGCCACGGCCGGGCAGACGGTCTCGCTGCAGATCGCCGCGCAGACCACTCTGCCCAGCGGGCGCAGCGTGTACTACACGGTGAGCAAGCCCGACGGCACCACGCTGCAAGGCGGTGCCTACGGCGCCAGCGGCACCATGACCCTGAGCAACCTGGCGGCCAGCGGTACGTACGCGGTCTTCGTCGATCCTTACTACGGCGCCAGCGTGAGCGCGCAGCTCACCCAGACCGGCGGCGCCGGCGATCCGAGCGTGCCGGGCCCGAGCGATCCGCTGCAGCCCATCGACGGCGCCGCCAGCGCTTACGCCACGCAGACCGCGGGCCAGCGCATCGCTTTCGACTTCACCGCCAGCACCGGCCAGAACCTGGGCCTGGGCATTGGCCAGCTGACGATGAGCGGCGGCACTTACGCCACGGTGTACGTCTACCGCCCCGACGGTAGCCAGCTCACCAACGAAACCTGCTACCAGAGCAACGGCGGCTGCGACGTCAACCTGTCCAAGTTGCAAGGCGGCCGTTACCGCGTGCAGGTGGTGCCCAACAGCGGCACGATGAGCCTGCAGGCGGCGGTGAGCACCGATCTGGGCGCGGCGCTGACGGTGGACAACGCCTACGCGCTGAACCTGGCGCAGTACGGCCGCAACGCGCGCCTGTCCTTCGCCGGCAGCGCTGGCCAGAGCGTGACCCTGCGCCTGTCGGGCACCACGACCACGCCGGCGAGCCGCGATGTGGCCTACGCGGTGTACAAGCCCGACGGCAGCGCGCTGCAATCGGGCAACGTGCGCGACGCGGTGAGCTTGAACCTCAATCTGCCCAGCAGCGGCGACTATCTGTTGTGGCTGGATCCGCTCAACGGCGAGAAGACCGCCATGCAGGTGCTGCTGAGCGCGGGCGTGGTCAACACGCCGGTGGTGGGCGGCGCGCCCAGCGTGCTGGCCACCAGCGTGGCCGGGCAGACCGCCACGCTGCGCTTCAACGCCAGCCAGGGCCAGAACCTGGGCCTGGGCATTAGCGACTACGCCGTCGGCGGCATCACCAACGGCTACGGCACGGTCACCGTGTATCGCCCCGACGGCAGCCAGCTGGTGTACGAGACCTGCTACCAGAGCAGCGGCGGCTGCGAACTCGACCTCAACAACCTCAGCGCGGGCCAGCACACCGTGGTGGTGTCGGCGCCTAGCAACGGCAACGGCACCATGAGCTTCAAGGCCTCGCTGAGCGCCGAGGCCACCGCCACGCTGTTGCCGGGCACGGCCTATGCGCTGGACCTGTCGCGTCGCGGCCAGAACGCGCGCCTGAGCTTCGATGCGCAGGCCGGGCAGAGCCTGGCCCTGCGCGTCGGCGGCCAGGTCACCGTGCCGGCCAGCCGCGACGTGTACTACTCGATCTACAAGCCCGACGGGACCCTGCTGCAGGGTTCGGCGGTCAACGCCAACGGCACCTACCACCTGCACAACCTGCCGGCCAGCGGCAGCTACACGGTGTTCGTCGATCCGTACTACGGAGCGACCGCGACCGCGCAGCTGACCCTGGTGGCCGGCGCCATCGGCACGCAGGCGCTGGACGGCACGCCACAGACCTATGCCACCCAGGTGCCGGGCCAGCAGGCGGCGTTCACCTTCGTCGCCGGCAACGGTCAGAATGTCGGCATCGGCCTGGATCAGCTGGTCATAACCGGCGGCAGCTCGGCCACGGTCTACATCTACCGGCCCGACGGCAGCCAGCACGGCTACGAGAACTGCTATCCCAGCAACGGCGGTTGCGATGCCAACCTGAGCAACCTGTCCGCCGGTACCTACCGCGTGGTGGTGGTGCCCAACGACGGCACGATGAGCTTCCGCGCCACCGCCACGCTGGACTTGGCGACCACGCTGCAGGCCGACACTGCCTACGCCCTGGCGCTGGCCCAGCCGGGTCGCAACGCGCGTCTGTCCTTCGCCGGCAGCGCCGGCCAGACCGTGGCCCTGCGCTTCTCCGGGCAGACCACCGTGCCGGCCAACCGCGACGTGAGCGTTGGTGTGTACAAGCCCGACGGCACGGTGTTGCAGACGGTGACGGTGCGCACTGCGCTGACCATGAACCTGACCCTGCCCGCCAGCGGCGACTATTACGTGTGGGTCGATCCCAACTACGGCGAAACCGCCAATGCCGGCGTGATCCTGTCCACCGGCGTGGGCGGCGTGCAGCAGGTGGACGGCACGGTCGCCAGCTACGTCACCCAGACCGCGGCGCAGAACGTGGGCTTCGAGTTCGACGCCAGCGTTGGCCAGAACGTCGGCCTGGGGCTGTCGCAGTTCGCGGTCAGCGGCGGCAGCAACGCCACGGTCTACGTCTACCGCCCCGACGGCAGCCAGCTCGCCTACGACACCTGCTACGTCAGCAACGGCGGTTGCGATCTGAATCTGTGGAACCTCTCCGGTGGACGCCACCGCGTGCTGGTGGTGCCGGACGCGGGCATGGTCTCGTTCCAGGCCGCGCTGTCCAACGACCTGGTCGCGACGCTGGCGCCGAACGCGGTCCATGCGCTGGATCTGTCGCGCAACGGCCGCAACGCTCGCCTGGGCTTCAGCGGCAGCGCCGGCCAGGCGGTGGCGCTGCGCATCGCCAGCCAGGTCACCGTGCCGGCCAACCGCGACGTGAGCTATGCGGTGTACAAGCCCGACGGCACGGTGCTGCAGTCGTCCAACGTGCGCGGCGCGGCCACGCTCAATCTGACCCTGCCGGTCGACGGCGACTACTTCGTCTGGGTCGATCCCATGCTCGGCGAAACCGTCACCGCCGAGATCAGCCTGACGCCAGGCACGGCCGCGCAGTTGGACGTCGACGGCGCCAGCCTGGGCTATGCCACGCAAACGGTCGGCCAGAACGTGGTGTTCGATTTTGTCGCCACGCCGGGCCAGAACCTGGGCCTGGGCGTGAGCGGCCTGAGCATGAGCGGTGCCACGTATGCCAGCGTCTATGTGTACCGGCCCGACGGCAGCACGCTGACGTCGGAAACCTGCTACGTCAGCAACGGCGGCTGCGATATCAATCTGGGCAACCTGATGGGCGGCTCCCACCGCGTGATCGTCGCGCCGGGCCAGGCCACGCTCGCGTTCCAGGCCAGCCTGAGCAGCGACCTGTCCGCCGGCCTGACCGCCAACACCGACTACGCGCTGGACCTGTCGCGCCACGGCCGCAACGGTCGGCTGAGCTTCGCCGGCACCGCCGGGCGCGCAGTGTCGCTGCGCATCGCCGGGCAGGTCACATCGCCGGTCAATCGCGATGTCTATTACACGGTCTACAAACCCGACGGCACGGCGCTGCAATCGAACTGGGTGCGCGACGCGCTGACGATGAATCTCAATCTGCCGGCCGGCGGCGAATACCTGGTCTGGATCGATCCGGGCCAGGGCGAAACCGTTACGGCGCAAGTGACGTTGGTCGAAACGCCCTGACGCATCCACGGATCGGATCGGGCACGCGAGCAGGCAAGGAGGACTAGCGATGGCACACATCGGACAAGGACTGCAGACCCAGTGGCGCTACGGCGTGCTGGCATTGGCGCTGGTGGGCATGATCGGCGGCGCATCGCTGGGCATCGGCGACGCAGGCGCGGCGCTGGAGCCGCTGCCGGTGGCGCTGTCGCAACGGCTGACGGTGAACGCGGCCGAAGCGCGCACCCAACTGCCCGACGGGCGCTGGCTGAGCCTGGAGCGCGACGGCAGCCGCCTGCGCCTGAGCCGGATCGAGCCGGCCGGCGAACGCGTGCTGCAACGCTGGACCCTGCCCGCGCCGCGGCGCCTGGCCAGCCTGACCCTGCTGCCCAGCGGCCGGGTGCTGGTGTGGGGCGGGGTGGACAGCGCCGGTCGCCTGCACGGCAAGGGCCTGTGGTTCGATCCGCTGCGCCAGTCGCTGACCCCGGCCGATGTCGACCTGCTGCCGCGTGCCGCGCACAGCGCCACGGTGCTCAGCGACGGTCGGGTGCTGGTCAGCGGCGGCTGGTCCTCGGCCGGCGGCGGCGTGGCCCAGGCCGAACTGTGGGACGAACGCGCGCGCGGCACGCGCCGCACCGCCGGCGACCTGTCGCCGCCGCGGCTGGGCCATCGCGCCACGCTGCAGGCCGACGGCAGCGTGCGCCTGAGCGGCGGCGTGGACGGACAAGGCCGTGGCTACGCGGGCGAACTGCGTTACGACGCCGAGCAGGCGCGCTTCGTCGCCGCCGAACCGGCGCTTGCCCCCGATCCGAAAGCCGCCCCGGCCCTGACCGGTTCGCTGCCGCGCGCCGGCGCGCGCGACGTGGACCCCCATGCACGGCTCAGCCTGCGCTTCGACCGGGCGATGCGGGTGGACGCGCTCAACGCCAGCAGCGCGACCCTGTTCGGCCCCGGCGGCCGCGCCGCGATCGCGGTGGTGCCGGTGGAGCAGGGCCGCCTGCTGTTCGTGACCCCCAAGCAGCCGCTGTTCCCGGACGCCGACTACACCCTGATGCTGGAAGGCGGCTATTCGGCCGAAGGCAAGCCGCTGCCGCTGGTGGCGGTGGATTTCCACACCGCGGCGCTGGCCGCGGATGCGGGCCACGACCCAGGCGATAAGGGCGACGGCGCCCTGCACCTGACCACCGGCCCCGGCGGCCAGTCGGCTTGCACCAGCGATCAGCCCTGCCGCCGCAGCGACCAACTGCGCGAGGGCGTGTGGACGCCGGGCCAGAACAACACCGACAGCCGCTGGCGCATCTACGGCCCCGGCGCGGAAGCGCAAACCCACCGCGACATGGCGCGCATCGCCGCGCTGTACCGGGTGACCGCGCTGCGCGGCCAGGTGCTGCGGGTGGACCAGACGCCGGTGGCGGACGTGGAAGTCAGCGCGGGCGGGCAAAGCACGCGCACGCGCGCCGACGGCAGCTTCCTGCTGTTCGACGTGCCGGCCGGCCGCCAGGAGCTGTATGTGGACGGCAGCACCGCCAATCGCGACGGCGTGGAGTACGGCCAGTTCGTGGTCGGCGTGGACGTGCAGCGCGGCCGCCTGACCGAACTGCCCTACCTGATGCACCTGCCGCGCATCAGCGCGCGCGACAAGGTCAAGATTCCCTCGCCGCTGACCCGCGACGTGGTGCTGAGCCACCCGGACATGCCGGGGCTGGAAGTGACGATCCCGGCCGGCGCGGTGATCCGCGACCGCAAGGGCCGTCTGGTGACGGAGCTGGCGCTGGTGCCCACGCCGGTGAACCGCGCGCCGTTCCCGGTGGCGGACAACTACCCGATGTACTTCACCGTGGAGCCGGGCGGCGCGGTGATCCAGGGCCTGACGCCGGAGGCGGCCAAGGGCGTGCGGGTGTCGTACCCGAACTACGACGGCCATGCGCCGGGCACGCTGTCGAACTTCTGGATTTACGACCCGCAAGAAGGCTGGCGGGTGTACGGCCAGGGCCGGGTGGGCGAGGACGGCAGACAGTTCGTGCCGGAGCAGGGCGTGGCGCTGCAGCAGACCATGGGCGGCAGCTACACGGTGCCCGGCGACGATCCGCCGCCGGAACCGGACCAGCCCAACTGCAACGAGGGCTGCGGTTCATCGGGTTCGGGCGGCGGCGCGGTGGCCGGCGATCCGATCGATCTGGCGACCGGCTCGTTCCTGCACAGCGCGACGGACATCGCCATCCCCGATCTGATGTCGATCGGGCTGTCGCGCAGCTATCGCCAGCACGATGTGCGCAAGCGCGCGTTCGGCATCGGCATCGCGTCCAATTACGAGTACACGCTGCACGCGCCCAGCGGCTACAACGAAATGTGGATGGTGCTGCCGAACGGTTCGTTCGTGCGCTTCGGCCGCATCTCGGGCTCGGGCGGCACCGGCGAGTGGCGCCAGTCCGGCTCGTCGACGAGCTTCAGCGGCGCGGTGCTCAACCACGCCAACGACAGCACCTGGGGCCATGGCTACTGGATGCGTCTGCGCAACGGCAACCGCATGTTCTTCGGCTCCGGCTACTACAACGCCGGCCGCTCGCCGCTGCGCGGCATCGAAGACCGCAACGGCAACCGCGTCGACCTGTCGTTCGAAGCCGGCCTGCTGAAGAAGATCACCTCGCCGGGCGGCCGCAGCATCACCCTGAGCTACGACACCGGCAACCGCATCGCCAGCGCCCAGGACCACACCGGCCGCACCTGGAGTTACCAGTACACCGACGGCATGCTGACCCGGGTCAACTTCCCGGACGGCAGCTTCGAGAGCTACAGCTACGAGCTGATGTTCGGCGCCATCGGCACGCCCACCTCCGGGCAGGTGATCGCGCACAACTTCAAGTCGCTGACCAACCGCCGCGGCCATCGCGAGTTCCTGAACACCTACCGCAACCTGGTGCCGGGCCAGCCCGACATCCTGGGCAAGGTCACCAAGCAGACCCTGGCCGACGGCAGCGAGATCGATATCGATTACCTGCACGACGACGGCAACGGCAACGGCGTGCTGGTGACCCAGGCCGACGGCCGCAAGCGCCGCCTGGTGTTCGGCCCGCAGCGCTATCCGGTCAGCGACACCGTCGGTTACGGCACGCCGCAGGCGCAGACCGTGCAGTTCGAGCACGCCTCGGGCTCCGAGCGGATCAGCGCGCGCATCGACGCGCTGGGCCGTCGTACCGAGTTCCAGTACAACGGCCTGGGCCTGACCACGCAGGTGAAGTACCTGGCCGGCACGGCCGATGCCAAGACCGTGAGCATGAGCTACACGGCCGAGGGCGACCTGGCCAGCATCACCGACCCGTTCAACCGCACGACCCGCTTCGAGTACGTCAACCGCTGCCTGTCGCGCATGGTCGACCCGCTCAACCGCGTCACCCAGATCACCTGCAACGGCAACGGCCAGCCGCTGACCGCGACCGACGCGGCCGGCAACACCACCCTGTACCACTACGACGGCAATGAGCTGACCGCGGTGGTCGATCCGCTGGGCCGCGCGACCGGCTTCGCCTACGACAGCCTGGGCCGGCTGGTGGTGGTGCGCGACGATCAGGGCCGCATCCTGCGCCGCGAGTACGACGTTGCCGGGCGGGTCAAGAAGATCGTCGACGCCGAAGGCAACGCCACCGACCTGGCCTACGACCACAACGGCAACCTGACCGCGGCGCTGCTGCCGCACGGCACCGGCATCACCTACGCCTACGACAACCGCGATCGCATGACCGCGCGCACCGATGCCTTGAGCCAGGCCGAAAGCTGGGCCTACGACGCCATCGGCCGGGTCACCGCTTACACCGACCGCAAGCAGCAGACCACCAGCTTCGCCTACGACGCGCTCGGCCGCCCGAATCTGACCACCTATGCCGACGGCAGCACCCAAGGCTTCAGCTACGACGCCGCCGACCGCCTGCTGCAGGTGGACGACAGCGTGTCGGGCCTGTTGAGCTGGCAGTACGACGTCTACGACCGCATCCTGCAGGAAGCCAGCCCCGGCGGTTCGGTGGCCTACGAGTACGACGCGATCGGCCGCCGCGTGGGCATGACCGCCGGCAGCCAGGCCAAGGTCGAATACCAGTACAACGCCGCCGACCAGCTCACCCGCATCCTGCAGGGCAGCGAAACCGTCGAATTCCAGTATGACGCGTTGGGCCGCCGCAGCCAGCTGACCCTGCCCAACGGGGTCAAGGCCGGCTACGCCTACGATGCGTCCAGCCAGGTCACCGGCATCGCCTACCTCAAGCCCGACGGCAGTCCGCTGGGAGACCTGGGCTACGCCTACGACCGCGCCGGCCAACGCATCGCCCAGACCGGCAGCCTGGCCAGCAATCTGTTGCCGGCGGCCAGCACCGGCAATGCCTTCGACGACAACAATCGCCAGACCCAGTACAACGGCGCCACGCTCAGCTACGACGCCAACGGCAACCTCACCGGCGACGGCACGCGCAGCTACCAATGGGATGCGCGCGACCAGCTGGTGGCGATCGTGCAGGGCGGGCAGACCATTGCCGCGTTCCAGTACGACGCCATGGGCCGGCGCACCAGCAAGGCCGAGAACGGGCAGAGCACCGGCTACCTGTACGACGGCGCCGATCCGGTGCAGGAGACCCGCGGCAGCAACGTCGCCGGCATCCTCACCGGCGCCGACATCGACGAGCGTTTCGCCCGCACCGACGTCAACGGCCGCACCTACTTCCTGACCGACGCTATCGGCAGCACCCGTGGCCTCACCGACGGCAGCGGCAACCTGGTGCAGCGTTACGACTACACGCCCTACGGCCAGACCCAGGCCAGCCTGGGCAGCCACAACAATCCCTACCGCTACACCGGGCGCGAACTCGACGACAGCGGCCTGTACCACTACCGCGCGCGTTACTACCACCCGGGCATGGGCCGCTTCCTCAGCGAAGACCCGCTGGGCTTCGGCGGCGGCGACGTCAACACCTATGCCTACGTCGCCGGCGATCCGATTTCGTACAACGATCCCACCGGTAAGTTCATCAACTTCCTGATCGGCGCCGGCATCGGCTTCGGCGTGGACGTGGCGCTGCAGCTGATCCAGAACGGCGGTAACTTCGACTGCATCAACTGGGGCCAGGCCGGTTTGTCGGCGGCCCTGGGCGCGGTCGGCGGCGGCCTGGCCGGACGCGGCCTGGTCAACTTCACCAAGGGCCTGTCCAACGGCACCAAGGGCCAGATCGGCGAAACCCTGTCGCTGGTCAACAACTGGGCCAAGGGCAGCCGCCTGGTCGAAACCCAGACCCGCAGCATTCCCGGTTACCGTACCGTGGTGGACAGCACCTGGCGCTCGATCCGGGGGACGACCTACTACGTGGAATCCAAGTTCGGTACTTCGGGACTCACCAAGGCCCAGCGCGCGGCCGCCAACGGCATGGGCGACCTTTATCACGTCGAACGCTGGGGCTACGACTTCGTCGGCCGCGCCGGCGCGGCGGCGGGCGGTGCCGCAGGCGGCGGCGCGGGCAACGCCGCGGGGCCCGGCGGTGGGTGTGGCTGCCAGTAAATCCGCCGCGGCCGGCGTGCTGGCCGCGCTGGAGCAGCGTCTGCTGCCGGAACTGCAACGGCGCGGCTTCGAGGCCGCGCCGTTGGATGCGCAGGATCGCCGCGATCCGGGCATCCGCGCCGCGTTTCCGTTCGGCCGCCATCGTCGGCGCACCCCGCAGGGTTACGACCAGATCGAAATCCAGATCGACAAGCGCGACGGCGTCGGCTTCCGCCTCAACTTCGCCTCGTTTCCGCTGGATGGCATCGTCCACGCCGCCGGACCGGTGGCCGCCGAAGACATGTGGGTGCACTACCTGCCGGCCTACTGCACGCTGTACCGGCGCCCCTTGCTACGCACCTGGTTCGCGCCGCAGCGTCCGCTCTGGGGTGGGGATGCGCCCGATGCGACCGTCGCGGTCGATGAAGCCGTGGCGCTGCTGCCGGAGATCGACGCCTACTTCGTCGCCGGAACGATAGGCGCGCACTTGCGCCGCGTTTGAGGGTGCATCGAACGCGCAGGCGCGCATCGCCGCCCGACCGGCGCAGGCCGGCCGGGCCGGATATCTTCAATCCGTGGTGCCGTCCACCGTCGCGGTGGGCGCGTTGACCGTGACCGAGGCGATGCCGCCTTCGCGGCCGCCGGCGTCGGCGTACATCTGGCTGGTGCCGATGACCTGGCCGTTGCTCGCGGTCAGGTTGAAATAGAACTTGCCGTTGCTGGCGGTCTTGAGTTCGTAGCGCTTGGGGTCCTGGCTGTTCTTGCGCACCGACTCGATGCCGTTGCTGCACGACGCCTTGGCCGAGTAGCCCTCGCTGCTGAGGATGGGCTCGCCGTTGCCGGCCTTGAGCACGAACTGGAATTCGCCGTTGGAGCGCTTGCTGATCACGAACTTGCCGGCCATCGCTGGTCCTCCTGGAGGGGGCGGGCGCCCCTTCCGGGCACAGTAGCCAAGGCCGTGTGACGCGTCTATCCGGAGGTGGCGGGCAGGGGCCGGCGCGGCGCGGTGCGGCGGCGCCAGAACAGGAAACCGGTGACCAGCAGGAAGGCCGGGACCAGCCCGGTGAAGGCCACCCCCCATTGCCATAGGCGCCCGCCGACGAAGCCGCCGTGCAGCGGATACAGCGCCTCGCTGGCGCGCGCGCCGGCGTCCTGGGCGGTGGCGTCGTGCACGCCCAGCACCTGCGCGCGGTAGGGGTCCAGCCAGACCATGCTGCGGCCCACCGGGTGCCACTCGCCGGCCGCGCGCAGGCGCACGGTGACCAGGCCGCTGTCGCCCTTGGGCAGGCCGATGCGGCGCAGCTGGGCGCCGGGCAGGCGGCCGTCGGCGGCGCGCAGCACGGCCGCCCAGTCGATCGTGGCGTCGCGCGCGGCCAGCTTGGGCGGCTTGCGTGCGTCGGGGCCGTCGCCCAGGGCGGTGCGCAGCAGGCTGCGCGCGGCGCCGTCGTAGACCATGCCCACGCCGGTGAGCACGGCCAGCAGGGTCAGCGGCAGCAGCAGCGCGCCGGCGCTGCGGTGCCAGCTGAACCAGCGCCGCGTCGGCGGCCCGCGGTACCAGCGCAGGCTCGCGCCCAGCGCGCTCAGCCGCGGCCACCACAGGTACAGGCCGCTGAGCAGCAGGAACAAGGCGATCAGACCGACCACGCCCAGCACCTGCTCGCCGGCCTTGCCCGCCAGCAGGTGGGTGTGCAGATCGCGCAGCCACAGCACCCAGTCGTTGCCTTTGTTGCGCACCAGCAGCAGCTCGCCGCTGGCGCCGCCGAAGTAACGGCGCTCGCCGTCGGGGAAGTAGCCCTGCCACACCGGTAGCTGCGCGGTGGGCAGGTCCAGCGAACTCAGTCCGAGCGCCTGCCAGTCGGCGACGATGCGCGCCAGAGCCGCTTCGCGCTGCGCCGGCGCGGGCAGCGGCGCGGCCGTCAGCTGCGGCTGCGACCACGCCAGGATCTCGCGCTGGAACGCCAGCACCGTGCCGCTCAGCGCCACGATCGCGAAGACCAGGCCCACGCTCAGGCCCAGCCACAGATGCAGCCACTTCAGCGCCGCACGCAGGCGGCGCTTGATCGGGTGGGGAGCCTGGCGCGACGTCATGCTGGGCATTGTTGGCGGGTTTGGATGGTGCGGAAGATCTGAACAACCTCAGGCTCGTCATCCCCGCGAAGGCGGACTTCAGAGTCATGCTTCGGTGGAGCCCTGGATCCCCGCTTTCGCGGGGATGACGCCCCCCAAAGGACGCCGCTTAGAACCGGTGCGTCCAGTTCGCGCTGAACACCCGCCCGCGGCCGGCCACGTAGGTGTCGGCGCGCGGCGTGCTCTGCGAGTAGTAGGTCACATACTGCTCGTCCAGCAGGTTCTCGATGCCCAGGTTCAGCGTGCCCACCGGCAGGGCGAAACGCGCCTGCAGGTCCACCGTGGTGTAACCGTCGGCGCTGGCCACCTGCGCGCCGCGCAGATCGAAGTCGCGGTCCAGCGAGCGGCTGCCCTGCAGGCGGGTGGAGATGCGCTCGCTCCAGGTCTGGTCCCAGAACGCGGTGACGCGATCGGGGCTGATGTTGATGCCGGGCAGGTCGCTGTCGACGCGGTCGTCGCCGTTGCTGTCGTAGCGGCCCTTGGCGCCGGCGTAGCCCAGGCCCACGCGCGTGGCGTCGCTGAACTGGAAGGCCACGTTGCCCTCGATGCCGCGGATCTCGGTGCGCTCGCGCACCACGTTGTAGCTCTGGGTCGCGGTGTCGAAGGCCAGGCGCGAACCCAGGTCGGAATCCGACCAGTACGCGGCCAGGTGCAGCAGCCAGCGGCCGTCGTCGTAATCCACGCCGATCTCGCGGTTGTCCGACACCACCGGCGACAGGTCGACCAGGTTGTCCACGCGCTGGTTCGGCGCGGTGATGCCGCGCAGCACGCGGCCGATGTCGGCCACCGTATAGCCTTCCGAATACGAGGCGTAGAACTTCAGCGCATCGCTGAGCTCATAGACCGCGCCGAAGTTCGGCAGGGTCTCGCTGGTCTTGGGCGAACCGCCCTGGACGAAGCGGCTGCCGCCGGCGTTGGCCGGAATGGTGGTGAAGTCGTCCACGCTGAGCTTGCCGCGCTCGTAGCGCAGGCCGCCGGTGAGCATGAACTTGTCGCTGATCCACCACTGTGCCTGCACGAACGGCGACCAGGATTCGTACTGGGTTTCCGGCACCCAGTTCATGCGCGCCACCACCAGCTCCTGGTAGGTCTTGTCGCGCGCCCAGTCCAGGCCCAGGGTGACGCGCAGGCGCTGGTCGAACAGGTTGTCGCGCGACCAGCTGAACTTGCCCCCCAGCTTTTCCGACACGTTCTGCGACTGGTCCCACCAGTTCAGGTCGCGGCCGTCGCGCCAGAAATCGCCCCAGTCGCTGGCGCCGTACAGGCCGTTGAAATCCACCCAGTACAGCTGCGCCTGGAAGTAGCCGCCGGCCAGCGATTTGTCGGTGTAGTCCAGCACCGCCGAGGTCGAACGGTTGCGCGCGCCTTCGCCCTCGCGGCTGCCGCGTGCCGAGGTGGCGAGCTGGCCGGTGGCGGGGTTGCCGTTGACGGTGATGTAATCGTTGTTGCCCTGCAACTCGTAGCGGTTGAGGGTCAGCTGCAGGCGGCGCTCCTCGTCGAGCGCCCAGCCGAGCTTGGCGAACAGGTTGTGGCTGCGCGCGTCCATCAGGTCGCCCTGGATGTCGTTGACCGCGATCGCGTCGCCGTTGCCGTCGTAGTACAGGCCTTCGCTGGCGTAGGACGCGCCGCCGACGAAGTCGAAAGCGCCCTGGCGCGTGCCGAACAGGTAGGAGGCGCGGTAACCGCTGCCGTCGCTCTGGCTGGGCAAGGCGGTGCTCGCGCCCAGGGTCACTTCCTGGAAGCTGGCGCCGTCCTCGCGCGGGGCGCGCTTGGTGATGATGTTGATGATGCCGCCGGACGCGCCCAGGCCCTGCATGGCGTTGGCGCCGTGGATGACCTCGATGCGTTCGATCATCGCCGGGTCCAGGGTGTGGCCGTCGCGGCCGCCTTCGCGCAGCGGCGTGGACTGCGGCACGCCGTCCACCAGGTACAGCGGCTTGCGCCCGCGCAGGGTCTCGCCGCCGTTGGTGAGCTTCTGCCGCGAGGGCGAGAACGAGGGGATCAGGTTGGCCAGTACCTGCGAGATGTCCTGCGTGACCGCCAACTGCTGGCGCAGCTGGGCCTGGTCGATCACCGTGATCGTGTTGGGCAGCGCGGCCTCCGAGTCGGGCAGGCGGCTGGTGCTGGCGGAGACGGTGACGCGATCGAGGTCGGTGGCGTCTTCATCGGCCTGGGCGACGGCGGGCGCGGCGAGGACGGCCAGCAGGGCGCTGGCGAGCAGGTGGCGAGGGGGCATTACCGGGTCCGGGAACTGCGGGGGACGCCATGATAATGCGAGTTATTCTCATTTGACAGTGCGCATCCAGGCGGCAGCGCCAACGCGGCCGGCCCCCCAATCCCGTCCTCCACAAGTTCCCCCCTTTGAAAAAGGGGGGCAAGGGGGGATTTGCTGTTGCTGTTGCCCCTCAACGCAAGCATCGAACTCGCAGTCCCAACAGCAGACCCAAAGGGCGGCGCACAGGACGTGCGCCGTTTTCCGCTCGGGCAGGATGCCCGATCGGAAAATCCCTGCGCACGCATCGCTCTCGCAGGGGAGCTCTGGTGAAGCGTTTTTCTTTGGTTACTTTCTTTTGACGCTTATCAAAAGAAAGTAACCCGGCCGCTCGCGGACGGAAGCTGTTGCTGTTGCTTCAACCAGCACACCCAAACACCTTCGCGAGTTCGGAGCGGATCGCGGCTCACGCCGCTCCCACAGAAGGCACAGATCCCACAGAACCAAAGCCTTCGTCGTAGATGCAGGTTCGCGGTCGCAGCTCACGCAGCTCCTACAGGGGGAACCGCAGCTTTCGACGCAGCTGTGGGTTCGCGGTTGCAGCTTGCGCAGCTCCTACAGGGGAAACCGCAGCTTTCGATGCAGCTGCGGATTCGCGGTCGCAGCTTGCGCAGCTCCTACAGGAAGCTATCGGGGTGACGAGATGATGGCCGCCGCGAGGCGGCTTGGCGTTCAGCCCGCGCCGAAGCGTGCGCGCACTTCGCTGTCGCGCGGCATCGACGAGGCGGCACCCGCGCGTTCGGTGGACAGTCCGGCATAGCGGCTGGCGTAGGCCACATGCGCGGCGAACGCCTGCGCCGGCTCGCGCGCCAGCGACGCCGCCAGCGCGCCGTTGAAGGCATCGCCCGCACCGGTGGTGTCGACCGCGCGTACCGCCGAGGCGGCCACGCGGTAGTAGCCGCGTTCGTCGCCGCGCCACTGGCCGTCGGCGTGGGAGATGAAGCAGCCCGCCGCACCCAAGGTCACCACCACACTGCCATGCGGCAGCAAGCGGCGGCAGTCGGCGTGCAATTCGTCGTCGGCCAGGGCGGCCAGCTTGTCCGGATCGATCACCGCGCCGGTGTGGCGCTTGAGTTGGGCGCAGAACTCGGTTTCGTTGGGCGTGATCGCATCGGCCGCGGCCCACAGTTCGGGCGTGGCCACCGCGTCGGCGGGTGCGGGATTGAGCAGGGTCAGCGCGCCGGCGCCGCGCGCATGCGCGAACGCGGCCGCGACCGAGGCCGGCGGCGATTCCAATTGGCCCAGCACCACCCGCGCCTGGCCGATGGCCTCGCGCTGCAGGTCCACGTAGCTGACCGACAGCTCGGCGTTGGCGCCGGGCCCGATGACGATGGAATTGCGGCCGTCGCGGTCGACGTAGATGCCGGCGGTGCCGGTGGGCGCGTCGCTGCGCAGCTCGTGCAGCTCGATGCCGTCGGCCGTGGCCAGCGCGCGCGCCAGCTGGCCGCCGGCGTCCTCGCCCAGCGCGCAGATGAAGCCGGTGCTGGCGCCCGCGCGCGCCGCGGCGGTGGCCTGGTTGAAGCCCTTGCCGCCGGGGCCGGTGTGGTACTGCCCGGCCAGGGTCTCGCCCGGGCGCGGCAACGCGGCCACCGACCACACGTGGTCGACGTTGAACGAACCCACCACCACGACCCGGCTCATGGCATCAGGGCGCGAAGTGGGTGAGCACGCCGGCGATGGTCGCGGTCATGAAGGTGGCGATCGAGCCGCCCAGCACCGCGCGCATGCCGAAGCGGGCCAGATCGGCGCGACGCTCCGGAGCCAGGCCGCCGATGCCGCCGATCTGGATCGCGATCGAGCTGAAGTTGGCGAAGCCGCACAGCGCATAGGTCGCGATCAGCTTGCCCTGTTCGCTCAGCGCCACGCCGGCGACCTTGCCGTTGACGATGTCGGCCAGGTGCGTGTACGCGACGAATTCGTTGAGCACCACCTTCTCGCCGATCAGGCCGCCGACCACGTTGGCGTCGGCCCAGGGCGTGCCGATGACCCAGGCGATCGGCGCGAGCACGAAGCCCAGGAGGGTGGACAGATCGGTGGGCTTGCCGATGGCCGCGGCCAGGCCGGTCTGCTCGCCGATCCAGGTCAGCGGCGCGTTGACCAGTGCGATCAGGGCGATGAAAGCCAGCAGCATCGCGCCGATGTTCAGCGCCAGGCGCAGGCCGTCGCCGGCGCCGGCGGCGGCCGCGTCGATGACGTTGGCGGTGTGCTTCTCCACTTCCATCTTGACCGTGCCGCGGGTCAGCGGCTCGCCGACCTCGGGCACCAGGATCTTGGCGATCACCAGGGTGGCCGGTGCGGCCATGATCGAGGCGGCCAGCAGGTGCTTGGCGTAGAACGCCTGCGCCTCGGGATCGCCGCCGCCGAGCATGCCCACGTAGGCGGCGAGCACGCCGCCGGCGATGTGGGCCATGCCGCCGATCATCATCGTGATCAGCTCCGATTCGGTCATCTTCGGAATGTAGGGGCGCACGGTCAGCGGCGCCTCGGTCTGGCCGATGAACACGCTGGCGCAGACGCTGGTGGTTTCCGCGCCGGACACGCGCATGACCTTGGTGATCGCCCAGGCCATGCCGCGCACGATCGCCTGCATCACGCCCAGGTGGTACAGCACGCCCATCAGCGCGGAGAAGAAGATGATGGTCGGCAGCACCTGGAAGGCGAAGATGAAGCCGAACTTGTTGATGTCCATCAGGTCGCCGAAGATGAACTTCGAACCGGCGCCGACGAACTCCAACACGTGCACGAAGCCCTTGCCGATGGCGTCGAACGCGTCCTTGCCGCCGGGCACCAGCAGCACCAGCGCGGCGAACGCGATCTGCAGCGACACGCCGGTGATCACCAGCTTCCAATCGACGCGGCGCTTGTTGTTGGAGAACAGCCACGCGATGCCGATCAGCACCGCCAGGCCGAACAGGCCGAATACCACCCGGACGATAGAATCCACTCAGTTCTCCCCGTGCCCCCCGGGGTCCGGACGGCCGAATATCCAGTCTTAGTTATGAGGCCGCGCACGGCGCGGGCCGCCGGCCTTTTCTGTGGCCGGCGGCGCAGCCTAGTCCACGCGTCCGCGCCCGGGCAAGCCGCGCCGCGCCAGCGGCCCGGATGAACGGGCCGCAAGCACGGGCCTGCGGCGGCCGCGGGCTCAGCCGTCGCGCGCCACCACCCGGTTGCGGCCCTGCTGCTTGGCCTGCTGCAGGCGGTGGTCGGCGCGGCGCAGCAGGCGCGACAGGTCGGCGCCTTCCTGCGGGTAGCCGGCCAGGCCGGCGCTGAAGGTCAGGCGCAGCGGGTCGGCGCCGCGACCGGGCTCGAACGGGCGTTCGGCCAGCACCTGGCGGATCGCGTCCACCTGTTCCCAGGCCGTGCCCAGCGGCTTGCGCAGCAGCAGCACGAACTCCTCGCCGCCCAGCCGCACCAGCCATTCGGTCGCGCCGGTCTGCTCGCGCAGCACCGCCACCACATGGCGCAGCGCGCGGTCGCCGGCGTGGTGGCCGTTCTCGTCGTTGATGCGCTTGAAATGGTCCAGATCGATCAGGGCCAGGGTCAGGCTGCCGCCGTCGTGGCGCACCGCGTCGAACAGGCGCTGGATGCGGTGCACCAGCCAGGTCCGGTTCGGCAGCCGGGTCAGGCCGTCGGTGCCGGACATCTCGATCAGCCGTTGCATGCGGTAGACCACCATGGCGGTGATCAGCGCCACCATCACCAGCAGCATCACCCGCTGGCCCTGGCCGCCGGGGGTGACGGCGCCGTAATCGGTGGAAATCAGCTGCTCGGGCGAACTGGCCAGGGCGAACACCGCCAGCGCCAGCAGGCTGTACTGGGCGATCGCCAGGCCGCCGGCGAACAGGGTCACCCGGCCGTCGCTGCGCAGCGCGGTCAGCAGGATCGAGAGGATGTAGCCGCACCACACGATCAGGCTGTTGAGCGAGGCCGGCAGGTGCTCGAATGCCAGGGCGATCAGCACCAGGGTGGTGGCGGTGACGTCGAAACCGGCGGTGGCGAAGGGCAGCCAGCGGTAGCGCCGCGGGCGCCGCGCCAGCACCAGCCACAGCTGCGCGAACACGTTGACGAAGATCGCCCCGCCCAGGCCGATCAGGGTCTCGCGGATGGTGCCGCCGCCGATCGCGTTGAACAGCGGCAACAGCAGCAGCATGGCCGCCAGCACCGCGCGCAGCCGCGCCACCAGCAGCTCGCCGCCGGCGCCCACCTCGAGCATGATCTCGTCGGGCCGCGACAGCAGCGATACCGCGATGTCGCGCAAGCGTCCGCCCGTGGCGTGCATAGGGTCTTCCCGTTGGACCGGGCGAGCATAGCGCGCGCGACCGGGACGGGGCAGGGCCGCCGCCCCGGGAGCGCGGCTTACAGCCCGCGCAGCCCCACCCACAGCGCCAGAGCCGCGAACACGGCCGCAGCCGTGTAGCGCGCGGCCTTCAGCGGCAGGCGGTCGGCGAAGCGGCTGCCCAGCAGCACCACCGGCACGTTGGCCAGCAGCATGCCCACCGTGGTCCCGGCCACCACTTCCCACAGCGGCGAGTACTTGGCCGCCAGCAGCACCGTGGCCACCTGGGTCTTGTCGCCGATCTCGGCGACGAAGAAGGCGATGGTGGTGGCGACGAAGGCGCCGCGCGCGGGCAGGGTCTCGCCCTCGTCGATCCGGTCGGGCTTGAGCGTCCACAGCGCGACCGCCAGGAAACTGGCGGCGACGATCCAGCGCAGGGTGTGCGGCTGCAGCCATTGCGCGACCAGCGCGCCCAGCCAGGCGGCCAGGGCGTGGTTGAGCAGGGTCGCCACCAGGATGCCGGCGACGATGGGCCAGGGCCGGCGGAAACGCGCGGCCAGCAGCAGGGCCAGCAACTGGGTCTTGTCGCCGATCTCGGCCAGGGCGACGGTGCCGGTCGAGAGGGCAGCGGTGGCCAGCGGGAAAGTGTGCATCGCGGGGATTTCCGGGGCCGGGCTTCGCACGGAGGCGAAGGCAAACGCCACGCGGCCCGGCCCGGCTTTCGCCAGTGTGATCGCGCAACGCCTGCCTTCGGTCTTGCCCGTGGTCGCTGGCGTGGTCCGCTGGGCGGAGTCCGCTGGCTGCCGCTCCTGCGCCATGGCCTGCCGGCCAAGTGTGTTGACGCAGGTCTTCACGGCCGTGGCCGGAAGGGGCTACTCCCCGGAGGAGGAAGTGCGCGCATTGTAGCCGCTCGCGGCGCAAGCCGCACCGGACTGCCTGAACGCCGGCGCGATCCGACCGCGCCTGTGGGAGCGGCGTGAGCCGCGATTGAGACTCAGTCGCGGTGTCGCCCGCCGAGCTCGGCAGCCACGCCGGCGGCCGATCGCGGCTCACGCCGCTCCCACAGGGGGGAGGCGGCCGTCGCCGCCGCGATCCCCGGCTAACGGCGCAGCGGGTAGCATGCCGGTTCGTTCGATCGCTATCGGAGCACCTCATGCAATACCGCCGCCTGGGCTCGTCCGGCCTGCAATTGTCGGCGCTGTCGTTCGGCGCCTGGGTCACCTTCGGCACCCAGATCGGCCGCGGCGGCGCGCGCGAGCTGATCGCCGCGGCCTGGGACCATGGGGTCAATTTCTTCGACAACGCCGAGGGCTATGCCAACGGCGAGGCCGAGCGGGTCATGGGCGACGTGATCGCCGACCTGCGCCTGCCGCGCGACGGCTACTGCGTGTCGAGCAAGGTGATGTTCGGCGCCGCCGCCGATCCGCTGCCGACCCAGAAGGGCCTGTCGCGCAAGCACGTGACGGAGGCCTGCAACGACGCGCTCAAACGCCTGCGCGTGGACCATCTGGACCTGTACTACTGCCACCGTCCCGATCCGGACACGCCGATCGAGGAAACCGTGTGGGCGATGGATGCGTTGATCCGCCAGGGCAAGGTGCTGTATTGGGGCACCTCGGAATGGCCGGCGGCGCAGATCCGCGAGGCGCACAAGATCGCCCGCGCGCATCATCTGCATGCGCCGACCATGGAGCAGCCGCAGTACAACCTGCTGCACCGCGAACGGGTGGAGCTGGAATACGCCCCGCTGTACGCCGAACTCGGCCTGGGCACCACGATCTGGTCGCCGCTGGCATCGGGCCTGCTCACCGGCAAATACAACGACGGCGTGCCCGCGGGTTCGCGCCTGGACCACGAGGATTACCGCTGGCTGCAACGCAGCGTGCTCAGCCCCGAGCAGCGCCGGATCGAGCGCGCGCGCGCGTTCAGCGCGGTCGCTCAGGAACTGGGTGCGACGCCGGCAGCGCTGGCCATCGCCTGGTGCCTGCGCAACCCGCACGTGTCCAGCGTGATCCTGGGCGCGACGCGCAGCGAGCAGCTGCTGCAGAACCTGCAGGCGCTGGAACTGACCGAGCGCTACGGCGAGTGCGACTGGGATCGGGTGGAGAAGGCGGTCAGCTGAGGCGGCGCTGCGCTTTGGGGTCAGAGCAAATCCCCCTCATTCCTCCGGCCAGCAAGCACAGCTTGCTGGCGTTCGATCGTGCGCGAACCTGCGGTTCGCAAGCCCACGCTCTCGCCCTTTTTAAAAGGGGGGAAGACAAGCGGAGGCGAAGACGTTGCGCGCGGGCCTTAGCCCCCTTCGACAAAGGGGGCGGGCGTCCGCGCAGCGGACGAAGGGGGATTTGCTTTTGCTTTTGCCGTTCGGCGGCCCAGCACTAACCCCGACAAACGGTCGAAACGGGTGTTGACTGGCAAATGAGAATCATTATCATCAATGGCGAACCCTGATCGAGTCGCCTGCCATGTCCCTGCGCCAGCCGGTGTTGCAGCTCAAACCTCGTACCGACCGCTCCCTCCCCCCGGTGGTGGCCGCCACCGCCGCGGTCGCCGCCCCCGCGATGACCGCGACCAGCACCCTGCTGATCGAAAGCGTCGCCTTGTTGCGCGGCGCGCGCGAAGTGCTGATCCGCCACGGCGGTGAGGTCTACCGCCTGCGCCACACCCGCAACGACAAGCTGATCCTGACCAAGTAAGACCCCGCAGTCCCAGGCCGCCGCTCCCCCACGTCGCCTACCGCATTGCCGCGCCGCGTTCCCAAGGAAGGGAGTGCGGTGCGGCGATGCCTTGCCGTCGCCGCGCTCCGTGGCGCGGCCGCAAACCTCACTCCAGGCCGCCAGCCGCCGTAGCCACGGCATGCCAGCCAGCCTCGTCTCCACTCACGAGCTGACTCCATGCATCGCGCCCATTCCGATATCGGCGGCCGCCGGTCCGTTACCGCAACTCTCGTTCCCAGCACGCTGACGCTGGCCCTGCTCCTGGCGCTGCCCGGCATCGCCGCCGCGGCCGACGCCGCCGCCGAATCGCCGGACGGCGCCGGCGCCGGCGCGCGCGAACTCGAACGCATCGTGGTCACCGCCACCCGCACCGAGCGCGAGCTGCAGGACGTGCCGGCGGTGGTCACCGCGATCGACCGTGAGCGCATGGACGAAGAACTGGTGCGCGACCTCAAGGACCTGTTCCGTTACGAGCCGGGCATCGGCGTCGGCAATGCGGTCGGCCGCTTCGGCATCGGCGACATCCGCATCCGCGGCCTGGGCGGCAACCGGGTGCGGGTGGAGACCGACGGCATTCCGGTGTCGGACGCCTTCGCCATCGGCAGCTTCTCCAACGCCAACCGCAACTTCGTCGATCTGGACACGCTCAAGCGGGTCGAGATCGTGCGCGGGCCTAGCAGCGCGCTGTACGGCTCCGACGCCCTGGGCGGCGTGGTCGCGTTCGTCACCAAGGATCCTTCCGACTATCTGAGCGAAGGCAAGGACAGCTACTTCGGCTTCAAGCTCGGCTACCAGGGCGAGAACCGCGGCCTGTTCGGCGGCGCCACCGCGGCCTTCGGCGGCGAGCGCTGGTCGGGCTTGGTGACGGTGGGTCACCGCCAGGGCCAGGAAACCGAAAACAGGGGCACGCGCCGCAGCGACGACGCCAGCCGCACCGCCGCCAATCCGCAGGACAGCGACGGCCGCAGCCTGCTGGCCAAGCTGGTGTTCGCGCCCAGCGAGCACCAGCGCTTCAAGCTGACCGTGGAAGGCAATGAGGACCAGACCGATACCGACGTGCTGAGCTCGCGCGGCAACGCCGCCGCGGCGCCGGGCGCACCGGTCGCGCGCACCCTGTCGCTGCTGGGCGACGACCACCAGACCCGCGCGCGGGTGTCGTTCGCGCACGAAGCGGACGCGCTGGACGCGGGCTTCGCCGACGCGCTGCAGTGGCAGGTCTACCGCCAGGACAGCGAGACCACCCAGCGCACGGTGGAGGAGCGGGTGACCGTGGTCGGCGGGCGCCCGACCAATCCGACCCGGCGCGAGCGCGAGTTCAATTTCGACCAGCGCACCGTCGGCATCGAGGGCACCGCGCACAAGGACTTCGCCACCGGCTCGGTCCAGCACACCCTGACCTACGGCCTGGAGTACGCGCGCAGCGATATCCGGCAGAAGCGCGACGGCCAGGCCACCAACCTGACCACCGGCGCGGTCACCAAGACCATTTCGCCCGACGTGTTCCCGGTGCGCGACTTCCCGGTCAGCCGCACCACCACCGCGGCGCTGTTCGTGCAGGACGAAATGCGCTTCGCCGATGGCGCCTTCCGCCTGGTGCCGGCCGTGCGCGTGGACCGCTATGAGCTGGACCCGCGCGTGGATGCGATCTTCGCCGCCGACAACCCGGGCGTGCAGGTCAGTTCGCTCAACAAGACCTCGGTTTCGCCCAAGCTCGGCGCGGTGTGGCATTTCAGCCAGGACTGGTCGCTGTTCGGCGGCTACCAGCGCGGCTTCCGCGCGCCGCCGTACAACGACGTCAACCTGGGCTTCACCAATCTGCAGTTCGGCTACACCGCGATCCCGAACCCGCAGCTCAAGCCCGAGACCAGCAACGGCGTCGAGCTGGGTCTGCGTTACTCGGGCGAGGCGGCTTACCTGGAAGCCTCGGTCTACTACAACCGCTACAACGACTTCATCGAGTCGCAGCGCTTCGTCGGCACCAATACGCAGGGGCTGATGGTGTTCCAGTCGCAGAACGTCAGCCAGGCCGAGATCCGCGGCATGGAAGTGCGCGGCGGCGTCGACTTCGGCGCGCTGTCGCCGGGCTGGGAGGGCTGGTCGCTGCGCGGCGCGGCGGCCTGGTCCAAGGGCGAGGACCGCGACACCGGCGCGGCCCTGTCCTCGATCGATCCGCTGCGCGCCTCGCTGGGCCTGGCCTACGACCGCGACGACTGGGGCGTGGAGCTGGCCGGCCGTTTCGCCCGGCGCAAGAGCGACCTGCCGCAAGCCACGCTGTTCGCCACGCCCGGTTACGGCGTGCTCGACCTGCTCGCGCACTTCAGCTTCGCCCCGGGCACGCGCGTGGACGTGGGCGTGTTCAACCTGGGCGACAAGAAGTACTGGGACGGCGGCGACCTGCCCAGCACCCTGGCCGCCAGCAGCGCCACCCTGGACCGCTACACCTCGCCGGGCCGCAACCTGGGCCTGAGCCTGGCGGTGAACTGGTAAGCGCATGCGCGCGCCGCCCGCTCCGCCCAGCGGCGTCTTGCCCGCGGCCGAACGCCTGGCCGCGGTGGCGAGCGTGTTGTGCCTGCATCCGGCGCGCCAGCGCGACGCGCTGGATGGCTGGCTCGCGGCCACCGAGGCGGTGCGCGTGGCCGGGCCCGATGGCCTGGCCGCGAACGAAGCCATGGTGTTCCGCGACGGCTACGGCCGGGCATGCTGGCGCCTGCATCTGTTGCCCGACAGCGATTTCCTGGCCTGGGACCAGGTCAGCCTGGCGCTGCCGTCGCGGCCGCCGCCGCGTTGGCCCAGCGCGGCGCGGTGGTGGCGTCGCATGCGCGGTTGGCGCGCGCAGGTGCTGCGCCTGCGTGTGGTCGTCGACCACGAGGGCCGCCGCATCCTGGTGGCCGAAGCGGCGCAGCTGTCGGACGTGGGCGCGCGCCACGCGCGCCGCATCGCCGCCGCGCACGGCGCCCGCCTGATCGCCGCGCATGCCTGTTGTTGCCTGGCCCGACGCGACGCCGCGCTGGCGCCGCATTCCTGATTCCCAACTTCTTTCTTACCGCAACCACCGACGAGACACACGACCATGAGCCACCGACTGCTAGCCACCTGCCTGCTCGCCTGCACGGCCGCGCCAGCCTGGGCCGCCGCGCCCGCGACCACCGACGCCGCGCGCGACCGCGCCTCGATCCTGGCGATGCAGGGCGAGTACATCGTCGACTTCGCCTTCGACGAAACCGTGCTGCTGCAACCCGGCTACGAACGCGCGCCGGCCATGCGCAGCGGCGGCAACGAGACCGTGATCGTGGTGGAGGACACTCCGACCAAGGTCGTGCTGCAGCACATCCTGGTGGACGAGAAGAGCGGCCACGTGACCAAGCACTGGCGCCAGGATTGGACGTTTGAGGCCAAGCAGCGCTTCGAGTTCAGCGCCGACCAGACCTGGCAGGTGCGCGCCATTCCGGCCGAGCTGACCCGCGGTGCCTGGACCCAGTGCGTGTACGAAGTCAGCGACGCGCCGCGCTACTGCGGCACCGGCCGCTGGGAATACCGCAACGGCACCGCGACCTGGACCAGCGACCTGAGCTGGCGCCCGCTGCCGCGTCGCGAGTACACCAAGCGCAGCGACTACAACGCGGTCAGCGCGATCAACCGCCACACCCTGACCCCGGGCGGCTGGACCCACGAGCAGTTCAACACCAAGGTGCTGCGCAAGCCCGACGGCAGCCAGGTGGAACTGGCGCGCGAGTTCGGCTTCAACGATTACCAGAAGACCCGGGACGTGGACTTCAAGCCGGCCTACACCTATTGGGAGGCCACGAAAGGCTACTGGGTCAAGGTGCGCCAGCGTTGGTCGGTCTTTCTGGATAAGGCCCCGGGCGCGCGCCTGAAGACCAAGATCGACGGCATGGCCATGATCATTCCGCTGTTCGAGCAGGCCGGCGGTGTGCAGGAAGGCAAGCCGGTGGCCGATGCCGACATCGATGCGGTGTTCGCCAAGTGGGTGGAGCCGGCGCCGGCCGAGCGACGCTGAGCGCGGCGCTAAAACCGCCGCGTCGCCGATGCCAGCGCAGGCATCGGCGACGCGGCCGCAATCCGGTCAGACCACGACCGGGGCGATCGGCGCGGGGGGCGGCGACGGTGGGGTAGGCGGAGCCGGCGGCGCGCCCTTGGGTGGCGCCGGAGGCGCGGGCGGCGCAGGCACGGCCGGGAGTGCCGCCTTGGGCGGCGAGGGCGGCACCGGCAGCGCGGCGCGAGGCGGCGCGGGCGGTGCGGGCACCGCCGGGCGCGCGGGCATCGGCGGCATCGGCGGCGCGGGCGGCACCGGCGGAATCATCAGCCGCAGCGCCTTGGGCGCCTTGAGCTTGACGCTGCCGTCCTTGCGGTCGCGCAGGTAGCTCACCGCGACCTCGCTGCCTTCCGGCCGCGCGCGCAGCGCGTCCATGGCCTCGCGCGGAGTGTTGACGGTCTTGCCGTCGATGCTGCGGATCACGTCGCCGGGCTGCAGGCCCGACAGTTCGTTGCCGGCGCTGAGCACCAGCACGCCGCGTTCGGTGCCGAAGTAGCGGCCCAGGCCGTTGTCGACCGAGGCCAGGTTGAGGCCGTTCCAGCGGAACGCCTCGACCAGCGCCGGCAGCCGGCAGTCGTCGTCGCCGTCCTTGCACAGCGGCGTGCGCAACTGGGCCAGGTCCGCGCGCACCTGGCGGTTGATGGTGGCGATCTCGGCCAGCTCGGTGGCGTACTCGCGCACGCCGTCGCGGTCCAGCTCGAAGCGGCGCATGACCACGTCGCCGCCCGGTGTGAACACCTGGCCCTCGTCGCCGTTGAACACCAGCACCTGGTCGCCCATGCGTGGAGTGACCTTGACCGACTGCTTGCGGCCGTCGCGCTCATAGTCGATGGCCACCGGCGTCTTCACGTCCAGCGAATCCAGCGCGGCGCGGGTGGCGGCCAGGCGCGTGCGGCCATCGCTGCCGGCAGCGGGAGCCTGGCCGTCGATGGCGACGATGCGGTCGCCGCTGCGCAGGCCCGCGCGCGCGGCCGCGCTGTCGGGAGTGACCGCGACGATGCGCGCGCCGCGCTGCTCGTCCGAGCCCAGCACCACGCCCAGCAGCGGACGCTGCGCCTCGCCGCGGATCACGATGCGGCGCTCGTCGCCGTCGCCGATTCGCATCTGCACGTCGCGCGCGTACAGCCGCGCGCGTTCCGCCGCTTCGCGCGCGACTTCGGCGCGGCCCCGCCCGTCCAGCGCCGCGTCGTTGGCGATGCGGTGGATTTCGATCCGGCGCTGGCCATCGTCCAGCCCCTCGCGCTCGATCGTTTCGGCGCGGCCGCGCGCCAGTTCGCGTACGCGTTGCTGGGCCTGGCGCAGCTGATCCATGGCCGCCTTCAGTTCCGGGTCGTCGTTGGCGCTGCCGATCACGGTGCGGGTGCGCACCGTCTTGTCGGCGCCTTCTTGCGCGGCTGCGACCGTCGCCAGGGTGGCGGCCACCGCCAGGGCCAGCGCGGCGATGCGGATGCGGCGGGAGTTCGTGACGCTCATGGAGCGGACCTCATGGTGGGTATTCGTGGCTATGGATGCGCGAAGGCGCTCAATCGACGCGCACCAGCGCGCCGTCCTGGCGTTCGCCATAGGCGGCCAGCCAGCGCTGGGTGCTTTCCACCCCGGCCAGCTGGCGCAGGCTGCGCACGCGCTGCTCCCACAGCGCGGCGCGCTGCGCGGGCGGCAGGTCGTCCTGGCGCAGGGTGGCGTCGATCACGCCGATCCGGTCGTCCAGGTCGGCACTGAGCAGGGCGGCGCCGGCACTGCCGACGCGGTCGTCGCGGGCCAGCGCGACCAGCGCTTCCAACTGCGCCGATTCGCCTTGCCAGCGGGCGATGGCGGCATTGGCCTCGGCATCGGGGTCGGTCGGCGCGGGCGCTCGCGTGGCCTGCGCGAGCGCGGTGTCGGGCGGCGTATCGCTGGCGACCGGGGGCATGGCGCTGCGCACCGGGCGGCGCGCGGCGGCGCGCGTGCCGCGGTCGGGGCGGGCGTGGCGTGGTGCCTGCGTCGCCGGCTCGCGTTCGGCGGTGGCCGGCGGCCGGGTGCCGGGTTCGATGCTGGCGACGGCAGCGGGTGGCGTCGCCGTGTCGGACGTAGGCGTGGTCGCGCGCGGATCGGCGGCCGGCACGGCGGCCGGCGTTTGCGCCGTCGTGGTCGCCGGGTCCAGCGCGCCGTGCGGCTGCTCGCCGTTGCGCAGCGCTAGCGGCAGCAGCGCCGCCACCGACAGTGCGGCGGCCATAGCCGCCCAGGCCGGCCAGCGCGCACGGCGCCGGCGCAATGCGGCGGCGCCGCTGTGCGGCGGTGATACGGCTGCGGCGGTGGTGGCCGGCAAGGCCGCGGCCACGCGCGCCCAGCCGTCGGCGGGCGGCGTTTCCGCCGGCAGCGCGGCGAACGCGGCGGACCAGTCTTGCGGCGCCGGCGGGCGCTGGCGGTCGTTGGCGTCAGGCATGGGTCGCCTCCGTGGTCGGTTCCAGCAGTTCGCGCAGGCGGCGGCTGCCGCGCGCTAGCTGCGATTTGGAGAAGCTGGGCGTGCGCTGCATCAGCGCCGCGATTTCGTCGTGGGTGTAGCCCTCGGCGTGGTACAGCCACAGCACGCTGCGGGTGGCTGCGGGCAGCTGCGCCAGGGCGCGCGCCAGCGCCGAGGCGTCGGCCGCGGCCGGCGGCGGCGCGGCCAGGTCGTCGGCCAGGCGGTCGTCGTCCAGCACCAGGGCGTGCTCGTGGCGGCGCTGGCTGCGCAGGCGCATCAGCGCTTCGTTGATCGCGATCTGCCGCAGCCAGCCCCAGAACGGGCTGCTGCCGCCATCTCCGGCGTTGCTGCCGCCGCCGTTATTGCCACGGAAATCGCCGATCCGGGCCAGCACCTTGAGCATGGTGTCCTGCAGCACCTCGGACGCCTCGTCGCGGTCGCCGGCGCCGCCGCCCAGGATGCGCAGCGCCAGGGTGTAGACCGGGCGCTCGAACCAGCGGTAGATCTGCTCGAACGCCGCCCGCTCCCCGGCGCGCGCGCGGGCGAGCAGGGAGTCCGGGACGTCGATGGCGAAGCTGGATGTGGCGGGCATGTCCGGGTAGGGATGCAGCCGGGGGCGAAACCGTCGCAGGGGTCGGCTGGGCCTATACTCCTCCTATCTATAAGGGAGGGGGCACCATGGGAGAGATATTGGCCGTCGTACTGCTGGTCGCGGCGATCATCGTGCTGTTCAAGGCCGTGCGCATGGTGCCGCAGGGCTACGAATGGACGGTGGAGGCCTTCGGCAAGTACACCCACACCATGACCCCGGGCCTGCACTTCCTGGTGCCGATCTACCAGGGCGTGGGCCGCAAGATCAACATGATGGAGCAGGTGCTGGAAGTGCCCAGCCAGGACGTGATCACCAAGGACAACGCGGTGGTCAAGGTCGACGGCATCGTGTTCTTCCAGGTGCTGGACGCGGCCAAGGCCGCCTACGAGGTGGCCCAGCTCGAAGTCGCCATCCTCAACCTGGTCATGACCAACATCCGTACCGCGATCGGTTCCATGGACCTGGACGAGTCGCTGTCCAAGCGCGACGAGATCAACGCCAAGGTGCTGCTGGCGGTGGACCAGGCCACCCATCCCTGGGGCCTGAAGGTCAACCGCATCGAACTCAAGGACATCCAGCCGCCGCGCGACCTGGTCGATTCCATGGCCCGGCAGATGAAGGCCGAGCGCGAGAAGCGCGCCAACATCCTCGAGGCCGAGGGCCACCGCCAGTCCGAAATCCTGCGCGCCGAGGGCGACAAGCAGGCCGCGATCCTGGAGGCCGAGGGCAAGCGCGAAGCCGCGTTCCGCGAAGCCGAGGCGCGCGAGCGCCTGGCCGAGGCCGAGGCCAAGGCGACCCAGCTGGTGTCCGACGCGATCTCTTCGGGCAACGTGCAGGCGATCAACTACTTCGTCGCGCAGAAGTACATCGAAGCGTTCAAGTCGCTGGCCGAGGCGCCGAACCAGAAGTTCGTGATGATGCCGATGGAGTCGGCCGGCGTGATCGGCTCGCTGGGCGGCATCGCCGAGCTGGCCAAGGAAGCGCTGGACCGCCAGGCGGCGCCGCGCGCGGTGCCGCCGCCGGCGCCGCGAGGAGGTTGAGCGATGCGCCTGGACTGGCAGATGGTGACCTGGGCCGCGGTGGCCCTGCTGCTGTTCGCGGCCGAGGCGCTGCTGCCCGGCGCGTTCATGCTGTGGCTGGGCTTCGCCGCCGCCGCGGTGTTCGTACTGGTGCTGGTGCTGCCGGGCATGCCGGTGCTGGCGCAGGTGGCCGCGTTCGTGGTGCTGAGCTTCGTCTCCATCCAGGTCTACCGCACCTGGTTCCGCGGCCGCGAGCGCAAGAGCGACCAGCCGGCGCTGAACCGCCGAGCGCAGCAACTGGTGGGCCGCGTGGTCGCGCTGGAACGCGGCATCGAACAGGGCCGCGGCCGGGTGCAGATCGCCGACGCTTATTGGGAAGTGCTGGGCCCGGAGTTGCCGGCCGGCGCCAGCGTGCGCGTGACCGGCGTGGACGGCATGAGCCTGCGCGTCGAGGCGGCGGACTGAGCGCCATGCGCGTCTGCCTGCTCCTGCTGCTCGCGACCGGTGGTACGGCGTTGCCGGCGGCTGCGACGCCACCGGTCGCGGCGCCTGCGGCGGCGCCGATGCCGGCGCCGGCATCGGTCTGGATCGGCCGCGTGGTGCCGCCGTATCCGGACGGTTTGAAGTCCAACACCGGCAGCTGCGTGGGCTCGGGCAGCGCGCCCGAGCAGATCTGCGCGCGCTCCATCGGCACCCTGGACGATGCCCAGGACCGCTCGATCAAGCTCTACGCCGGCGAGTTCGCCGGCCGCGAGGGCAACTCGCCGCGCTGGAAGATCACCGACGTGGTGCCCTATCCCAAGCTCAAGCGCGGCGAGTACCTGTCGGTGGCCACCTGCCAGCGCGACGGCGTCGAGGACGCCGGCCTGATCGCCATCGTCGACACCGCCGTGGCCGACGCCGCGGCCCAGGAAACCTTCCAGGCCTCGCGCTGGGCGGTGCGCCTGGACCGCGACAGCGGCAAGTTCGTCGAAGTGCCGCCGGCCAGCGTGCGCTGCTACAACGAAGGGTTCGGCGCCGAATAAAGGCGCGGGTAGGGCCCCGGGCGCCACCCGCGCGTCCCATGCGCAGGCGTACGCGGGCCAGGCGGCGCGCGGTCGTGAAATAATCGCGGACCCCCCACCGCATCAGGCCCTGCCGCTCATGACCCAGAAGACCATCCTCAACGACGCCCACCGCGCGCTCGGCGCCAAGATGGTCGACTTCGGCGGCTGGGACATGCCGATCAGCTACGGCTCGCAGATCGAGGAGCACCACCAGGTGCGCCGCGACGCGGGCATGTTCGACGTCAGCCACATGACCGTGGTCGACCTCACCGGCGCGCGCGTGCGCGAGTTCCTGCGCCACCTGGTCGCCAACTCGGTCGACAAGCTGACCAAGCCCGGCAAGGCGCTGTACACCTGCATGCTCAATCCGCAAGGCGGCGTGATCGACGACCTGATCGTCTATTTCCTGTCCGAACAGCGCTTCCGCCTGGTGGTCAACGCCGCCACCCGCGCCAAGGACCTGGCCTGGATCGGCGAGCAGGCGCGCGCCTTCGACGTGCAGGTGAGCGAGCGCCCCGAACTGTCGATCGTCGCCGTGCAGGGCCCCAACGCGCGCGAGAAGGTGCTGGGCCTGCTGCGCGAGGAAGACCGCGCCCGCATCGGCAAGCTCGGCAAGTTCGTCGCCGGCGAGGCCCAGGCCGCCGACGGCACCGAACTGTTCGTGGCCCGCACCGGCTACACCGGCGAAGACGGTTTCGAAGTGCTGGTGCCCGAGAGCGCCGCAGTGGCGCTGTGGAATGCGCTGCTGGACGCGGGCGTGAAGCCGGCCGGTCTGGGCGCGCGCGACACGCTGCGCCTGGAAGCGGGCATGAACCTCTACGGTCAGGACATGGACGACGGCGTCAGCCCCTATGAGGCCGCGCTGGCCTGGACGGTCGCCCTGGACGAGGGCCGGGATTTCATCGGCCGCGCCGCGCTGGAACAGCAGAAGGCCGCCGGTGCGCCGCGCCAGATGATCGCCCTGGTGATGGACGAGAAGGGCGTGCTGCGCCACGGCCAGAAGGTGCTGACCGCCAACGGCGACGGCGAGATCCTGTCGGGCACGTTCTCGCCGACCCTGGGCAAGGCGATCGCGTTCGCACGCGTGCCGGCCGGTCAGCCGGGCGACGTGCGCGTGGACATCCGCGGCAAGGAAGTGCCGGTGCGCGTGGTCAAGTTCCCGTTCGTGCGCGACGGCCAGCCGCAGGACGGCGTGCTGGGCTGAGCCGCCGCCATGGCCGCGCGCGTTGATTACTACTTCAGCCTGATCTCGCCCTACGCCTACCTGGGCCACGCCACGTTCCTGGACGCGGTGCGCGAGGCCGGCGCCGAGGTGGTCTACCGGCCGGTGCGCATCTTCGATCTGTTCGCGGCCAACGGCGGCGTGCCGCTGGGCCAGCGCGCGCCAGCGCGCCAGCGCTACCGGCTGGTCGAGCTGCAGCGTTGGCGCGCGCGCCGCGGCCTGCCCTTGAACCTGGCGCCCAGGTTCTTTCCCACCGATCCGAGCTTGGCCGACCGCTGCGCGCTGGCGATCGCCGCCGCGGGCGGCGATCCGTCGGCCTACATGGACGCCGCGTTCCGCGCGCTATGGGTACACGATCACGATCTGGGCGACCTGATGCGGGTCGCGGACTTGCTCGAGCGTCACGGTTTCGACCCGGCGCAGGTCGTGGCCGCGGCCGATGCGGAAGAAACGGTCGCGGCCTACCAGCGCAATACCGAAGCGGCCATCGCCGCCGACCTGCCGGGGCTGCCGGGCTACGTGCTCGACGGCGAACCGTTCTGGGGTCAGGATCGCGTCGAGGAGTTGCGCGAGGCGCTGCTCAGCGGCCGTCCGCCCTATCTTCACGACGGCGGTCGCGACTGACCGCCACACTCTCTCGCATGTTGCCGCGACGCCGTTAAACTAGGCGCCGTCTCCCCCACAGCCGCCCCCGCAGAGTTCGAGGCCAGCCATGAGTGAAATTCCCGGCGATCTGAAGTTCATGAAGTCCCACGAGTGGGCCCGCGTCGAAGGCGACGGCAAAGTCACCGTCGGCATCTCCGACCACGCCCAGGGCCTGCTAGGCGACCTGGTCTACGTCGAGCTGCCGAACATCGGCGACCGCGTCGAAGCCGGCACCGCCTGCGCGGTGGTCGAGTCGGTGAAGGCCGCCTCGGACGTGTACGCCCCGGTCAGCGGCACCGTCACCGCGGTCAACGCCGCGCTCAGCGACAAGCCCGAGACCATCAACGAAGACGCCTACGGCGAAGGCTGGATCTTCACCGTCGAGATCGACGAGCCCGACCAGCTCAACGAGCTGCTGGCGCCGGACGACTACGCCGAACTGCTGGAAGACGACGACCACTAAGGCGTCTCGCGGACTGCGGTCCGCGCAATGCCAGGCCGGACCCAGGTCCGGCCGCACGCAACGGCCGCTGATGCGGCCGTTCGCGTTTTTGCGGCGCGGTCAGCGCCCTCATGCCCGCTCCGACGCCCGACGGCGCCACGGCAGCGAGGCCGAACGATCCTGCCGATCCGTGCACGGTCGGCTGCCGCGATCGATGGCGAGTCCGGCCTGCGCCTGCCGGTTCGCGCGGGCGAATCGCGGCCGCCGCGCCGAGCCGTCGGGCGTCGGCCCCGTTCGCTCCACCGCCGCGCCGCCATCCCGTCGCGCTTGCCGGCACCGGCGCCGGCCTCCGCAAGGATGCGCGCGCAGTCTCGGCTTCTCTGCCTCGGCCGAGCGCCCGGCGCGCTGCGTCGCCGGTTCGGCGCCGACGTCGGCGAGCGGCGTCCGCTTCCCGCGCGCGCCGCTTCACCCGTCGCTCACGCCGCCGTGCCGTCTTCGACGGCGGTCGCGCGCGCACGTCGCGGTCGAGCGGCGTTGCCGTCGGCGCCGCCGCGGCATCGGCAAAAGCGCTGGATTTCAGCGGTGCCGCGCATGCCTGCGGTGTCGGTGGCGACGCTCGCAGCGGCTCGCCGACGCGCCGCGCGGCGACGCGCCGACGGCGTGCGCGAGACCTGCGTCGAGCGCGATCGCGGTCGCCGACGGTCGCCGGCTACCGGTCGCGGCGGCGGAAAAAGTTCGCGCACTTTCGCGCAAATCGGCTTGTGCGGCGCGAAAAGCGGCGCCTTCGCGCGCCCATTCCGACGAACGCGAAATCGCCTCCCTAGCGCCCTTCGCGGGCATCCGCGGCGGTGCGTGCGCGCACATGCGTTTTCGTTCGTTGCGCGATCGCGTGCGAACGAAAGCGCTTAAAACAAGTTGTTTTTTTCATGCGCGCGAAAACGCGCGCGCGTTCGAGCTCGCGTCGCGCGTCGTCGGCGAGCGTCGGCGACGCGCGCTCCGGACTCGGGTGGCGGAGGCCGGGGACGAAAAAAAATCGCCGGAGTTGTTGACAGTGCGAAAAAGCGTGATTAGGTTTCGCCCAGCAGACGTTTCCTGCGGAAGAGAGTGAGTACAACGACAGCGACAACGCGCGGCAAAAAACGAACCTCCGCCCGGACCGACAAACCGGTGGACGCTGGATTCGCTTCCCTCGCGAAAACGCAATCGTTCCTCTTCGGTCCGCAGGCGCCGCGCCCTATCCAACCCGGTCCGCTCCGTGCGGGTCGGGTTTTTGTTTGGCCGCCGCAAGCGGCCGGGTACGTACCCCATTGCGGGGAACGTGCCGCTGAATCCGTTACGGCGCGCCTGGCGCGTCGGCGGCTGCTCGCGGGTCCGACTCCCGCGGCTATGGTTCAACTGGGCTTTAAAACCGCAACACCCCTGATCGATCGCTGATCAAAACCACTGACGAGGAGCCATCACATGGCCACGAAGAAAGCTGCGAAGAAGAAGCCCGCCGCCAAGAAGGCTGCGAAGAAGGTCGCTAAGAAGCCGGCCGCCAAGAAGGCCACCAAGAAGGTAGCCAAGAAGGCTGCCAAGAAGGTCGCCAAGAAGCCGGCGAAGAAGGCCGCCAAGAAGGTCGCCCGCAAGCCCGCTAAGAAGGCTGCGAAGAAGACCGCCAAGAAGGCTGCCAAGAAGGTCGCCAAGAAGCCTGCTAAGAAGGCTGCCAAGAAGGTCGCCAAGAAGCCTGCTAAGAAGGCCGCGAAGAAGGCCGCTAAGAAGGCTGCGAAGAAGCCTGCCAAGAAGGCCAAGAAGGCCTCGAAGAAGCCGGCCCGCAAGGCCAAGGCTGCTGCGGCTATGCCGGCGACCCCGGCTCCGCTCATCTAATAAAGTCCCGATCGCCGTAATACCGCTCTCTCCCCGCAGCCCAGGCGGGGGGAGAGTTTTTTTTGGGGGGCCCGGAAAACCGCGCGGCCGGTCGGGGCGCTAGCCTCCGCGGCGTCAGCCGATCGCGAGCGCCGCTTTCCGACAAAAGCCACGCAGGCCCCTTGTAGGAGCGGCGCAAGCCGCGACCGCGCATCCCATCTACGGCGAAAGCAGCGCCAGCCTCCGTAGGAGCGGCGCAAGCCGCGACCGCGAATCCTCAGCTACGGCACCAGGTCCGCTAAGGGATCAAAAAGCAATCGCGCTCCGCGCTCACCCCCTCACCCTAGCCCTCTCCCGCAAGCGAGAGAGGGAACGCATTCGACGCCGCCGTGCTTTCGAGCCCCTCTCCGGCTTGCGGGGTGAGGGGCAGCGCTTGCGAGCCACCGGCTCGCGCTGCACCGAACGCCCGACCGCTGTGCGGTCGGGCCGGGGTGCGGGTTGGGGTGAGGGCCGCGGGGCCGCAAATCGCGGCGAGAGTCTTTCGCGAAGCCCTAGGCTCGAACGACACAGGTCGTTACCCAGCCCCATCGCCCCGCAAGGCGAGGCAATGCTCAAACAACCAACGGAACCCTCAGCTCAGCGCGGCGCAGCCGTCGCCGTGCTCGCCTCGCTGCCGGGCGGCGCGGGCGTCGGACGCCCTGCATCCACGTACAAGGTCGGATCGTCGAAGTCGACATCGAGCCAGCGCTCGGCGGGCATGCCGATGGCGCGGTCGAGAATGGTCGGCAGCAGGCCAGAGGGCAGGGCGCTTTCGCTGTTCCAGAGCACGGCGATGCCCAGGTCGCGTTCGGGCAGCAGCGCGACCAGGCCGCGGTAGCCTTGCACGGCGCCGCCATGGAACACCAGGCGGTGGCCGGCGTAGTCGTACACGCGCCAGCCCAAGGCATAGCCGGCCGAACTCACGCGCGAGCGGCGCCAGGGCGAGCCGCGGGTTTCGCCAGGCGTGTCCACCAGCGGCTGGTGCAGCGTGGCCAGCAGCGGCGCGGGCAGAACGTCGGGGCGGTGGCCGGTCTGCGCGAGCAGCCACTGCGCCATGTCGCTGGCGCTGGCGTTGACGCCGGCGGCCGGCGGCAACTGGTAGTAGGTGGGCTTGGGCGTCACCGACACCCAGCCGCCGCGCGCGCGCACGTGCGGCTTGGCCCAGCGCGCGCTGGCGGTGATGCCTTCCAGGCCCAGGCTGGCGTCGTTCATGCCCAGCGGCTTGAACAGACGGCGTTGCACTTCCTGGCTGTAGAAGTCGCCGGTGGCGGCGAAGACCACGTCGCCGATCAGGCTGAAGGCGATGTTCTGGTAGCCGTAGCAGGTGCCGGGCTGGCAGTTCATCGGCGCGTACGCCAGCTTCTGGGTGAGTACGCGGTAGTCGGCGTAGTTCTCCAGATCGCGGTCGTAGGTGTTGTGGGTCAGGCCGACGCGGTGGCTGAGCAGGTCGGCCACGGTGATCTGCTGCGCGGCGTAGGGATCGACCAGCTGGAAGCCGGGCATGTAGTCGACCAGCTTGCTGTCCCAACGCAGGGTGCCGTCGTTGACCAGCACGCCGGCCATGGTCGCGGCCACGCCCTTGGACAGCGAGGCCAGTCGGAACACGGTGTGGCCGTCGACGGGTTCGGCGGCCTTGACGTCGGTGATGCCGTAACCGCGCGCGCTGAGGATGCGGCCGTCGTGCACGATCGCCATGGCCAGGCCGGGCACGCGCTGGTTGGCGACGAGTTGCTGCGCCATCGCTTCGAACTGCTGCACGTCGAAGCCTGCGGCCAGCGGCAGGGTGTCGTTGCGCGCGGCGCTGTAGCCGGACACCGGTTGCGGCAAGGTCTGCGCGGAACTAGCGGCGTTCGCGGAGGGCTGCGCGCCGTTCCAACGCAGCGACGTTTGCGCGGCCGAGCCCAGGGTCAGCGTCAACAAGCCGGCGAGGCTCGCCGCCCGCCAGTAAACGCGTCGCGACCTCGGGTTCGGCTCGTCTTTCATAGGTCGCAGCGCCTGCGTATGCTGAGGTTGCGCCCGATAATAGCGCCGATCTCAGGGGATTGGGGAGCAATCATGTTCAGCATTCTGATTTTGTTGGCTTTAGTGGTCATCGTCGCAATTTGGGCGGTGGGCATCTACAACGGCCTGGTGACCGCGCGTAACGCCTACAAAAACGCCTTCGCTCAGATCGACGTGCAGCTGCAGCGCCGCTTCGACCTGATCCCCAATCTGGTGGAGACGGTGAAGGGCTATCTGGCGCATGAACGCGAGACCCTGGAAGCGGTGATCGCCGCGCGCGGCGCGGCCGTATCGGGCCTGGCCGCGGCCAAGGCCAACCCCGGCGATCCGGCGGCGATGGAACAACTGGCCGCGAGCCAGGGCCAGCTGAATGGGGCGCTGGGGCGCTTGCTGGCGGTGTCGGAGGCCTATCCCGATCTCAAGGCCAACCAGAACATGATGCAGCTCACCGAGGAGCTGACCAGCACCGAGAACAAGGTCGCGTTCGCGCGCCAGGCCTACAACGACTCGGTCATGGCCTACAACAACAAGCGCGAAGTGTTCCCCTCCAGCGTGGTCGCGGGCATGTTCGATTTCGCCGCTGCGGCGCTGCTGGATATTCCGGCCGACCGCGCGCAGGTGCGCGAGGCGCCGAAGGTGCAGTTCTAGCAGGCCCGGGCGCTCGGAAAAGCGAGCTATGCCTGCTTGGCTTTTGCTCGCCATCCCCGCGGAGGCGGGGATCCAGAGACTTCAGCGTCATGCCGCGATAACGCCCAGGATTGCCGCGTTCGCGGGAATGACGGATCGAAACAGCGCCGACTGCCATAGCCGCTCCCCACGAATCCAGCCTCTATGAACTTCTTCGAACGTCAGGCCCAGGCGCGCCGCACCTCGACCCGGCTGGTGCTGCTGTTCGTGCTGGCCGTGGCCGCCATCGTGCTGGCGGTGGACCTGGCGGTGCTGGTGTTCGCCGGTCCGCATCCGGGCCTGCTCGCGCTGGCGACGCTGGGCACCTTGGCGGTGATCGGTTTGGGCTCGCTGTTCCGCATCGCCAGCTTGCGCGGCGGCGGCGAATCCGTGGCCCAGTCGCTGGGCGGCGTGCCGGTGCCCGAAGACACCGCCGACCCCAGCCTGCGCCGGCTGCGCAACGTGGTCGAGGAGATCGCGATCGCCTCCGGCGTGCCGGTGCCCAAGCTGTACGTGCTCGAGCACGAGGCCGGCATCAATGCCTTCGCCGCTGGCTATTCGACCTCCGACGCGGCGGTGGCGGTGACCCGCGGCGCGCTGGACCGGCTCAACCGCGACGAACTGCAGGGCGTGATCGCGCACGAGTTCAGCCACATCCTCAACGGCGACATGCGTCTGAACATCCGCCTGATCGGCGTGCTGTTCGGGATCCTGATGCTGGCCATCATCGGCCGCAAGATCCTGGAGGGCGGACGCGGCGGCGGACGCCTGGGCCGTAGCGTGAGCGTGATCCTGGTCGCGGCGCTGCTGGCAATGCTGGTGGGCTACGTGGGCCTGTTCTTCGGCCGCATGATCAAGGCCAGCGTGAGCCGCACGCGCGAGCGCCTGGCCGATGCCTCGGCGGTGCAGTTCACCCGCCAGACCGCGGGCCTGGCCGGCGCGCTGAAGAAGATCGGCGGCCTGCACGAAGGCGCCAAGCTCAACGACCGCGCCGACGCCGAGGAAATCAGCCACATGCTGTTCGGCGACGGCGTGGGCGTCAACGGTTGGTTCGCTACGCACCCGCCGCTGCTCGAGCGCATCCGCGCGCTGGAGCCTTCGTTCCGTGCCGATCAGCTGGAGCAGCTGTCGCGGCGCTGGGCGCAGGAACCGCCGCAAGGCTTGCAGGAGGACCGGATGCTGGGCCTGGCGGCGGTGCCGCCTCCGCTGCCGCCGGCCGACAGCGTGCACGCGCTGACCCCGCCGATGGTGGCCGCGCAGGTGGCCCAGCCCGGTGCCGACGACTACCGCCGCGCCGACAGCATCGTGAGCACCTTGCCCGACGAACTGCGCGCGCTGGCCAAGCAGCGCGAGGCGGTGCTGCCGCTGTTGCTGGCGCTGCTGCTGGACGAAGACGCCGCGGTGGCCGCGCGTCAGCGCTACGAAATCGCCGCGCGCCTGGGCCAGGATCTGGCCGAGCAGGCGGTGCAGTTGCGCGCCGGAGCGCTGGCCGGCCTGCACCCGATGCTGCGCCTGCCGCTGGCCGCGCTGGCGTTCCCGGTGCTGCGCCTGCGTCCGCGCCCGCAACTGGAGTCCTTCACCGACGCGGTGCAAGCGGCGGTCAACGCCGACGGACGGGTGTCGCTGTTCGAGTACTGCCTGGCGCGCCTGCTGACGGTGCAGGTCACCGAGTCGTTGGACCCGTCTCGGCACGCGCGCTTCGGCCGGCGCAAGCCGGCGGCGGTGGCGGCGGAACTGGCCACGCTGCTGGCGGTGGTTGCGCAGGCCGGGCATGCCGATACCGCGGCGGCTCAGCGCGCGTACTTGGCGGGCCTGCAGCGCGTGCTGCCCAACGAGCATCGGCCGTATGCGCCGCCGGCGAACGGGGTGTTGGCGCTGGACGGGGTATGGGAGGCGCTGGACGCGTTAGATCCCTTGGCCAAGCAGGCGCTGGTCGAGGGGGTGACGGCGGCGGTCAGTCACGACGGCCGCATCGCGGTGGCCGAAGCGGAGCTGTTGCGCACGATCTGCGCGGTGCTGCATTGCCCGCTGCCGCCGATGCTGGCCAAGGCCTGACGCCCACCTCCACAGCGCCCGCCTTGGGGTAGGAGCGGCGTAAGCCGCGACCGCGACCTCTCATCTGCGACGAACGCCGTGCCTACCTCTGTAGGAGCTGCGCAAGCTGCGACCGCGAACCCGCAACTACGACGAACGCTGCGGTCTCTGCGGGATGTGCTTTCTGTAGGAGCGGCGTGAGCCGCGATCAGCTCCGAACTCGCGAAGGTGTTTGGGTGTGTTGGTCGAAGCAACAGCAACAACTTCCGTCCGCAAGCGGCCGGGTCACTTTCTTTTGATAAGCGTCAAAAGAAAGTCACCAAAGAAAAACGCTTCGCCAGAGCTCCCTTGCGAGATCGGAGTAGGCGCGGGGATTTTTCGATGGCACATCCCTGTGCCAGCGAAAAACGGCGCACCTCCTGTGCGCCGCCCTTCGGGTCTTCGTTTGGGGCTGCGAGTTTGGGGCCCGAGCGAGGGTCAAGAGCATTCGCTGCGCTCACCCCCTCACCCTAACCCTCTCCCGCGAGCGGGAGAGGGGATGCATCCGACGCCGCTTTGCTTTAGGCCCTCTCCCGCTTGCGGGAGAGGGGTTGGGGTGAGGGCGCGCGCCACCGCAACAACCTGCGCACTGCGTCGTCCCTATTGCGCCGCACCATCTGCTAGCGTGCTTGCGCGCACGCATGCGGAGGCCGCCGCTGCCTCCCGCAGTCGCTCGCTTTCGATCGCATGGAACGGCGAGCGCTTACGTTGCCCCAAAGGGACGAATCAGCGGCTTTCAACGGAGGAAACCGCAATGAAGCGATGGGCTGCAAAAGGCGCTGTATTCGCTGTTCTGCTCGGAGCCATGGGCGTGCTGACCGCTCCGGTCGCCGCCGAGCCGACGTATGCCTGCACGGCGGAAACCGAGGGGCATATGTTCCTGGTGGCTTACGACCATCCGGTCGATCCGGGCTACTACTACCAGTGCCGAGGCGGCGCCTGGCGTCTGGTCGGCATCTGCACGCCGGGTGCGGGCTGCCCGCCGGTGCCGGATCCGGAAGGGCCGATCGTCGAGATGTAAGCCGCGACGCGACCGCGAAGCGGCGGCCCCGAACGGCCGGCCGCTTCGCCTTGCGCTACGGGGTCAGGCGCGTCCGCGGATCAGGTCCGCGGCGCGCTCGGCGATCATCATGGTGGGGGCGTTGGTGTTGCCGCCGATCAGGGTGGGCATGACCGAGGCGTCGACCACGCGCAGGCCTTCGACGCCGCGCACGCGCAGTTGCGGGTCCACCACCGAGTCCGCGTCGCTGCCCATGCGGCAGGTGCCGATCGGGTGGTAGACGGTTTCGGCCTTTTCGCGGATGAATTCGATCAGTTCGGCGTCGCTGTAGTCGTTGCGCGTCGGGAAGATCGGCGCGCCGCGGTAGGGGTCGAAGGCCTTCTGCGCGAACAGCTCGCGCGAGAGCTTGGCGCACTCCAGCATCATCTTCAGGTCGAAGCCTTCCGGGTCGCTGAGGTAGCGCGCCTCGATGCGCGCCTTGTCGCCGGCGTTGGCGCTGGCCAGGGCGATGCGGCCGCGGCTGCGCGGGCGCAGGAAGCAGGCGTGCAGGGTGTAGCCGTCGCCGGGAAGGCGGTGGCGGCCGTGATCGTCCAGCATGCCCGGGACGAAGTGCAGCTGGATGTCGGCGCGATCGTCCGGGGCTAGCGCCGATCGTACGAAGGCGCCGGCCTCGGCGATGTTGCTGCTGCCCGGGCCGCTATGGCCGCGCAGGTAGTAGTCGAAGGCGATGCGCAGGTCGCTGACCCGGTCGTAGGTCACGCGCTGGGTGCTGTGCTGCAGGGTGCAGATGTCCAGGTGGTCCTGCAGGTTCTCGCCGACCTGCGGCAGGTCCACGCGCACCTCGATGCCGTGCTGGCGCAGCTGCGCGGCCGGGCCGATGCCCGACAGCATCAGCAGCTGCGGCGAGTTGATCGCACCGCCGCTGAGCAGCACCTCGCGCCCGGCTTGCTGGTGGTAGGCGCGGCCGCGCGCGCTGTAGACCACGCCGGTCGCGCGGCCGTGCTCCAGGGTGATGCGGTTGACCTGGGCGCCGGTGACGATGGTCAGGTTGTGGCGTTCGCGCGCCGGGTCCAGGTAGGCCACGGCGCTGGAGCAGCGCGCGCCGTTCTTCTGGGTGACCTGGTAGTAGCCGAAACCCTGCTGGCTGGCGCCGTTGAAATCGCGGGTCACCGCGTAGCCGGCTTCGCGGCCGGCGTCGATGAACACCTGCGACAGCGGGTTGGTGTAGCGCAGGTCCGACACGTACAGCGGGCCGTTGGCGCCGTGCAGGGCGTCGTCGCCGCGGCCGTTGCGCTCGGAGCGCCTGAAGTAGGGCAGCACCGTCTTCCAGTCCCAGCCGTCGGCGCCCAAGGCGGCCCAGTCGTCGTAGTCGCCGGGCACGCCGCGGATGTAGCACATGGCGTTGATCGAGCTGGAGCCGCCCAGCACCTTGCCGCGCGGCCACCACAGGGTGCGGCCGTTGAGCTGGGCTTCGGGGGCGGTGTTGTAGTCCCAGTTCACGCCCTTCTTGCCGACCAGCTTGGACAGTCCGGCGGGCATGTGGATGAAGGGGTGGCGGTCGCGCGGCCCGGCTTCCAGCAGCAACACCTTGGTGTCCGGGTCTTCGCTGAGGCGGTTGGCGAGCACGCAGCCGGCCGAGCCGGCACCGATGATGATGTAGTCGTACACGCCCACGCCCTATCTATGACGGGCCGACCCTAAGCCTGCCGATTAGAGCAAATGCTCCCAACAACCCGCGGTGGCGGGCCGCGGCGGCTTGGGCTAACGTGCCGGCCAGCACGTGCCGGCCAGCGCGCACGGGAGCCCGACATGAGCCGCCAGCCGCGTCACCCGTCGATCGCCGCTGTGCGCACGCAGGCGCGCGGCCATGGCTGAGGGCGCGCCCGCCGCCGGCCAGTGGGGCCGTTTCCGCGCCGCCCTGGCCGAATCGCCGCCGCTGTGGTGGTCGCTGCTGTACTTCTTCAGCCTGCTCTGCGGCTACTACGTGCTGCGCCCGGTGCGCGACGCGATGGGCGCCTCGGGCGACATCGAGACCGTGTTCCCGCCGGGGCTGATCGCCTGGGCCCAGGGCTACGGTTTCTCGCTGAAGGAGTTCACCCTGCAGGTGCTGTTCACCTGCACCTTCGTGATCATGGTGGCGCTGCAGCCGGTGTACGGCGCGCTGGTCTCGCGCTTTCCGCGCCGGGTGTTCCTGCCGGCGGTGTACCTGATCTTCATCGCCTGCCTGATCGGCTTCTACTGGGCCTTCCACCGCGAGCTGCCCGGCCGCGGCGCGCTGTTCTTCGTCTGGACCGCGGTGTTCAACCTGTTCGCGGTGACGGTGTTCTGGAGCTTCATGGCCGACGTGTTCGACAACGAACACGCCAAGCGCTTGTACGGCTACATAGGCGCCGGCGGCACGGTGGGCGCGCTGCTGGGGCCGGTGATCACCGGCTCGCTGGTGGGGCGGCTGGGCGTGGCCAATCTGCTGCTGGTCTCGGCCGGCTTCCTGTGCGTGTGCCTGCTGTGCATCCTCAAGCTGCGGGTGTGGGCGATGCGGCGCGAGCGCGCCAGCGGCAGCGTCAACGGCGAGCTGGCGATGGGCGGTTCGATCGTCGCCGGGCTCAAGCTGGTCTGGCAGGTGCCGCTGCTGCGCGCGCTGGCGATCGTGATGTTCTTCGGCGTGGGTGTGGGCACGCTGCTGTACAACGAGCAGGCCGCGATCGTGAAGGCGCTGTACCCCAGCGCGAAGGACGCCACGCGCTACTACTCGGCCATCGACGGCGCGGTGAACCTGACCACCATCGTCGTCCAACTGTTCGTGACCCGCTACCTGCTGCGCCGCTGGGGCGTGGCGCCGGCGTTGCTGGTGCCGGCGCTGGCGATCCTGTTCGGCTACACCCTGCTGGCGATGTCGCCGCTGCCCTTGCTGGTGGCGATCGTGCAGGTGGCCACGCGCGCGGGCGAGTTCTCGCTGGCCAAGCCCGGCCGCGAAACCCTGTACACGCGGGTCGACCGCGAGTCGCGCTACAAGGCCAAGGCGGTGGTCGACACCGTGGTCTACCGCGGCAGCGACCTGACCTTCGTCTGGTTGCACAAGGCGCTGACCCTGCTGGGCACGCGCATGGTGTTCGTGGTCGGGATCGGGGTGGCGCTGGGCATGACCTTCGGCGCATGGCGGGTGGTCCGGGCGCAGCGCACGCTGCCAGCCGACCCCGTCACGCCCGGACCCGACCGATGACCGACCGCCGCGAATTCCTCGCCGCCGGCCTTGCCGGCGCCAGCCTGCTGGCCCTGCCCGCGTTCGCCACCGCCAAGCCGCGGTCCAAGCCCAAGCCGATGAAGATCCTGGTCATGGGCGGCACCGGTTTCCTGGGCCCCCATTTCGTCGAGGCCGCGCGCAAGGCCGGACATACCCTGACCTTGTTCAACCGCGGCAAGACCAACCCGGATCGCTTTTCGGGCGAGGACTACAGCGACGTCGAGCAACTGCACGGCGACCGCAAGACCGACATGAAGGCGCTGGAAGGCGAGCGCCGCTGGGACGCGGTGCTGGACACCTCGGCCTACCTGCCCGCCGACGTGACCCGCTCGACCCAGTTGCTGGGCGCGCGCGTGGGCCAGTACCTGCTGGTGTCGACGATTTCCGTCTACGCCAAGACCGACACGCCGAACCAGGACGAAACCGCGCCGCTGGCGCAGCTGGCCGACCCCAACGTCACCCAGATCACCGGCGAGACCTACGGCGGCCTCAAGGCGCTGTGCGAACGCGCCGCCGAAAAGGAAATGCCGGGCAAGGTGACCGTGGTGCGTCCGGGCCTGATCGTCGGCCCCGGCGACACCACCGACCGTTTTACCTATTGGCCGGCGCGCGCCGACCGCGGCGGCGAAATCCTCGCGCCGGGCAGCGCGCAGGACCCGACCCAGTTCATCGACGTGCGCGACCTGGCCGCGTTCCTGCTGCTGTGCCTGGAGCGGCGCACGCTGGGCACGTACAACGCCGATGCGCCGGCCGGCAAGCTGAGCATGGGCGAGGTGCTGAGCGCCTGCCAGCAGGTCGCCGGCGAACTCAAGGCGCCCGCCTCCACCCTGACCTGGGTGCCGGCTGCGTTCCTGGAGGCGCATAAGGTCGGTCCCTGGCAGGACATGCCGGCGTGGATCCCGGCGCAGGGCGAGTACGCCGGTTTCGGCCGCATCAGCAGCGCCAAGGCCCAGGCCGCCGGCCTGAGTTACCGGCCGCTGCGCGAGACCGCGCGCGACACCCTGCTGTACTGGCGCGCGCTGCCGGCCGAACGCCGGGCCAAGCCCAAGGCCGGCCTGAGCGCCGCGCGCGAGGCCGAGGTGCTGGCCGCCTGGCACGCGCAGGCCAAGTCCGGCGCATGAGCGAGCCGTCGCCGCCGCGCCGTCGCCGCAAGCGGCGCTGGGCGGCGTCGATCCTGGCCGCGCTGGTGCTGGCGTTCGCGGTCTGGGGCTGCGTGATCGAGCCGGCCTCGCTGCGCGAACGCGATTACGCCTTCGGCCTGCCGAACTGGCCGCGAGACTGCGACGGCCTGCGCGTGGACCTGGTCTCGGACCTGCACGTGGGCTCGCCGCGCAACGGCCTGGACCGTTTCGACCGCCTGGTCCGGCGCCTGGCCGACAGCGACGCGCAGGCGGTGCTGATGGCCGGCGACTACGTGATCCTCAGCGTGTTCCTGGGCACCTACATTCCCGCCGACACCGTCGCCGAGCACCTCAAGCCGCTGACCGCGCGCAAGCCGGTCTACGCCGTGCTCGGCAACCACGACTGGTGGAAGGACGGCGCGCGCGTGCGCCGCGCGCTGGAGTCGGCGGGCGTGGTGGTGCTGGAAGACGAGGCGCGCGAAGTGCGACTGGGCGGCTGCCGATTGTGGATGGTCGGCATCGGCGACCTGCTGGAGGCGCCGCACGACGTGGGCAAGGCGTTTTCCGCAATAAACGATCAAGCGCCGGCGCTGGCGATCACCCACAATCCGCTGGTGTTCCGGCAGACGCCGGCGCGGGCGTCGCTGCTGGTGGCCGGGCATACCCACGGCGGCCAGATCGCGTTCCCGCTGCTGGGCCGTCCGGGTCTGTGGAAGGGCGCCGACGGCGCCTACCCGGTCGGGCATTTCGTCGAAGACGGCCGGCAGCTGTTCGTGACGCCGGGCATCGGCACCAGCATCCTGCCGATCCGTTTCGGCGTGCCGCCGGAGATTTCGCGTTTGCATCTGTGCGGGCAGGGCCGGGAGGCGGCCTGCCGCTGAGCGGGAGGGGCGCATGGCATCGGCGTGGCGGGCGGGACGGACGGCGGTGCTGCTGCTGGGCCTGACGGCTGCGGTCGCGGCCGCGGCGCCCACCAGTGAGATCGACATCGAGGAACGCAGCGTGAGCTACCGCGTGTTCGGCCGCAGCGCGCCGGAGCTGGCCGAGCAGATGCGCCAGTACGGCCCGCAGCACGGCTACGGCAGCCGACGCCTGGCCGGCAGCACGCAATGGCACGTGACCTGGACCTACCGCTCCGAGCAGCGGCGCGGGCGCTGCGTGCTGGAGCACGTGAGCGTGAGCGCGGACATCGTGACCACGTTGCCGGAATGGAGCGGGGCACGCGTGGACAGCAAGCTCGCGCGCGAGTGGCGGCGTTTCATGGCCGGCCTGCGCGCGCACGAAGCCGGCCACGTGCGCCACGGCCGCGAGGCGGTGGCGGCGGTGCGCGATGCGATGCTGGCCGCGCCGGCGCAGACCGACTGCAAGGCCCTGCGGCGGCAGTTGGACAACGCCGCGCGCGCCCAGCTGCGGCGCTACACCGGCCTGACCCGCCGCTACGACGCCGACACCGACTATGGCCTGAGCCAGGGCGTGCAGCTGCGGCCATGAGCGCGTGCCGCGCCGCAGCGGTACGGGGACGCACTAGACTAGGGCGCATCGCCCGCCCGGAGCCCTGCGCATGCCGCCGATCGCCCTCGCCCTGATCCTGCTGGTCGCCGCCTTGCACACCGGCTTCCTGGTGCTGGAAATGTTCCTGTGGACCAAGCCCGCGGGTCTGAAGGTGTTCCGCCAGTCGCGCGAGAAGGCCGAGCAGTCCAAGGTGCTGGCCGCCAACCAGGGCCTGTACAACGGCTTTCTGGCCGCCGGCCTGGTCTGGGGCGCGTGCTGCGCGCGCGTTGACGTGGCCACCTTCTTCCTGGTCTGCGTGGTGGTGGCCGGCGCTTACGGCGCGGCCACGGTCAACCGCCGCATCTTCTTCGTCCAGGCGGTGCCGGCGCTGGCCGCGCTGGCGGCGCTGCACCTGCTGAGCTGAGCCTGCTGCGCACAGCGCTCAAGCCAACAGCGGCAACGCGAACAGCGCCGCGCCGAGCACGAACAGCGCGGTCAGCACGTGTATCAGCGGCCGGTTGATGCGCAGGAACACGAACTGCTCGACGGTGCGGCCGACCCAGAACAACGACATGCCGGCCAGCAGCGCCCGGCCCAGCGCGGTGCCCTGCAACTCGTCGGTATAGAAGAAGCACAGCGCGGCCACGCCCAGCAGCACGTAGATCAGGCGCAGATTGAGGATCTGCAGGATCGCGCGGTCGGCGACGGTGGCCGTGCGCAGGCTCTGGCGCCAGCGGAACAGCTTCCAGAACGCCATGTGGAACAGGGCGAAGGCGAGGCTGTGCAGGCCGCAGAGCCAGATCCAGGTCGAGGCGTTCATGGCGGCACTCTAGCGCTGGCGTGGGGTGGGGGCTTGTCCTGGATCGCCGTTTCGAAGGCGCCGGCGCGGCGACGCCGAACGCGGCTCAGGACTTGCGCGGCGATACCCACATGGCGATGCGCGCGCGGAACACGGTGTCGCCGGCCTCGTCCTGCACCTGTACGGTCACCGGCAAGTCGTAACCGGTGTCGGCGGCGACGATCTCGATGTCCGGCGTGGCGGTGGCGCGCTGCGTGCCCACGGCCTTCTTCAGGTATTCCACCGTCATGCCCTTGGGGATCCAGCGCATCGAAGCGGGCAGGCTGGCGTCGGTCATCACCCCGGCGCTGAGTTCGGCCAGGTTGCACAGCGCGATCGCGTGCACCGTGCCCAGGTGGTTGCTGACGCCGCGGCGGTGGCGAATGCTGGCCACGCAGCGGCCGCGTTGCAGCGATTCGAATCGCGGCGAGATCGTGGCGAAGTAGGGCGCCTTGAAACACACCGCACGGCCGAACAGCCAGCGGCCTGCGGGGTAGCGGGCGAATTTTTCGTACAGGGAGAGGATGTTGGCGCTCATGGTGGAGGTCGTAGTAGTTGTGTTCGCGGCGTGGGTCCGTTTCGTCATCCCCGTGAAGGCGGGGATCCAGGGCTCCATCGAGGCATGACTCTGAAGTCTCTGGATTCCCGCTTTCGCGGGGATGACGGCATTGGAGTGCGGGAAGTCATTGCCCCAGCCCGAAACCAAAACGGCGGACCCGAAGGCCCGCCGTTTGGAAGTTCGCGACTGGCGCCTCAGCTCAGGCCGCCGCGCGCGTGTCGCGGTGGTCGTGCAGGTTGCGGTAGCCGGCCGAGCGCAGCTCTTCGGTGTCGAAGTCGTCCACGCTGATCGCGTCGATGGTCATCTCGCGCAGTTCTTCCAGCTGCTTGCGCTCCTCGGCGGTGATCCAGCCTTCGCGCACGCCCTCTTCGAGCTGGCTGGCGAAGTTCAGCGCTTCGATGTCGCTGTTCTTCAGCGCCTTGAGGAACTTGCGCTCCACCGGCTCGGCCAGGATCACCTTCTGCAGGTAGCTGTTGATGCGGCCGGCCGGGTTGTTGGCGCAGGGCGTGGTGAACACGCCTTCGGCCAGGCGGTCGCGGGCGTCGTTGGGCGACATCAGCAGCGCCGCGGCGCGGTGGCCCAGGCGGTCGCTGGGCGCCTGCGCGCGGCGGCCCCAGGGGAAGATCAGCGCCCACAGCAGGTAGCCCACCGGACGGATCGGGAAGTTGCGCAGCGCGCCCGACAGCGCCAGTTCGATCTTGTGCACGGCGTCGTGGAAGGCCCAGGCCAGCAACGGCTGGTCGCCGACCGGACGGCCCTGGTCTTCGTAGCGCTTGAGCATGGCGCTGGCGATGTACAGCTGGCTGAGCACGTCGCCCAGGCGGCCGGACAGCGATTCCTTGAACTTGAGCTTGCCGCCCAGCAGCAGCATCGAGGTGTCCGCCATCAGCGCCAGCGTGGCCGAGTAGCGGTTGAGCTTGCGGTAGTAGCGGCGGGTGTAGGTATCGCCCGGGGCGGCGCCCAGACGCGCGCCGGTCAGGCCGTACCACCAGCTGCGCACCGCGTTGGAAATGGCGAAGCCGATATGGCCGAACAGGTTCTTGTCGAACTCGCGCAGCGCCTGCGCCTTGTCGGGCAGCATCGCCGCCTTCATTTCCTTCAGCACCCACGGATGGCAGAGGATCGCGCCCTGGCCGAAGATCATCAGCGAGCGCGTCATGATGTTGGCGCCCTCCACCGTGATCATGATCGGCACCGCCTGCCAGTTGCGGCCGGCGTAGTTCTTCGGGCCCAGGATGATGCCCTTGCCGCCGTGGATGTCCATCACGTCCTTGGCCACGTCGCGGGCCATGTCGGTGCAGTGGTACTTGGCGATGGTCGAGGGCACGGCCGGGTTCTCGCCGCGCGCGACCGCCGCGGCGGTGGCCTGCGACAGCGCGCTGACCGCGTAGGCGCGGCCGGCGATGCGCGCCAGCGCTTCCTCCACGCCCTCGAAGCGGCCGACCGACAGGCCGAACTGCTTGCGGATGCGCGCGTAGGCGCCGGTGACGATGGCGCCCATCTTGGCGCCGCCGCTGCCGGAGGAGGGCAGGGTGATGGAGCGGCCGATCGACAGGCATTCCACCAGCATCTGCCAGCCCTTGCCGGCGTAGGCTTCGCCGCCGATCAGCTGGCTCAGCGGAATGAACACTTCCTTGCCGTGGATGGGGCCGTTCTGGAAGGTGCAGTTGAGCGGGAAGTGGCGGCGGCCGACTTCGACGCCGGCGGTGTCGTGCGGCACCAGCGCCAGGGTGATGCCGATGTCGCGCTTGTCGCCGATCAGTCCGTCCGGGTCGTACATGCGGAAGGCCAGGCCGATCAGGGTCGCCACCGGCGCCAGGGTGATGTAGCGCTTGTCGAAGGTGAGCTTGACGCCGACCACGCGCGCGCCGTTCCACTCGCCCATGGTGACGATGCCGTAGTCCGGAATGGACGTGGCGTCGGAGCCGGCCCAGGGGCCGGTCAGACCGAAGCAGGGCACTTCGCGGCCGTCGGCCAGGCGCGGCAGGTAGTGGTCTTTCTGCTCCTGGGTGCCGTAGTGCATCAACAGCTCGGCCGGGCCCAGCGAGTTGGGCACGCCGACGGTGGAGCTGACCACGCTGGAGACCGAGGCCAGCTTCTGGATCACCTTGTGGTTGGCCAGCGCGCTGAAGCCCAGGCCGCCGTATTCCTTGGGAATGTTGAGACCGAAGAACTTGTTCTTCTTGATGTAGTCCCACAGCTCCGGCTGCAGGTCGGCGTAGACGTGGGTGATTTCCCAGTCGTTGGTCATCTTGCACAGCTCTTCGACCGGGCCGTCGAGGTAGGCCTGCTCCTCGGCGGTCAGTTCGGGCTTGGGCTGCGACAGCAACTGATTCCAGTCCGGCTTGCCGGAGAACAGTTCGCCCTCGAAGCCGACGGTGCCGGCCTCCAGCGCGGTGCGTTCGGTTTCCGACAGCGGCGGCAGGATCTTGGTGTAGAAGCCCAGCAGCGGCTTGGTGATCAGCGGCAGGCGGATCTGCGGGATCAGCAGCGGCACCGAGATCAGGGCGACGATGCCCGCGGCGATCAGGGTGGCGATCTGATTGGCGCCGAACAGCCAGCAGGCGACCAGGGCGGTCGCGGTCAGCGCGGCCCATACCGGCAAACGCAACCGGTGGTAGGCGGCGATGGCGCCGATGACGAGGAAAGCGAGGAAGGGAAGGACGATGCTCATGGCGACGCTCCAGCGGCGTACATCTTGTGGCTAGGCAGTGACAGGCTAGTCGGGCGCGCGTGAGGCCGGTGGAGTGCCGGGTCCCGTCCGGGCGGGGCATTCAAACGCCAGCATCAAACGCTCAACATACGGCCGAGTATGGTAAGGTTACCGGGTCGATGTCAACCGCCCATGCTGCGCTGCATACTGTTCCAGCCAGGGGCGTATGGTTACACTGTCATCCATGAGCCAGCCCGCCCCGACCAAGCAAGAACGCAACGGCCGCCTCAGCGCCGACGACTGGGCGCAGGCCGCCCTGGACCTGATCGCCGAACAGGGCGTGGCCGCGGTGGCGGTCGAACCGCTCGCGCGGCGCCTGGGCGTCACCAAAGGCAGCTTCTACTGGCACTTCCCTTCGCGCGACGCCTTGCTGGTGGCGGCGCTGGAGCGCTGGGAAAAAGTCGAGCAGGAAACCGTGTTCGGCCAGCTCGAGCCGATTCCGGATCCACGCCAGCGCCTGCGCTCGCTGTTCCACCTCGTCGCCCACGAGGTCAAGTCGCACGTCATTTATTCCGAGCTGCTCAAGGCCCTGGACCATCCGGCGGTGCAGCCGGTGATCGGACGCGTGTCCGAGCGCCGCCTGGACTACCTGACCGCGTCGTTCCGCCAGGCCGGCTTGAGCCGCACCGACGCGCAGCACCGCGCGCGCCTGCTGTACGCCGCCTATGTCGGCTTCCTGCAGCTGAATCTGCAGTTGCACCAGACGCGCATGCAGCACGATGAGTTCGAGGCCTATGTCGAGCACATGATGGCCACGCTCATCCCGTCATCCTGATTCCCTTGAACGTTGTCCCCCGGCTGGAGGCTTTGCCGTGAACGCTATTTCCAAAGACGTACCCCCTTCCAAAGCGCCGGGGAGCGCTGGCAGCAGTTTGGCCGCATTGAACGACTGGGTCGCCCAGGTCGCCGCGCTGACCCGCCCGGACCGCATTCACTGGTGCGACGGCAGCGACGCCGAGAACCAGGCCCTGATCGAGCAGATGCTCGCCGACGGCACCCTGGAGGCGCTGAACGAGCAGACCCACCCGGGCAGCTATCTGCACCGTTCGCACCCGGACGACGTGGCGCGCGTGGAGCACCTGACTTTCGTCTGCACCACCCAGCGCGAGGACGCCGGCCCGAACAACCATTGGATGGCGCCGCACGAGGCGCATGCCAAGATGGACGCGCTGTTCGACGGCTGCATGCGCGGCCGCACCTTGTACGTGATCCCTTATTGCATGGGCCCGATCGATTCGCCGCTGTCGCGTTGCGGCGTGGAGATCACCGACAGCCCGTACGTGGTCGCCAACATGCGCATCATGACGCGCATGGGCGCAGCGGCTCTGGCGCGGATCGAGCGCGAAGGCACTGAGAGAGCCGCTCGCGGCGAACGGAGCGACACGTTTGTGCGCGGCCTGCATTCGATCGGCGAGCTCGATCCGGAACGCCGTTTCATCGTCCATTTCCCCGAAGAACTCAGCATCCAGTCCTTCGGTTCGGGCTACGGCGGCAACGCCCTGCTCGGCAAGAAGTGCCACGCCCTGCGCATCGCCTCGCACCAGGCGCGCAGCGAAGGCTGGCTGGCCGAGCACATGCTGATCCTGGGCATCGAGAACCCGCAGGGCGAGACCCATTACGTCGCCGCGGCGTTCCCCTCGGCCTGCGGCAAGACCAATCTGGCCATGCTGATTCCGCCGCAGGGCTACCGCGATGCCGGCTGGAAGGTGTGGACGGTCGGCGACGACATCTGCTGGATGCGCCCGGGCGCCGACGGCCGCCTGTACGCGATCAACCCCGAGGCCGGTTTCTTCGGTGTGGCCCCGGGCACCTCGACCAAGTCGAACCCGAACGCGCTGGCGACGATCCAGAAGAACACCATCTTCACCAACGTCGGCGTGACCGCCGACGGCCAGCCGTGGTGGGAAGGCCTGGACAACGGCCAGACCCCGGTCACCGACTGGCGCGGCAACGCTTACGACGCCGCCAAGGGCCCGGCCGCGCACCCGAACTCGCGCTTCACCGTGTCGGCCCGGCAGTGCCCGAGCTATTCGCCCAAGGCCGAGGACGCGCAGGGCGTGCCGATCTCGGCCATCGTCTTCGGCGGCCGCCGCGCTTCGCTGGTGCCGCTGGTGTTCGAGGCGCGCGACTGGACCCACGGCGTGCTGGTCGGCGCGGCCATGGGCTCGGAAACCACCGCCGCCGCCACCGGCGCGGTCGGCGTGATGCGCCGCGATCCGATGGCGATGAAGCCGTTCTGCGGCTACAACTTCGCCGACTATTTCAGCCATTGGCTGTCGTTCGACGGCGCCGACGCCAAGCTGCCCAAGATCTTCCACGTCAACTGGTTCCGCAAGGGCGACGACGGCAAGTTCCTGTGGCCGGGCTTCGGCGACAACCTGCGTGTGCTGGAGTGGATGATCGGCCGGGTCGAGGGCCAGGCCGGCGCGGTGGAGACGCCGATCGGCTACCTGCCGGCGGCCGAAGACCTCAATCTCGACGGCGTGACTTTGTCGGACGAGGCCCGCGCCAAGCTGTTCGGCTTCGACCATGCCGGCTGGAGCGCCGAGTTCGACAGCATCGGCGGCTACCTGGACGAATACGGTCCGCGCATGCCGCAGGCGTTGAAGGACGAACAGCAGCGCATCGCCGCCGCCCTGGCCCGCTGAGACCTCCATGTCCGCACATCCCGCCGCGCTCGCGGCCAGTCGTGAACTCCTTATCGACGGCCGCCCGCTGCGGGTGTACGACGGCCACTTGGACAACGTGGGCGAATACGTGCGCGGGCTGGCCCGCGCACCGTTCACCCGCACCGAAGTCGCGCGCCCGGAAACCAACGACTACAAGCATTGGGCCACCGAACTCAAGCTCGAGGCGCTGGTGCAGCAGCCGATCTTCGAGCTGACCCGGCGCGCGGTGCTGGGCTTCACCGGTGCCGGCTACGGTTACCGGCCCTACCGCGCCTACACCAATGTCGCCAGCTTCGGCGACATGCTGTTCACCCACACCGACTGCCTGCCCGAGCAGCAGGACCTGACCGCGCTGTGGTACCTGTGCGAGCAGTGGGACGTGGAGTGGGGCGGCGAAACCATGTTCTACGACGCCCAGGACGAAGTGGCCTGCGCGGTGCGCCCGCGTCCGGGCCGCTTGGTGGTGTTCGACGGCGCGATCAAGCATGCCGGACGCCCGCCGAACCGGATCTGCTACGCGCCGCGTTACACCTTCGCGATCAAGTTCGAACGCGTGGCGATGGGCGCTGCGGCCGGAACCTCCGCCGCATGAGCCAGGCCCAGGTGCAGAAGCTCTGGCGACAGGGCGAGGACTACGCGCGGCAGGGCCAGGCCAACGCCGCGCTCAACGCCTACGAAGGCCTGCTGGCCATCGACCCCGACCACGTGCAGGCGCTGCTGCGCGCCTCGCGCCTGGCGCTGATGCTGGGCCGCTACCGCGTGGGCCAGGACTACGCCCTGCGCGCGCTGGCGCGGCGTCCGAGTTCGGACGAGGCGGTGCTGACCCTGGCGCGCGCGCTGCGCATGTTCAACGAGCCCGGCGCCTTACTGGAATGCGTGGAGCATTCGCGCTGGCGCGAGCGGCGCTCGGTGGAATGGCTGACCGAACTGGCCACCCTGGTCAGCACCGTCGGCGACAACGCGCTGGCGCTGCAGATCCTGGACGTGGCCGCGATCCGCGACCCCAAGCACGCGCCGATGCGCTACTTCCGCGGCGTGGTGCAGATGTTCTTCGGCGACATGGACGCGGCCGAGCGCGAGCTGGAAGCGGCGATCGCGCGCCAGCCCAACATCGCGCAGGCGCATTGGGTGCTGTCGCGCCTGCGTAAGCAGACCGCCGAGTCCAATCATGTCGAGCGCATGCGCGCGCAGGTCGGCCGGGTCACGCCCGGCAGCGAGAACGAGGCCTATCTGGCTTTCGCCCTGCACAACGAACTGCACGACCTGGGCCGCTACGACGAGTCCTGGCAGGCGCTGGAACGCGGCTGCTGGATCAAGCGCCAGCTGAGCCCGCACGACCGCCTGGACGCGCGGCGCATGTACGAGGGCCTGATGCGGCTGTGCGACGCCGACTTCGTGCGCCCGGTGGAGCAGCCGCCGGCGCCCTACGTGCCGGTGTTCATCGTCGGCATGCACCGCTCCGGCAGCACCCTGCTGGAACAGCTGCTGGGCGGCCATCCGATGGTGTCCGACGGCGGCGAGACCTACGCCTTCACCACCCAGATGCGCTACGGCGCCGACTACCGCAACAAGGGCGTGCTCGACGCCGAACTGGTGCGGCGCGCGGCCGGGGTGGACTACGCCCAGGTCGGCCAGCGCTTCCTGGAGCGCAGCGCCTGGCGCGCGCAGGGCAAGCCCTACCTGACCGAAAAGCTGCCGACCAACTTCCTCAACGTCGGCTTCATCGGCAAGTCGCTGCCGCAGGCGCGGGTGCTGCACATGGTGCGCGACCCGGTCGATACCTGCTTCTCCAACCTGCGCACCATGTTCTCCGACGTCAGCACCTTCTCCTACGACCAGCACGAACTGGTGGAGTGGTACGGCCAGTACCAGCGGCTGATGGCGCACTGGCGCCAGGTCATGCCCGACCGGGTCATGGACGTGCATTACGACGCCCTGGTCGCCGATCCCGAGGGGGTGATGCGGCAGGTGCTGGCGTTCCTGGGCCTGCCCTGGGACGCCGGCGCGACCACCCTGGACCGGGCCGGCGCGGTGGCCACCGCCTCCAGCCCGCAGATGCGCGGCGGCATCATCAAGAACCGGGCTTCGGCCTGGTCGCCCTACGAAGACCGCTTGCAGGCGCTGATCCAGGGCCTGGGCGAGTACCGCTAAGCCTCTCAAAGCCCGGTTCCGGCACGGCAGGGCGTCAGGGGAGGCTTAAACCCTTTCCGGCCAGGCCGCATCGGAATCACTATGCTGACCGCCGTGACCGACATTCCGACCGACGAAGCGCCCAGTGCCGACGACCGCGACCTGGTCGGGGCGGCGGCGCGCGGCGAGATGGCGGCCTTCGAGACCCTGTACCGGCGCCATGCCGGCCGCGTCCACGGCGTGATCGCGCGCCTGGTCGGCCATCACGGCGCCCGCGCCGAGGACCTCACCCAGGAGGCCTTCGTGCGCGCCTGGCAGGCCCTGCCGGCGTTCCGCTTCGAGTCCGCCTTCGGCACCTGGCTGCACCGTCTGGCGGTGAATACCGCGCTGATGGAACTGCGCAGCCGCCGCGGCAAGCCGCAGTTGGACGACGACGAGGACGCGCTGGAGTACGTGGGCAGCGCCGATTCGGCCGGGCACACCACGGCCCTGTCGATGGACCTGGAACGCGCCGTGGCCAGCCTGCCGCCGCGCGCCCGCGCGGTGCTGGTGCTGTACGACGTGGAAGGCTGGAAGCACGAGGAGATCGCCGTCGAGCTGGGCATGGCGGTCGGCAGCAGCAAGGCCCAATTGCACCGCGCACGCAACCTGCTGCGCGAACGCCTGGGAGGACAGGCATGAACACCGAACATCGAGACCCCGACCCGAACGCGCCCGACGGCGCCCCGGGCAGCGAACTGCCCGACGCGCTGCGTTGGCAGCTGCGCGCGCTGCGCCGCGACGAACCGCCGCAGAACGACCTGTGGCCCGGTATCGCCGCCCGCCTGGCGCAGCCGGCGGCCGCGCCGGTGCGCGCGCCGCGGCCGCGGTGGCTGGCGCCGTTCGCGGTCGCCGCCACCCTGGCCATCGCCGTGGGCGTGACCGGGCTGTGGCGGCCGGCGGCCAACGACGCGCCGGTGCCGGCCGAATCGCTGGTCCAGCGCGAAGCCGCGGGCATGACCCTGCAGTACCAGGCGGCCATGCGCGAGATGCAGGGTGCGGCGCCGGCGCAGTCCACGGCCGCGTTGCAGCCGACCTTCGACGAGCTGGACCGCAACGCCGCGCTGATCCTGGACGCGTTGTCGCACGACCCCGATTCGCGGCTGCTGCTGCAACAGCTGCGACGCACCTACGCACGACGCCTGGCGCTGACTCAGCGCGCGGCCTACACCTGATACCCGGAGGACGACCATGACCCGCGAATTCCACACCGTTAGCAAGTCCGGACTCGCCCTGGCCCTGGCGTGCCTGGTCGCCGCCCCGGCGTTCGCCGCCACCCCGATCAACCAGAGCCGGCCGCTGGATCCGCGCGGACGGGTCGAGATCGAAAACGTCAAAGGCCGCATCGAGGTGCGCGCCTGGGACCGCCCCGAGGTCAAGATCGAGGGCAGCCTGGGCAACGGCGTCGAGAAGCTGGAGGTCGAAGGCGACCGCGAGCGCCTGACGATCCGGGTCAAGTACCCCAACCGCAGCAGCGGCATGGGCTTCCTGGTCGGCGGCGACAAGAGCGAGCCCACCGACCTGAAGGTGACCCTGCCGCTGCGCGCCGACCTGGAGATCGACGCGGTCTCGGCCGACGTGGACGTGACCGGCGTGGCCTCCAACGAGCTGTCCATCGACAGCGTCAGCGGCGACGTGAACGTGGCCGCGGCCCCGCGCGAGGCCAACATCGACAGCGTCAGCGGCGATCTGACCCTGACCCTCAACAGCGCCAAGGTCAGCGCCGAGACCGTCAGCGGCGACCTGCTGCTGCGCGGCCGCCTGGACGGCGAGATCGACGTGGAGACGGTGTCCGGCCAGGTCGATGTGCAGGTGCGCGAATCGGCGCTGCGCCGCTTCAACGGCACCTCGGTGTCCGGCGACCTGCGCCTGGCCACCGCCCTGGCCAGCGGCGCCGAGGTCGACCTGGAAACCGTCAGCGGCGACGTGCGCCTGCACCTGCCGCGCAACCTGTCGGCCGAAGTGCACGGGCAGAGCTTCAGCGGCGACCTGGCTGCGCCGGGCGCGCAGATCGACCGGCCCAAGCACGGCCCGGGCTCCAGCTTCGAGCACCGCTACGGCAGCGGCAACGGCCGCATCCGCCTGGAGACCTTCTCCGGCGATGCGACGCTGCAGTTGGATTGAGGGTGGTTGCGGGGAGGCGCGAGCACCCGACCGTCGTTCCCGCGGAAGCGGGAACCCGGGCCTGCACCGGGACATGGTTCTGAAGTCACGGGATCCCCGCCTTCGCGGGGATGACGAGCAAGAGCCGAGTCGGCGTCCTTGCCGTCGTTCCCGCGAACGCGGGAACCCAGGGCTTCATCCAGGTAGGGTCCTGAAATCTCCGCCTTCCGCTGTCGCGGGAATGACGATCGGAGCCGGATCGGGCGGGTCGGGCGCCGCCGCTCAGGCGGCGTCTTTCATCGAGAACCAGCAATTGAAGGCGATGGTGATGCGCTCGTCGCGGCCGTAGAACGGCAGCACTTCGTGCGGCAGCCAGGACGGGAACAGGATCAGCTGCCCCGGCGAGAAGCGGATGTTCCAGGTGCCGTGGTGGAACGGCGACTGCATGCGCTGGTTGCCTGCGTCGACGAACTGGTTGCTGTAGTAATGCGGGTTGTGGAACCGCAGCACGCCCGATTCGGGCCGGTCTTCCGGCGTTTCGCCCGGGTCCACGCAGTACACGCCCGACCATGAGGCCATGGGGTGGGTGTGGGTGATGGTGAAGCCGCCCTGGCGGGTGATGTGGTACCAGGTGTGGGAGAAGATCTGCAGCCGCGCCATGTCCGCCGCGCTGTAGCCGTTGAGCTCCTGGATGGTGCGGCCCAGGGTGTTCCAGCAGAACTGGCGCAGCAACTGCACGCAGTTCTCCGGCCAGGAGAACAGCACGAACTCGCTCTCGAACACGCCCTGCTGCAAGGTCAGCGACGGATTGGGGTTGGCGTAGCGTGCCCCTTCGGCCTCGCGCGCCAGCAGCAGCGCCTTGAGCTGGGCGTTGATGGCCTGGTGATTGGGCAGGAAGTCCTGGGCGAACGGGACCGAGAAGGCGGGGTAGAGCTCGAAGGGCATGGGCGGTTCCGGGTTGCGCGTCGCGGGCCTCGGCCGGGCGCGGCCGCGTGGCGAGTGTAGCGCGGCGCCCGCCGCCTGCCAGCGCCCGCGGCGCGCAAAAAAACTACGGCCCCTCGCGGGGCCGTAGCGGGTGCTGCCGTTTTCCAACTATCAGAACTTCTGCGCGTAGCGGAAGTACACGAAGCGGCCCGGAACTTCGTACTGCGGGTCGAACGAGTTGGCGAACGTGGTGACCGACACCGGCGGGTTCTTGTCGAAGATGTTGTTCACGCCGATGGTGATCTTGGCGTTCCACGGCGCGTTCCAGTAGAAGCTGGCGTCGTGGTACGTGGTCGCGCCGATGTGGCGCTCGGCCGCATTGCGCTGGGTGAAGCTGTCGCCGCCACCCGGGCCGTCCCACACACCGTTGTTGTTGCTGTCGGTCGGGACTGCGACGATGCGGTCGGCGTCGGTGCACAGGAACGCGTAGCCGTAGTCTTCCAGGGCCTGGCAGTTCTCGGTCTGCGACGAGTAGTAACGGATGTTCCAGGTCGCGCCGATGTCGCCCTTCTCCCAGCGCGTGGCCAGGTTGGAGCGGACACGCCAGGCGTTCAGCTGGTTCGGGCCGTCGTATTCGCCTACCTGGTTGCCGCCTTCGTTGAAGTTCAGCGGCTGGCCGATGGTCGGAGCGATCAGCTCGTCCTCGCCGTAACGGCCGTCGCCGTCCAGGTCGTCCTTCTGGCTGGCCAGGTAAGTCGTATCCCAGGTGAAGCTGAAGCGGCCCCACGAGGTTTCCGGCAGACGGTAGTTGACGGTCAGGTCGTAGCCTTCGACCTCGGTACCACCGATGTTCGTGGTGGTGTTCAGCAGGGTCTGGATGTTGCCGTCGGCACGACGGGTGTACAGGGCGCAGGTCGGGCCCGTGCCGCCGCTATCCAAGCACTGCTGGATGATGCCGGCGCCGCCGATCGTGGTGATGGCGTCCTCGATCTTGATGTTCCACCAGTCCAGGGCGATGTCCAGACCCTCGACCCAGTTCGGGCTGTAGACCAGACCGATGGTGGTGGTCTCGGCCTTTTCCGGCTTCAGGTTCGGGTTGCCGCCGACGGTGATGCGGATCTGCTGGTTGTCCTGCTGGTAGCCGCCGTTGGGCACGCCTTCGGCGATGCATCGGGCCTGACCGGCCGGATTCTGGTTACCGAAGTTGGCGTTGTTGCAGGGATCGCTCAGGGTCGGGAACGAGTCGGCCTGGCCGGCGAACAGCTCGGAGATCGACGGAGCGCGGAAGCCCTCGGACCAGTTGCCGCGGATCATCAGGTCGTCGATCGGCTTCCAGCGGAAACCGAACTTGCTGTTCAGCGTGTCGCCGAAGTTGCTGTAGTCGGAGTAGCGCGTGGCGACCGAGAAGTCGAGCAGCTTGGCGAACGGCACGTCGGCCAGCACCGGGATCGCCAGTTCGAGGTAGGCCTCGTCCAGCGAGTAGGAGCCGTTGGTGGCGGTACGGCTGTTGCCGGTGGTGTTGCCCGAGTTGATCAGCGCGTCCGGCGAGTCGTAGCCGGATTCGGTGCGGTGCTCGAGGCCGAACGAGAAGCCCAGCGGGCCGCCCGGCAGGCTGAACAGGTCGCCGCTGATGTTGGCGTAGTAGCTCTGCTGGGTGTAGTTGTACTCGTCGTGGGCGGTGAACGAGACGAAGTTCATCATCTCCGGCGTGATGCTGCCGACGCCGCCGAGCAGGTTCAGCGGCACGCAGCCGTTGATGACCGCGGTCGGGGTGCCGCAACGGGCCACGCCCTGGGCGTCGCGGAACGACGGGCCCAGCGCCTGCTGCAGGGCGATCATGTTGAACAGGCCGAAGGTGGTGTTATTGGCCTTGTTCTCGCCGCGGAAGTAGCCGGCTTCCCAGTCGTAGTACTTCTCGCCCCAGTTCAGCGTGCCTTCCAGACCGGCGGTCAGGGCGAAGGTGCGCACGTCCTGGTTGAACGAACGGCCGCCGGACTCGGTGATGCGGCGGTTGATGCGCGAGATGTCCTGGCCGAACGGGTTGTAGATGCTGTTGCGGCTGATGAAGATCTGCTGACCCTGCGGCGTGGCGCCCGGGGCGGTACCCAGCACCACCGGCATCGAGGCGAGCAGCTGCTCGGACTCGCGCTGGTTGTAGGTGACGGTGGTCTTGAAGCGCAGGTTGTCGGTGATGTCCAGGGTGCCGGACGCGAACACCGAACGGCGTTCCTGCGGGGTCAGCAGGTAGTTCTCGGGGGCGAAGTTGTAGACGTCGCCCGGAGCCACGTACGGACGCGGAGCGCTGTTGCCGCCGGCGTCGTAGGTGAAGGTGCCGGGACCGCCGTTGAAGTTGGTCTGCGCGCCGGTGCAGGCGCCGTTGACGTAGCCACCCGGGCACAGGGCGAAGCGGCCGCCCGGGCTGGTGCCCGAACCGAACGCGTTGCCGGTCCAGATGATCGGCTCCTTGGAGATCTTGCGGTCGCCGGCCATGACCGGCTCTTCCTTGACGTAGCCGAAGCCCAGCATGGCGCTGAAGCGGTCGGACGTGGCGCCGATGGTGAAGTCGTAGGCCTGACGGAAGCCGTCGCCCTTGTCGAACGAACCGACATAGGCATTGGCTTCGGCGCCTTCGAAGTTCTGGCGCAGGATCACGTTGACCACGCCGGCGATGGCGTCGGAGCCGTAGATGGTGGAGGCGCCGTCCTTCAGGACTTCGATGCGCTCGACCGCGGCGGTCGGGATGGTGTTCAGGTCGACCGCGCCGCCCAGGCCGGTACCGCCGACCCAGCGGCGGCCGTTGACCAGCACCAGGGTACGGTTGGAACCGAGGTTACGCAGGCTGACGCGGGTTTCGCCGTTGCCGCCGTTGTTGAAGCTGCTGTTGAGCGTCGAGCCGTTGGCCGTGATGTTCTGGATCACGTCGCCGACCGAGGTCAGGCCCTGTGCGGTGATGTCCTCGCGGCTCAGCGAGAAGATCGGCTGCGAGGTTTCGATGTCGGCGCGCTTGATGCGCGAGCCCGTCACCTCGATGCGATCGAGGGTGGTGGCTTCCTTTTCCGTTTCCTGGGCAAAGGCGACACCGGTGCCTGCCGCGGCGGTTGCGCCCACGGCGAGCGCGAAGGTGATCGCGTCGCGGAGCTGGGTGGTCTTCAAGGTCATCTCTCTCTCCAAGTCAGTCTTGGGTATCCCATGGGAGCCTGCCGGGTGGCGCAAAGTGAACGGCCGAAATCGGCAAGGCTGGGCCGATACTAGCCCCCCCCGACAACTAATTAAAGTGTCGTTAACTGACTGCGGGCCATCTCACGAGAATTTGAGACACCCCGGAAAAAGCTACGGCCCCAAAAGGGGCCGTAGCGATTACTGCCTTGGAAAAACCGTGTCCGATCAGAACTTCTGCGAGTAGCGGAAGTAGATGAAGCGGCCCGGCAGTTCGTACTGCGGGTCGAAGCTGTTGGCGAACGTCGACGCGGAACGCGGCGGATCCTTGTCGAAGACGTTGTTCAGGCCGACGGTGATGCGGGCGTTCCACGGCGCATTGAAGAACACGCTGGCGTCGTGGTACGTGGTCGCGCCGATGTGGTTCTGCGGGCGCGCGCGCGGGCCGTCCGGAGCCGTACCCGGGTCGTTGCCGTCCAGGTTGGTGAAGCGGGTCGGATCCGAGCACAGGTTGACCCACTGCGACGCGGCGATCGTGGCGCAGGACTCTTCCTGGCCCGAGTAGTAACGGACGAACCAGCTCGCGCCGAAGTCGCCCTTCTCCCAATGCGCCGAGAGGTTGGAGCGGATGCGCCAGTTGTTCGAACGCGCCGAACCGCCCTGGTATTCGCCGGCCAGGTTGCCGCCTTCGCCGGTCACCGGATCTTCGGAGACGATGCCGTCGCCGTTGACGTCGGTGGTCGACTTGACCAGGTAGGTCGTATCCCACACGAAGCGGAACTTGCCCCACGCGCTTTCCGGCAGGCGGTAGCCCACGGTCAGGTCGTAGCCTTCGTTGAAGATCGTACCGATGTTGGACGGGGTCGCCTGCAGGCCGGAGATCTGGCCGTCAGCCGCGCGGGTGATCAGCGCGCAAGCGCTGGCCGTGCCGTTGCGGTAGCAGTTGTCCAGGATCGCCTGCGCGGTCTGGGTGAAGATCGCGTTTTCGATCTCGACTTCCCACCAGTCCAGCGAGATGTCCAGGCCCTCGGCCCAGCTCGGGCTGTACACGAAGCCCAGGGTCTTGGAGGTGGAGTTCTCCGCGCCCAGGTTCGGGTTGCCGCCGGTGGTCGTGCGGATCTGGGTGTTGACCTGGTTGTAGCCCGGGATGCCGGCGCAAGCGGCCGGACGGTTGCCGTTCGGCACGCCCTGCAGCGAGCCGTTGCAGGGGTCGGTGATGTTCTGGAAGGTGTCCGACTGACCGGTGAACAGCTCGGCCACGGACGGAGCGCGGAAGCCCTCCGACCAGTTGCCGCGGATCATCAGGTCGTCGATTGGCTTCCAGCGGAAACCGAACTTGCTGTTCAGCGTGTCGCCGAAGTTGCTGTAGTCCGAGTAACGGGTGGCGATCGAGAAGTCGAGCAGCTTGGCGAACGGCACGTCGGCCAGGACCGGCACGGCCAGTTCCAGGTAAGCCTCGTCCAGCGAGTAGCCGCCCGAGGTCGCCTTGCGGGCGTTGCCGGTGGTGTCGCCGGTGTTGACGATCGCGTCGGGCTGGTCGAAGCCGGACTCGGTGCGGTGTTCCAGGCCGAACGAGTAGGCCAGCGCGCCGCCCGGCAGGTCGAACAGGTCGCCACCGACGTTGGCGTAGTAGGTCTTCTGCTTGTAGCCGCGGGTGTCGTGCGCGACGAAGCCCGAGTACGCCGCCATTTCCGGGGTGAAGCCGCCGCCGCCGCTGAGCAGGTTCAGCGGCACGCAGCCGGCAATGACCGCGGTCGGGGTACCGCAGCGGGCCACGCCCTGGGCGTCGCGGAACGACGGGCCCAGCGCATTGCGCAGCGCGCTGATGTTGTACAGGCCGAAGGTGGTGTCGTAGCGCTTGTTCTCGCCGAAGAAGTAACCGGCTTCCCAGTCCCAGGTGCGCTCGCCGACGTTGAAGTTGCCTTCCAGGCCGCCGTTGAACACGAAGGTGTTCACTTCCTGGTTGAAGCTACGGCCGCCCAGTTCGGTCGGACGGTACTGGATGCCGGTGACGGCCTGACCGTACGGGTTGTAGATGCTCTGCGCCGAGATCGAGATGTTGGCGCCGTTGGTGCCCGGAGCCGCGGTGCCCAGGGTGATCGGGCTGGCGGCCAGCAGCTGCTCCGACAGACGCTCGTTGTACGTGATGTACGTCTTGAAGCGCAGGTTGTCGGTGATATCCAGGGTGCCGGACGCGAACAGCGAGCGGCGCTCCTGCGGGGTCAGCAGGTAGTTGTCCGGCGCGAAGTTGTAGGCGTCGGTCGGGGTGAACGGACGGAACGCGCCCGGGTTGGCGCCGGTCGGGGTCGGGATGAAGGTGCCCGTGGTGCCGTCCGGACGGCGGCCGCCGGCCAGCGAGAACTGACCCTGCGGCGTGGTGCCCGACGCGCCGAAGCCGGCGGTGGCGCCGAAGTTCGGCACGGCCGAGATCGCGCGGTCGCCGGCGCGGACCGGCTCTTCCTTCACGTAGCCGATGCCCAGCATCGCGCTCCAGCGGTCCGAAGCGGTACCGATGGTGAAGTCGTAGGCCTGACGCTCGCCGTCGCCCTTGTCGAACGCGCCGATGTAGGCATTGGCTTCGGCGCCTTCGAAGTTCTGGCGCAGGATCACGTTGACCACGCCGGCGATGGCGTCGGAGCCGTAGATCGTCGAGGCGCCGTCCTTCAGGACTTCGATGCGCTCGACCGCGGCGGTCGGGATGGTGCTCAGGTCGACCGCGCCGCCCAGGCCGTTACCGCCGACCCAGCGGCGGCCGTTGACCAGCACCAGGGTACGGTTGGAACCCATGTTGCGCAGGTTGACGCGGGTTTCGCCGTTGCCGCCGTTGTTGAAGGTGCTGTTGAGCGTCGAGCCGTTCGAGGTGATGTTCTGGATCACGTCGCCGACCGAGGTCAGGCCCTGGGCGGTGATGTCTTCGCGGCTGAGCGAGAAGATCGGCTGCGAGGTTTCGATGTCGGCGCGCTTGATGCGCGAGCCGGTCACTTCGATGCGGTCCAGGGTGGTGGCGTCTTTGCTCTCTTCCTGAGCGAAGGCCACACCCGTGCCGGCAGCGGCAGTGGCGCCCACGGCGATCGCGAAAGTGATCGCGTCGCGGAGCTGGGTGGTCTTGAAGGTCATCTCTCTCTCCAGAAAATCGGAATGGTGGTACCCATGGGACCAAGCTGGTGGAGTCAAATCAGACGCCAATTCCTGCAAGGTGCGCAGGATGCTAGCCGTATGGTTCCGATAATTAAAGTGTCGTTAAACGTCGTCTTTTGACAAAACCTTCACGCCGTTCAGCTGGCGTTTCGAGTGCTAGCTCTAACGGACACTTTTTCTGAAGCGAATGCTTATTTCCGGGCGCGCTTTATTTGCAAAATTGCAACGATGGAGGGCGCGGCGAATGATTTGCGACGCCTGCAGTGATGTTGACCCGTCTTACGACAGGAGTGGGCTCGCAGGATCTGCGCCAGGCCGCCAAACGCAAAAGCGACCGCCTGTCGGCCAAGTCGCCACGGATGTCGGACGAAATTCAGTGGTCCGCATTCAGCGGACGGATGCAGCGATCGGAACAGGCGCGGGCCGAGCGGCGAGGACGCTTAGAGGTCCTGCTCGTAGCGGACGTAGGGCACGGTGCCCTCGTCCTTGTCGCCGTTGTTCGGCGCGAAGGGGTTCTTGCCGCGGGTGACCACGTTCTCGGCACCGACCGTGAGCTGTCCGCTCCACGGCGTGCGCCAGGTCAGGCCGACGCCCAGGCCTTCCCACTGGCCGGGCTGGCCGGGCGTGTCGACCACGCGGCCGACGATGTTGGCGCCGAAGTTGCCGTAGCCGGCGCCGATGGTGAGGCTCTTGCTGTTCCAGCGGTCGGCCAGGGTCGGCATTTCGCCGGCCGGGATCAGGCGCGCGCGCGCCCAGGTGCCGCCGATGGACACCGTCGCTTCGCGGCCGATGTTCTTCTGGCCGTAGACGGTGAGGGTGTTCTGGTCGAGCTTGCTGTTGCGGCCGTTCGGGCTGAGCCAGGCGGGCAGGCTGTCCTTGGCGTTGCCCAGGGTCAGGCCGATCTTGCCGCCGGGGCGGGTGAGCGCGGCGCCGGCGGTGAGCTGGCGCGCGCTGCGGTCGGCGTCGTCGTCCAAGGCGGCGAGCATGCAGTGATTGGCGAGGTTGCCGATCGCGCCGGCCAAGCCGGTCTTGCGGTCGCAGACCAGGCCCAGGGTATCGCCTGCATCCAGGCCGAAGGCCGCATCCAGCGAATTGCTGCCCACGCGCCAACGCGCACCGGCCACCGGTGTGGCGGTGGGTTCGAGCTGGAGCAGGTATTCGACCTTGCCGTTGGCGTTCCAGACCGGCAGATACGTCGCTTCCGCGCGCTTGGACGCTTGCGCATGCGCGCCCGATGCCGCGCCGAGGGCGAGCATCAAAGCGAGCGATAGGCGTAGCGAGCGTGCGTGCATGGTGACGATACGACCGGGCGGAGCCGGTCAAGTTCCCCTAGAACCTTGGAGCGATCATAGACGGTTTATGTTTATTTAACAAACCGCGACGCCGGTGTGAAGGTTGCTATTGCAACCGCTCCGGGGCCTCCAGTTCGGCCGCGGCCACCGCGAACAGGCGGCCGATCTCCTCGCCGTTGAAGGTATAGCTCTGGCCGCAGAATTCGCAGCGGATCCGGGCCTCGCCGTCGCCGGCCTCGGCCGCGGCCTGGGCCTCGTCCTGGCCCAGGGACACCAGCATGGCCGCCACCCGCTCGCGCGAGCAGGAGCAGGCGAAGCTCAGCGGCTTGCCGCCCAGCAGCTGCACCCCGTCCTCGTGGAACAGCCGGGTCAGCAGGGTTTGGGTGTCCCAGGTCAGCAGTTCGGCCGGCTGCAGGGTGTCGAACAGGGCGCCGACCCGGGCCCAGCCGTCGTCGTCGCCGGCGTCGCCGGGCAGCTTCTGCAGCATCAGGCCGGCCGCGTGCCGCTCGTCGGCCACCAGCAGCAGCCGGGTCGGCAGCTGCTCGGACTGGCGGAAGTAGTCCTCGAAGGCGCCGGCCAGGGAGTCGGCCTGCAGGGCGACCAGGCCCTGGTAGCGGGCCGGCTCGCGGCCGTCGCCGGCGCGCGCGCCGACCGGCGGGTTCTCGATGGTGATCGCCAGTACCGCGTCCGGGCCGAGCTCGCGCAGGTCGCGCGAGACCGGGCCGCCGTCTTCGGCCAATTGGGCGATGCCGCGCAGGGTGCCGGCGGCGGTGCACTCGGCGAACAGGGTGCGCAGGGCGCCGGAGCCGCGCAACTGCACCGACAGCCGGCCCTCGACCTTGGCGTGGCCGGTGAACAGCGCGGCCGCGGCGGCGGCCTCGCCCAGCAGTTCGGCCGCGGCCGGCGGGTAGTCGGCGCGCTCGCGGATCTGCGCCCAGGTGCGGTCCAGGTGCACGCGCACGCCGCGCACGCCGGCGCCCTCGATCAGGAAGCGGGTCAGGCGGTCGTGGTCGGCGACCGGGCCGGGGCGGGGGGAGCTGGAATCGTTCATCGGCGGGACTCGTGCGGCGGCGCGCGCGCTTGATGCTTATCCGATAACGGATAATGCGCGGGACCGTGTGAAGGGGAGACCGGCAAGATGGGGATGGAGTGCGCGCTGTGCAAGTCGTGACCGAGGGCGCCGCCGCGCCGCCGCCCAGGCGCCGCCGTCGCTGGTTGCGCTGGCTGATGGCCCTGCCGTTCCTGTGGCTGGCGGCCACGGTGCTGCAGGTGGCGGTGCTGCGTTTCGTCGACCCGCCGTTCAGCGCCTTCATGGCCGCGCGCCAGGTCCAGGCCTGGGGCGAGGGCGAGCTGGGCTTCCGCGTGGCCTACGACTGGTGCGACCTGGAGGACATGTCGTCCAGCGTGCCGGTGGCCCTGGTCGCTTCGGAGGATCAGAACTTCGCCGAGCATTTCGGCTTCGATCTCAAGGCCATCGAGAAGGCGCGCAAGAACAACGCCCGCGGCCGCAAGGTGCGCGGCGGCAGCACGATCAGCCAGCAGACCGCCAAGAACCTGTTCCTGTGGAGCGGCCGCAGCTGGGTGCGCAAGGGCATCGAGGCCTGGTACACGCTGCTGATCGAGGCGATGTGGCCCAAGCACCGGATCATCGAGGTCTACGCCAACATCGCCGAGTTCGGCGACGGCGTGTACGGCGCGCAGGCCGCGGCGCGCACCTATTACCGCAAGGACGCCGCGCGCCTGGGCCCGGCCGAGGCCGCGCGCATGGCCGCGGTGCTGCCCAACCCCAAGCGCTACAGCATCGCCCGCCCCGGCCCCTACGTGCAGCGGCGCGCCAACGCGATCCAGCGGCAGATGCGCTACATCGGCGGCAACGGCTACCTCAAGCAAATCGATTGAACCGTGCGCGCGGGCGCGCCGCTATGATGCCGGGCATGAATCGCGAACTGCTCACGGTCGTCGTCGCCGCCTACAACGAGGCCGAGAGCCTGCCGCTGTTGCAGCCGCGCATCGCCGCGGCGCTGGACGCGCTGGCCGGCGAGGGCGTGGACGGGCGCGTGCTCTACGTCGACGACGGCAGCCGCGACCGGACCTGGGCGGTGCTGCAGGACCTGGCCGCCGCCGATGCGCGTATCGGCTTGCTGCGGCTGTCGCGCAACTTCGGCAAGGAGCTGGCGCTGACCGCGGGCCTGGACCGGGTCGAGCGCGGCGGCGCGTTGATCCTGGACGCCGACGGCCAGGATCCGCCGGAACTGATCGGGCAGTTCGTGGCCAAGTGGCGCGAGGGTTACGACGACGTCTACGGCACCCGCCTGGAGCGTGAGGGCGAGGGCTGGCTCAAGCGCAGCACCGCGCACGCGTTCTACCGGGTGATCGGGCGGCTGTCGAAGACGCCGATTCCCGCCGACACCGGCGACTTCCGCCTGCTGTCGCAGCGCGCGCTGGAAGGCCTGCGCCAGCTGCGCGAGCGCCACCGCTTCATGAAGGGCCTGTTCGGCTGGGTCGGCTACAACCGGGTGGCTTTGCCCTACCACCGCGAGGCGCGCGTGGCCGGGGCCAGCAAGTTCAATTTCTGGCGGCTGTGGAACCTGGCCCTGGAAGGCATCACCAGCTTCTCCACCGCGCCGCTGCGCCTGGCCACCTACCTGGGCCTGGCCACCGCCCTGCTGGCCTTCGGTTTCGGCGTGTGGGTGGTGGCCAAGGCGCTGCTGTGGGGCGACCCGGTCGCGGGCTGGCCGACCATGATGTCGGTGATCCTGTTCCTGGGCGGCGTGCAGCTGATCGCGCTGGGCCTGATCGGCGAGTACCTGGGCCGGCTGTACGAGGAGTCCAAGCAGCGGCCGCTGTATCTCGTCGACACCTGGTTGCCGGCGGCAGGAGTATCCTCGGGGCCATCCTCGGAACTCGGGGCCCTGCCCCCGTCCGCGCCGGAAGGAGAAGGCCATGCGTACCGTGCGGCAACTGCTCGAAGCGAAAACCCCTGAAGTCTTCGCCATCGGCCCGGACGCGCCGGTGATCGACGCGATCCGGCTGATGGCCGAAAAACGCATCGGCGCGGTGCTGGTGATGCAGGGATCGCAGCTGGCCGGGATCCTGTCCGAGCGCGACTATGCGCGCAAAGTGGTGCTGCAGGGTCGCTCCTCGGCCGACACGCCGGTGCGCGACATCATGACCGCGCAGGTGGTCAGCGTGGGCCTGGACGACAGCGCCGAGCGCTGCATGCAGATCGTCACCGAACGCCGCATCCGCCACCTGCCGGTGCTGCAGGGCGCGCAGGTGATTGGCGTGGTCTCGATCGGCGACCTGGTCAAGGCGGTCATCGAGGATCAGCAGCTGGAGCTGGATCAGCTGCAGCGCTATATCGCCAGCTGAGCTCTCGCCGGCATCCCGCGCGCTCTGCCAACAGCGCGCGCTACCGACAGCGTTGTCATTCCAACATCGTCATTCCGGCGAACGCCGGAACCCATTTTGATCTTGCTCTGGCGTTCCCCCGCAAGCGCAGCGGAGCGAAAGCACAATGGGTTCCGGCTTTCGCCGGAATGACGGGTAGGGGTCGAGAGGTCGGGGTATTAACGCGATCCCTTCAACCCTGCGCGTTCATTGCAGCGCACGCCCGCCGCAATCCGCATCGCGACCCGGCCCCAACTCGATCGTCGCCAGCAGCGCCGCCGGCGGCGCGATCGTGCCCAGCGCCAGCGCAGCCGCACCGCGCAGGCCCAGGCGCGCGTAGTCGGGCTTGGCGCTGGGTTGCTTGAACGTGCCGGACACCTTCAGCGGCGAGCGCAGGCTCAGCAGGCTGCGGTCCTTGGGCCGCGCGCGCAGGGTCAGGTCCAGGCGCTCGTTGCGCAGGTCGATGTCGCCGTTGCCGACCAGCAGGGTGTCGCTGGTGTCGAAGGCCAGCGCGCGCGTATGCATCACGCCCTGGCGCACTGCGAAATCGCCGAAGGCGCAGCGGATCGGAATCTGGCGGTCGTGGGTGAGCTTGAACTTGAGGATCTCGGCCAGGTCGATGCCGGTGAACTCCATCAGCAGGTTGCTGATCCGGCCCGGGCCCATGCCCACGGCCACGTCGCCGTCGCTCGTGCCGAGCATGTCGGCCACCGAGTTGCCGCGCCCGCTCAGGGCGATGCGGCCACCGACCTTGCCGATCGCGTCGCGCGCCAGTTCCACCTTCGGCATCAGCTTGGCCAGGGTCAGTCCGCGCGCGTCGATCTCGGCGCGGGTGGCGATGGGCGCATTGCGCGCGTCCATGCGGATGTTCGAACGGATGCGGCCGTCGGCCACGCCGAAGTCCAGCGGCTGCAGGCGCAGCAGGCCGGCTTCCAGCAGCAGGTGCGCGTCCATGTCGTCGATCGGCCAGCCCGGCGCCTCGATGCGCTGCGCCTTCCAGCGCACGTCGGCATCCATCGCCCGCAGCTTGTCCAGACGGTAAGGCGTGTCGGGCAGCAAGCGCGCGCTGGCGTCTTCGCGCGCGGCCAGCGCGGCCAGTTCGGGGTTGGTGGTCTCGCCCTTGCCCGCAGTGGGCGCGGCGCCGACGAAGCCGGCCAGGTCGTCGAAGTCCAGCAGGCGCGAACGCAGGTCGGCGCGCAGGTAGGGGCGCGCGCCGCCGGTCTCGACGCTGGCGCTGCCGGCCAGGTCGCTGTCGCCGACCTTGCCGGTGAAGCCGTCGTAGTGCCAGGTGGTGCGCGCGCCGGCGATGTCGCGGGTCAGGCGGCCGTCCAGCGCATACGGCGGCGTGGGCGGCGTGGCCACGCCGATCAGCGGGTAGAGGTCGGCCATGTCCTGGCCCGATAGCGCCAGGCGCAGATCGAAATCGCGCAGGCGCAGCGGGTCCAGCAGGGTGCCGCGCGCATGCGCGCGGGTGGCGCCGGCGCTGGCGCGCACGTCCAGCCGATACGGGCGTTCGCGGTTCTGGAGTTCCAGCGGCGACTCGGCGCGGCCCTGCAGGGCGAAGCGGTTGCCCTTCCAGCGGCCGCCGCCGTGGGCGGCGATCGCCGGCAGCGCGTCGCCGGCCTTCGGCGCCAGGCTGTCCAACTGCAGGCGGATGTCGGTGCGCGCGGCGTCTTCCTGGTAACCGAACTCGCCGCGTTCGATCCAGACCCGGCGGAACGCCGGTAGTTCGCCGCCGCCGCCGCCGAAGTTCCAGTTGCCGCCGTGGCGCGCATCGCGCTGCAGGTACAGGCGCGGGCGAGTCAGGCGGATGTCGGGCACGCGCACATCGCCGCGCAACAGCGGCCACAGTTCGATATCGAATTGCAGGCGATCGGCCGCGGCCATGGTCGGGCGCTGCGCCCACTTCGCATTGCCCAGGCGCACCGCATCGGCGCGAATGGTGGGGCGGCGCCAATCCAGGTCCACATCCAGGTCGCCGCCGATGTCGAACTCGCGGCCGGTGCGCGCCTGCACCTGGCGCTCGACCGGTCCGCGCAGCCAGTTCCAGTCCCACAGCAGGATCAGCGCCAGCAGCGCGAGCAGGAATGCGCCCAGCGTGGTCAGCACGGGATGCGCGCGCAGCGCGCTGAAGGCTCGCCGTGAACGGGGCGCGCCGGAGTCGGCGCCGGGCTGGATCGCATTCATCGGATCGTCGCGGCGTGCCGCAGGCGCGGCGGTACCGCTTGAGTGGCAGGTGGCCCCACCATCCTCAGCCAGCGGTAAAGCGAAGGTGAACCTGTTGGGTAGCGTTCAGCCCAGCGTCCACTGCGAGGGGATCACCTGCGCCATCACCGAGATGTAATGGCAGATGCTGCCGCCCAGCACGAACATGTGCCAGATCGCGTGCGAGTAGGGCAGCGAGGGGCGGTGGTAGAACACCGTGCCCAGGGTGTAGCAGGCGCCGCCGGCCAGCAGCCAGCTCAGGGTCCAGGCGTCGAGCGCGCCGATCAGCGGCTTGATCGCCACCAGCACCAGCCAGCCCATGGCGATGTAGATCGCGGTCGACAGCAGCTTGAAGCGGCCGGTGTAGAACAGCTTGAACACGATGCCGGCGAAGGCCAGCGCCCAGATCGCCGCGAACAGACCCCAGCCCCAGGGCCCGCGTAGGCCGATCAGGGTGAACGGGGTGTAGGTGCCGGCGATCAGCAGGTAGATCGCGCAGTGGTCGAACACCTTCAGCCGCGCCTTGGCCACGGGGTGCTGGATCGCGTGATACAGGGTGGAGGCCACGTACAGCAGCAACAGGCACAGGCCGAACACGATCGCGCCGGCCAGCTGCCAGCCGTCGCCGAACAATGCGGCCAGGGTGATCAGCACCGCGCCGCCGGCCAGGGCGGCGGTCGCGCCCAGGCCGTGGGTGAGGGCGTTGGCGATTTCCTCGCGTACCGAGGCGGCGGCGTGCGCGGGGGCGGCCGCGGCGTCGCCGGGGACGTAGGTGTCGCTGCCAGGGCCTGCGCTGTGCATCGTTGCAGCATCCTCGGGCGGGTTGGAGCAAATGCTCGGAACCGGGGCGCCGGCCTGCGGCGCTGTCGTAGGATAGGACGATCTTCGGGGCCTGTTCTTAAAGAATCCTTCGACCTTAACGCATGATCATCTCCCATCAGCACCGCTTCGTCTTCGCCGCAATTCCCAAAACCGGCACCCATTCGGTGCGGCAGGCGCTGCGGGCGCACATGAGCGAGCAGGACCTGGAGCAGGTCGGACTGTTCGTCAACAAGCGCTTCCCGTTCGAGGAGCTGGCCGCGATCAAGCACGGCCACATCACCCTGGACCAGATCCGCCCGTTCCTGGGCGAGCAGGCGTTCGCCGACTATTTCAAGTTCGCCTTCGTGCGCAATCCCTACGACCGCTTCGTTTCCTACTGCGCGTTCATGACCCGCGCCGACGGCGCCTTCCTGCAGCGGCCGCAGTCGGTGATGCGCTACATGCTGTTCGAGGCGCGGCCGATGCAGCACGTGCTGTTCCAGCCCCAGCACACCTTCGTCACCGACGCCGAGGGCCGGGTGCTGGCCGACACGGTCGGCCGGGTCGAGGACATGCAGGCCTCGTTCGACGCGATCTGCGACCGCCTGGGCCTGCCGCACGCGCAGCTGGGCCAGGTCAACAGTTCGCGCCGCGGCGCCTACCGGGACTACTATGACCAGGCTTTGATCGACGGCGTGACCGAGCTGTACCAGCGCGATCTGGAACTGTTCGGCTACTCGTTCTGACCCTGAGGACGCCACGCAGATGAACGCGACTCCCCGCCCCGCCGCCTTCGCCGGCCCGCTCACGCCCAACCCGCGCAAGACCACCTCGGTGCGTCAGCTGGGCCAGGTCGACATCGCCGCGCTGCGCGCGGCCGTGCTGGCCATCCCCGAGGCGCAGTGGGACGCGGAGAACGCCGACAAGCCCAACCGCTTCGAGGCCTTGGACAAGACCCGGCACATCGTGTTCCGCTTCGTCAGCAACTTCCAGGATTGGCGCCAGTCCTACGACCGCCCGCTGTGGGCGCAGTGGCGCGAGCTGCTGGAGCCCGTACTGGCGCAGGCGGTGCGGCCTTACGGCTACGCCAACGCCGAATTCCCGCGGGTGATGCTGGCGCGGATGGCGCCGGGCGGCGTGATCAAGCCGCACCGCGACGCCAACCCGGCGGCCAAGTGGCCGCACAAGATCCACGTGCCGCTGCTCACCAACGAGCAGGTCACCTTCTTCGTCGATGGGGTGGGCTACCACTTCAAAGAGGGCCAGGCGGCCGAGGTCAGCAACATGGCCGTGCATGCGGTGGAGAACGCCGGCGACAGCGACCGCATCCACCTGATCTTCGAGTATTACGACCGCGACCAGCCCGAGCCGGACTGGCTGCCCAAGGGCTGAGCCGCGCCGGCGGCAGCGCGCCGGACGGGCCGCGGGTCCGCACCGGCCGTACGGGCGGACCCGGTCTTGCCTGATGCCTTAAGCGGCCGGCGCCTGCGCGGCGGCGGCCATGTCGGCCATCGACGGCATGCCCATGAAGATCAGCACCGCGCCGATCACGCACAGCAGCAGCGGAATCTTGTTCTGGCCGAAGTTCATGATCGCGAACACCAGCGCGACCAGCGGGATCAGCAGCGACCCCAGTCCCCACAACACGCTCTCGCGGAAGGCGTTGACGACGATCCACAGCCCGCCGATGACGCTGAGCGCCAAACCCAATAGATACATTGCATTCCCCTTGCTGATTGGTGGCCGCGGCCCCCCGGCCGCGGTGCACCGATGCTAGCCGATTCCCCGGCGCAAATGTGATCGGCTAGACGGTTTAACGGCGGCCGCGCACGCGGCTCATTCCAGGGTGTTGAGCCGGCGCACGCGCCGCAGCCGGCGCAGGATCTTGTGCGGGCGGTCGAAGCGGTATTCCTCCACTTCCACCAGCAGGGCGCAGCCCTCGCCGAAGGCTTCGAGCATGGCATAGAGGCGGCCGTTGCCCTCGAAGGCCAGCCAGCGTTCGCCGTCGCGCACCACCTTGATCTGCGACACCGAGGGGATGATCTCGGCCAGCGCGGCCAGGTCCAGGCGGCCGCGCGCCAGCAGTTCCTCGCGCCGCGCGGCCAGTGCCTGGGCGCGTGCGCTGGTGGCCTGCCGCGCGTTCTCGCGGTCGATGCGGTGGATCGGCGCCAGCGCGTGCAGCGGCACCAGGGCCTGGGCCTTGTCCCCGCGCAGGCGGTGGATGTCCAGGATCACCTTGGCCATGTAGGCGTCCTTGTAGTCCAGCGCGGCGACTTCGCTGCGCTTGCTCAGCAAGTAGGACCACCACTGGCGCAGCAGCGACATCAGTCCAGCGCCACCGCGTGCGCGTGCTCGCGCGTGGCCAGGAACTCCACGCCCGGCGCGCGTTCCTGCGCCAGCTGCAGGTTGACCCGGGTCGGCGCCAGGTAGACCAGCTCGCCGGCCGCGTCCACGGCCAGGTTCAGCGCGTTCTTGTCGCGGAACTCCTCCAGCTTCTTGGCGTCGCCGCAGCGGATCCAGCGCGCGGTGGCCACCGAGACCTGCTCGAAACTGGCGTCCACGCCGTACTCGTCCTTGAGCCGGTAGGCGACCACGTCGAACTGCAGCACGCCCACCGCGCCCAGGATCAGGTCGTTGCTCATCAGCGGGCGGAAGAACTGGGTCGCGCCTTCCTCCGACAACTGGGCCAGGCCCTTCTGCAGCTGCTTGAGCTTGAGCGGATCGCGCAGGCGCGCGCGGCGGAACAGTTCCGGGGCGAAGTTGGGAATGCCGGTGAACGACAGCGCTTCGCCTTCGCTGAAGCTGTCGCCGATGGAGATCGTGCCGTGGTTGTGGATGCCGATCACGTCGCCCGGGTAGGCGGTCTCGGCGATCTCGCGGTCGCTGGCCATGAAGGTCAGCGCATTGGCCAGCTTCACTTCCTTGCCGCTGCGCGCGTGGAAGGCCTTCATGCCGGCGTTGAACTTGCCCGAGCAGATGCGCATGAACGCGACCCGGTCGCGGTGCTGCGGGTCCATGTTGGCCTGGATCTTGAAGACGAAGCCGCTGAGCTTGTCCTCGTCGGGCCGCACTTCGCGCGTGGTGGTCTCGCGCGGCTTGGGGCTGGGCGCGTGCTCGACGAAGAAGTCCAGCAGCAGCTGCACGCCGAAGTTGTTGACCGCCGAGCCGAAGAACACCGGGGTCTGCTCGCCGGCCAGGTACCTGGCTTTGTCGAACGGATGCGAGGCGCCCTCGATCAGTTCCAGTTCCTCGCGCAGCTCGGCCAGCATGGCCGCGCCGATGCGCTGCTCCACGCCGGGATCGTCGATGGAGGCGAAGATGGTCGAGTCCTGGCGGGTGAAGTTGCGGCCGGGCTCGTACAGATGCACTTCGCCGCTGACCAGATGGACCACGCCCTTCAGGCGCTGGCCCATGCCGATCGGCCAGGTGATCGGCGCGCACTGGATGCCCAGCACCGATTCCACTTCGTCGAGCAGGTCGATCGGGCTCTTGCCCTCGCGGTCGAGCTTGTTGACGAAGCTCATGATGGGGGTGTCGCGCAGGCGGCAGACCTCCATCAGCTTGATCGTGCGTTCCTCCACGCCCTTGGCCACGTCGATCACCATCAGCGCCGAGTCCACCGCGGTCAGCACGCGGTAGGTGTCCTCGCCGAAGTCGGCGTGGCCGGGGGTGTCGAGCAGGTTGACGATGCGGCCCTCGTACGGGAACTGCATCACCGAGGAGGTAACCGAGATGCCGCGCTCTTTTTCCAGCGCCATCCAGTCCGAGGTGGCGTGGCGCGCGGCCTTGCGGCCCTTGACGCTGCCGGCCATCTGGATCGCGCCGCCGAACAGCAGCAGTTTTTCGGTCAGCGTGGTCTTGCCGGCGTCGGGGTGCGAAATGATCGCGAAGGTGCGGCGGCGGAGGGCTTCTAGGGAAACGTCGGACATGGCGACGGCGCGCACCGGGCGCGCCAGGAGGCTGGGAGGTGGGCGGGGATTATAGCCGGTGGCGGGGCAGGGCTTGGCCACGGGGCTTCTGCCTGCGCCCTCAAAGCCCGCCCGAAATCCGCAGCGGCCCCGCCGGCCCGGTCATCCGGAACGGGATCGATTCCAGCCGCATGCCCCGGTTGACCTGCACCGCGAAGTGCAGGTGCGGCCCGGTGGTGAAGCCGGTGTTGCCCGACAGCCCGATCTGCTGCCCCGCGCGCACGCGCTGGCCGACCCGGACCAGGGCGCCGTCGGCCTTGAGGTGGGCGTACAGGGCCATGCTGCCGTCGTCGTGGACGATGCGGACGAAGTTGGCGCGGCCGCCGTACTTCTCGCGGTTGAGCCCGGCCTTGTCGAAGTCCGACTCCACCTGCATGACCACGCCCTCGCGCGCGGCCAGCACCGGGGTGCCGATCTGCGCCGCGAAGTCCACCGCGTAGCGGTTCTCCGGGTCGGTGTGGCTGAACTGCCCGCCGTAGCCCTGGTCGATGCGGAACGAGGGCTGGCGCAGCGGCAGCAGGTATTCCACGTTGAGCGGGCGCGCCTGCGGATCGCCGGGCAGGCTTTCCATCTGCAGCTCCACGCCGCGGCCGGAGTCCTCCGGGCTGAGCACCGCGACCAGGGCGCTGGAGCGCGCGGCCACGGTCGCGCGCGCCGGCAGCAGGGAGGCGCCGCCGCCGAAGTTCTGCGAGTAGTCGACCTTGACCTCGATCGGGCCGGACAGGTGGTTGTCGGCATAGGCCAGATAACGGCTGCCGTCGCTTTCGATGCGCAGCCGCGCGATCGCGCCGGGTTCGCTGCGCACCGGGATCACCTTGACCTCGGACGGCGGCGCGGCGTCGGGCACGTGGTCGCCGTAATGGGTGATGCCGCTGCGGTCGGTCCAACGGTAGATCTTGCCGGCATGCGCCTGCGGCGCGGCGGCCACAGCCGCCACGCACAGCGATACGGCCAAGGCGCCCAGCCCCCGGATCATGCGGTTCCTGTTATTCGGTGCAACCCGGCTTCAAGTTTAGCGCGCGCGCCACCTCGGCGAGATCGAAGGCGGTCACGGCTTTGTCGTCGTGCACGGCGAACAGCGCGCCGCTGGGGAAGGCCGCGGTGGCCGCCGCGTGCAGGGTCACGCCGTCGGTGTGCGCGGTGACCTTGCCCTCGAAGCTGCCCACCGCCTGCAGGCTGGTGCGGTCGAACAGGTGGAAGATGGTCAGCGGCGCCAGCTGGTCCACCGCGATCCAGTAGCCGCCGCCGTCGGGGCAGGTCCACAGCGCCACGCCCTCGGCCTCGGCGCCGAAGGCGCGGTCGGGCAGGCTGCGGCCGGTGTAGCGGCCGCTGAAGGTGTATTCGCGCAGGGTGGACTCGTGGCGGCGGTCTTCGTCGGCGATCAGCAGGCGGTCGTTGGCGGGGTCGCCGCCGATCGATTCGACCATGCGCAGCGCGGTGGCCTCGTGGGTGTCGCCGAAGGAGCCGCCGTAGTTGGCGCGCAGGCGGCCGTCCTGGTCGAACTGCACGCGGTAGCGGCGCACGCGCTGGTCCAGCTCGTTCCACGGCGGCACCTGGTCGAACTTCTTGCCGTACATGAAGCTGTCGGTCACGTAGACCTCCAGTTCGCCCGGCTCGGTCTCGGTCAGCCAGATGCCGTAGGGGCTGCGCAGCTGCTCGTCGCCGAAGCTGCCCAGCGGCTTGAAGTCGGGCAGGTCGAACACCTGCACGCGGTGGTTGTCGCGCTCGACCACGAACAGGTGGTCGGCGTACACGGCGATGCCGTTGGGGCGGTCGAACTGGCCCAGTTCCTTGCCCTCGCTGCCGTAGGTGCGCAGCGCTTCGCCGGTGTCGGCGTCGTACACGCTCAGGCGGTGGGTGGACTTGCCGGTGGCGATCAGCCAGGTCTTGCCGTCCTCGGTGGGCCAGGTCGCCAGCGAGTCCAGTTCCTCCTGCGGCGACTCGACCGAGACATAGCGCTCGTCCACGGTCTTGAGCGCGGCGCCGTCGACGGCGGCTTTGGCGGGCGGAGCGGCGGGCTGCGTGGTGGCGCAGGCGGCGAGCAGGGCGGCCAGGCTGGCCGCGGCAAGAAGGCGGAGAGTCATGGGCGGCAAGTGTATGCGGGCGGCGTGTGGATTTGTGATGCCGGTCGCGTCCGCCGGGCGCTTATGATTTATCGCTATATGCGGATGGAGCGATTGACACCCGGTCCGGCCCTGGGCAGACTGGCGCCATCCATCGAGACCGGCTGAGGGACAGGCCCTTAGAAGCCGGGGCAACCCAACGCGGCGCAAGCCGCGCGAAGGTGCCAATTCCTGCGACAGGCTGCGCGCCGGTCGGAAGATGGTTGCGGCGTACGCCTGCGGGCGTAGCGGCGACTTGCAGCTCGATGGCTCCCGTCACTTCGGATGCCCGCCATGAGCTTCGCCCCCGCCGCCGCTTACGCCGAACCGCTGGCCTACGAGCGCTTCGATGCCGCCACCACCTCCCTCTTCGAACGCGCCGATGCCGCGCGCGGCGAACTGCGCGTGGAACTCGCGCTGCGCCATGCCGGACTGCGCACGCTGACGCTGCGCTACGAGGTCCAGGGCGACCGCGCGCTGCCGGCGCTGTTCGTCGCCGGCGGCATTTCCGCCCACCGTCACCTCGCGCCCAGCCGCAGCTATCCGGAAGCGGGCTGGTGGGAGAGCCAGGTCGGCCGCGGCCTGGCCCTGGATCCGTCGCGCTACTGCCTGGTGTCCTTCGACTGGATCGGCGCCGACGGCAGCCTGGACGCGGCGCTGGATCCGGCCGATCAGGCCGATGCGGTGGCCGCGGTGCTGGACGCGCTGCGCATCGAACGCCTGCAGGCCTTCGTCGGTTATTCCTACGGTGCCATGGTCGGCCTGCAGTTCGCCGCGCGCCATCCGCAGCGCCTGGATGCGCTGGTTTCGATCAGCGGCACTCACCGCGCCCATCCGTATGCCGCCGCCTGGCGCGCGCTGCAGCGCCGCGCGGTCGCGCTGGGCGCGCTGCAATGCGACGAGGCCCAGGGCCTGGCGCTGGCGCGCGAACTGGCGGTGCTGAGCTACCGCACGCCGGAGGAATTCGCCGAGCGTTTCGGCGCGGCGCAGGTGGTCGACGGCCGCGTGCGCGTGGACGCCGAGGACTACCTGGACCATTGCGGCGCCAAGTACGTGGCGCGCACGCCGGCCACCGCCTTCCTGCGCCTGTCCGAATCCATCGACCTGCAGCAAGTCGACCCCACGGCGATTCGCATTCCGGTCACCGTGGTCGCGGTCAGCGAAGACCGCCTGATTCCGCTGGGCGAGTCCTACGACCTGGTCGAGCGCCTGCGCGGCGAAACCCGCCTGCGCGTGCTGCGCTCGATCTACGGGCACGACGCCTGCCTGAAGGAACAGTCCCAGATCGACACCATTCTTCGCGAAGCGTTGGCCGACTGTACGTCGGCGGCCGCCTGAGCATTCATTCCTACGGAGCGGCCCCTTGAGCATCGAATCGACTTCCAACCCCGTGCGCAACGCACGCAACGCCTGCACCGCCGCGGTGCGCGCCGGCATCGACCGCGACGCGGCCTACGGCGCGGTGACGCCGCCGATCGTGCTGTCGTCGAACTTCAGCTTCGCCGGCTACAACGACAAGCGCCAGTACGACTACACCCGCAGCGGCAACCCCACCCGCGACCTGCTAGGCGAGGCGCTGGCGGAGCTGGAAGGCGGCGCCGGTGGCGTCGTCACCTCCACCGGCATGTCGGCCATCACCCTGGTGCTGCACGCCTTCCTCAAGCCCGGCGACCGCGTCGTGGTGCCGCACGACGGCTACGGCGGCAGCTGGCGCCTGTTCAACGCGCTCGCGGCCAAGGGCGCGTTCGAGCTCATCACCGCCGACCTCACCGACCCGCGCTCGCTGACCGAGGCGCTGGCCGGCAAGCCGGCCGTGGTCTGGATCGAAACCCCGTCCAACCCGCTGCTGCGCATCACCGACCTGCGCTTCGTGATCGAGGCCGCGCACGCCCAGGGCGCGCTGACCGTGGTCGACAACACCTTCCTGTCGCCGGCGCTGCAGCGTCCGATCGCGTTCGGCGCCGACCTGGTCGTGCATTCGACCACCAAGTACATCAACGGCCACAGCGACGTGGTCGGCGGCGCGGTCGTGGCCAAGAGCGCCGAGCACCATCAGCAGCTGACCTGGTGGGCCAATGCGCTGGGCCTGACCGGCTCGCCCTTCGACGCCTTCCTGACCCTGCGCGGCCTGCGCACGCTGGACGCGCGCCTGCGCGTGCACCAGGAAAACACCCTGGCCATCGCCGAGTTGTTGGATAAGCACCCGGCGGTGCGCGTGGTGCACTACCCGGGCCTGGCCTCGCACCCGGGCCATGCGCTGGCCGCGCGCCAGCAGCAGGGCTTCGGCGCCATGCTCAGCGTCGAGATCGACGGCGGCGAAGACGCGGTGCGCGCCTTCGTCGACGGCTTGAGCTGTTTCACCCTGGCCGAATCGCTGGGCGGCGTGGAAAGCCTGGTCGCGCACCCGGCCACCATGACCCATGCGGCGATGTCGCCGGAAGCGCGCGCGGCCGCCGGCATCGGCGACGGGCTGCTGCGTCTGTCGGTGGGCATCGAACACGTCGACGACCTGATCGCCGATCTCGAGGCCGCGCTGGAACGCGCCAGCGCCGCGGTGGCCACGGCGGCGCGCGCGAAACGATGAACGCCGCGGCCAGCGCCCTGCACGGGCAAGCGATCGCGCAGGCGCCGGCGCCGCCTCCCTCCCCAACGTCCGGCGTGGCGCCTGCGCGGGTGGCTTTGCTCGGCACCGGCACGGTCGGCGGCGCGGTGCTGGCGCGGCTGGCTTCCTGGCGCGGCCGCGCGATCGGCGAGCGCCTGCAGCTGGTGCACGTGGCCAACTCGCGCCGCGCGGCGGCCGATGCGGGCGGCCTGCTGCCCGAGCACGCGGCGACCGCGTTGGCCGCTTCCGAGCTGCGAAGCTCGCTGGACACCGTCGCCGACGCGCTGCGCGGCGACGGCGCGCGCGTGGTCATCGACGCCACCGCCAGCGAGGCGGTGGCCGAGCGCCACGCGCAGTGGCTGGCGCAGGGCATCCACGTGGTCACCGCCTGCAAGATCGGCCAGGGCACCAGCCTGGCGCGCTGGCGCGCGATCCGCGAGGCCTGCGCGGCCGGCCGCGTCGGCTACGGCGACAGCGCCACCGTCGGCGCGGGCCTGCCGCTGCTGCGTTCCCTGCGCGAGTTGCAGGCCGGCGGCGACCGCATCCATGCCATCGCCGGCGTGCTCTCGGGCTCGCTGGCCTGGCTGTTCAATCATTACGACGGCATGCGCCCGTTCTCGACCCTGGTGCGTCAGGCGCGCGACGCCGGTTACACCGAGCCCGATCCGCGCGACGACCTGTCGGGCGAGGACGTGCGGCGCAAGCTGCTGATCCTGGCGCGCGCGGCCGGCGTGGCGCTGGAGGCGGGCGAGGTCCAGGTCTCCTCGCTGGTGCCGTCGGAACTGGCGATCCTGTCGGCCGAGAGCGTGGATGCGGCGCTGCCCGCGCTGGACGCGCCGCTGCGCGACCGCTACGCGGCCGCGTACAAGAACGGCGAGAAGCTGCGCTTCATCGCGCGCCTGCAGGACGGCGCGGCACGCGTGGGCCTGGAGTCGCTGCCGGCCGATCATCCGCTGGCCGGCGGCGCCGGCACCGACAACAAGGTCGCGATCTGGTCCGACCGTTACAGCGAACAGCCGTTGGTGGTGCAGGGGCCGGGCGCGGGCGCTGCGGTCACTGCGGCGGGGTTGCTGGACGACGTGCTGCGGCTGGCGCACTAACCGCGATTCGCTTGGCCTTGGGGTAGGAGCGGCGTAAGCCGCGACCGTCCCTCAGCCGAAGCTGCGTGGTCGCGGCTCACGCCGCTCCTACCCCAAAGCAGAGCGGCGTTGCCTTTCGCTTTCTGTGGGAGCGGCGTGAGCCGCGATGCTTTTCAGTCTCTGCGCCCGCATCGGTGTTTCGCGGCGATCGAAGTGGCGCGGTCGCGGCTTGCGCCGTTCCTGCCTGTAGGTAACTAAGATTGCGGCATAAACCAAACGGCCGCCTGCGTGCAGGCGGCCGTGCGAGCTCGTCGGATAAATCCGGGGCGCCGGCCCGAGGGGAGGCCGGCGCCCCGAGGCAAGCGCCGCGGCAGGGACCGTGGCGCTGCGCAAGCTCAGGGCGTGCCGTCGCCGGCGCGCCTCACTTCAGTCCGTCGCTGACGGCGGTGGCCAGGCTGCCCTGGGCGTCGTCGCCGCTGAACTCCCAGAAGAACGCGCCGCCCAGGCCCTGCGCCTTCACGTAGCCCATCTTCTCGATGATCATCGCCGGCGTGTCGTAGCTCCAGAACGTAGTGCCGTCGTACTTCCAGGTGGCGCGCGCGGTGGCGTCGGTGTAGACCGTGCCCGGGCGGTTCTTGAGCACCTTGTAGTCCTCGTTGCCCGCCTCGTAGGTGCCCGGCGCCGCGCTGCCGCTCTGGTACAGGCCGTTGTTGACGTTGGGCACGTTGGTCCAGCCGCGGCCGTAGAAACCGATGCCCAGATTGAGCTTGGACGCCGGCACGCCGCGCGAGAGGAAGCCTTCCATCGCGTCGTTGCTGTTGTACTGCAGGGCGTCGCCGGTGGACGGATCGCTGGGCGAGTCGAACAACGCGGTGTGATGGTTGGTCCTGGCCTCCCACGTGCCGTGGAAGTCGTAGGTCATCACGTTGATGTAGTCCAGGTACTGGTGATACGCCGCCGGATTGGTGACCCGGATCTTGTCGATGCCGGCGCCGGCGGCGATGGTCAGCAGCAGGCCGGGGCGCACCGCGTTGAGCTGGCTGCGGAATTCGGCCAGCAGGGCGGTGAAGTTGGCGCTTTCCTCCGCGGTGCCGCAGCTCAGGCCGCAAGCGGCCGGATATTCCCAGTCCAGGTCGATGCCGTCGAACACGCCCGCTGCCGCGCCCACGCCGCCGGCGCCGTCGGTGACCGGCAGGTTGCCGCGGATGTAGGCGTCGATGCACGAGGCGACGAAGGCCTGGCGGTTCTCCGGACGCGCTGCGCTGGCGAAACCGCGCGACCAGGTCCAGCCGCCCAGCGAGATCAGCACCTTCAGGCCCGGGTACTTGGCCTTGAGCTGCTTGAGCTGGTTCCAGTTGCCGCGCAGCGGCTGGTCCCAGGTGTCGGCGGCGCCGCTCACGCTTTCACCGGCGCCGAAGGCCTTGGTGTAGTCGGCGAACGCGTCGCCGCCCTCGCCGGTGGATTCGTTACTGGGGATGGTCACGCCCACCTGGCAGCGGTTGTTGCGCACGTTGCCGAAGGCGTAGTTGATGTGGGTCAGCTTGGCCGCCGAGCCGCTGGTGTCGATGTTCTTGACCCGGTAGTTGCGGCCGTAGATACCCCACTGGGTGAAGTAGCCGATCACCCGCTTGTTGCCGCCGCCGCCGCCCTGGGTGGTGCTGACGCTGATCTGCGCACTCTGCGCCGAGGCGTTGCCGGCGTTGTCGCGGGCGCGCACGCGGAAGGCGTAGCTGGTGTTGGCGGTCAGGCCGGTGGCGGTGTAGCTGGTGGCGGTGGGCGAGGCGATCAGCGCGCCGTCGCGGTATACGTCGTAGCCGGCCACGCCGCTGCCGCCGCTGTTGTCGGTGGACGCGTTCCAGCTCAGCGCGATGCTGCTGGAGGTCTGCGAAGGCGAGGCCAGGCCGCCGGGCACGCTGGGCGGCGTGGTGTCGTTGCTGACCGTGGTCACGGTCACCGTGGCGGTGGCCGAGGTCGCGGTGGCGCCGTTGTTGTCGGTGGCCACGGCCTTGAACGCGTGGCTGCCGGCGGTGGCGTTGTTCCAGGTCACGCTGTAGGGCGAGTTGGTATCCACGCCCAGCGACACCGTGCCGCGGAAGAATTCGACTTGGGCGACGCTGCCGTCGCTGTCGGACGCGTTGGCGCTGACGGCGATGTTGGCGCCGGTGTTGTAGCTGGCGCCGTTGCTGGGCGCGGTCAGGCTCACGCTGGGCGATTGGTTGCCGCCGGTGCCGCAGGCGCCCAGGTCGGTGTACCAGCCGCAGCTGGGGCAGTGCGTCGGCGGCGCGTTCCAGATCTGGATGTTCGCCTGGTACAGGCGGTTCTGATAGACCAGCTTGTCGCCGGGGTTGTAGATGGTGGCCGAATTCCATGCGGCCACGCCGCTGCAGCTGGCGCTTTGCGCCCATGCCGAGGCGGTCCATGACGTGGCCAGCAGGCAGGCCAGCGCCAGGCTGGCCGATCTGGTGGACCAAGCCTGCTTCAACCGAGCGTGCTTCAATCGAGCGTGCTTCATTGCGTCCTCTCCCGTGTGCGAAGTCCGATGCGAAACCCGCGCCGTCGCCGGCCGGGCAAGGTCCCTCTGTGTGCTGGAAAGGAGGCGGTGGCGCCTCGGTACTGCGCGGGAGGTTCGACGACCTCCTCGTATGCGCCGCGGTGCGGCGGGTGAACGGTGCTGCGGTTCCCTCCGGAGCGTGGTTCGGCGGCGCGCGGTCGCGGTCGGCGCCGGTTTCGGCCACCGAGGCTGCCATTGCTGACAACGTTGTCAAACGTGGAAATACGGCTTTGCGCAATAGTTCACAAATATCTGTGACAACGACGGTCAGATAAGTGCGCGTTTGTTGCGTTGCAGCGCAATCCAATTGTCTTGAAGACAATCGCACTGTGTGTTGCGACGGCAAGTGGCGGTTGCGAATGGCGGCGGATGCGCGGCCAAGCCTGCTGTCTGTAGGAGCGGCGCAAGCCGCGATGGGACCGACCAGCGCTAGCGGCCGCATCGCGGCGTGCGCCGCTGCCACAGGAAGTCGTCGAGTGCGGGCGGCCGCGCTCCGGCGCGGCTCAGTGCGTGCCGGATCGCTTGCGCAGTTCGGCCACCGCCTGCGGCGTGGCGGCGCTGTCGCCGCGCAGCCAGTTGGCCAGGGCGGCGACCTCGCGGTCGTCCAGGTCCTGGGCGAAGCCGGGCATGGGCTGCATGCGCTCCAGGCCGGGCAGGTCGTGTTCGGGCAGGCCGTCGAGGAGGGCGACGATCAGGTTGTGCGGGTCGGCGTCGCGCACGCTGCTGTTGCCGGCCAAGGCCGGTGCGACGTGCGGCACGCCCTCGCGTTCGCGGCCGTGGCAGCCCGCGCACAGGTCCAGGTAATGGCGGCGTGCGCCGGGGTCGTTGCCGGTGCGCGGGCCGGCCGCGCGCGGCGCGGGCGGCCGGTCGCCGAGCAAATAGGTGTTCATGGCGTCCAGATCGGCGGCGCTGAGGCGGCTCGTGGACAGGCGCACCACGGTCAGCATTTCGTCCGAGGCTACCGCGTGCGCGTTGAGGCCGGTGCCCAGGTAGGCGCGCAGTTGCGCCGCATCCCAGCCGCGCGCGGCCAGGCCTTGCGGCGTGATGTCGGGCGCGGCAAAGCGGCCCAGTTCGTTGTTGCCGCCCAGCGGACGCTTGCGGTCGAGCTGCCCCGCCCAACCGCGCGGGCTGTGGCATTCGCCGCAATGGCCCAGGGTGTCGACCAGATAGCGGCCGCGCTGCCACGCCGGCGAGTCGCCTTGCGAGGCAGGTGCGGGCGCATCGCCGGCACCGGCGAAGGCCAGGTTCCACAGGGCGATGCCGCTGCGGATGTTGAAGGGAAAGCGCACGCCGTTCTTGCGGTTGGGCTGCGACACCGCGGGCTGCTGCATCAGATAGGCGTAGATCGCGTCCGAGTCCGCGCGCGCGATGCCGCGGTAGGACACGTAGGGCATGGCCGGGTACAGCTGGTGGCCGTCGCGCGCTTCTCCGCGGGTCAGCGCGTGGTGGAAATCGTCGGCGGTGTAGCGGCCGATGCCGTGCTCGGGATCGGGCGTGATGTTGGTGCCGTGGATGGTGCCGAACGGCGACGGCAGCGGTACGCCGCCAGCGAACGGCGCGCCGCCGGGCGCGGTATGGCAGGCGGCGCAGTCGGCGGCGTCGGTGAGATAACGGCCGCGCGCGAACTGCTCGGGCGTGGCCGTGACCCGCTGCACCGGCCCGCGCGAGGACCACCATTGCAGCAGCGCGCTGCCCAGCAGCCACACCACGGCCAGCAGCAGGGCCCAGGCCACGACGCGGCGCCAGCCCACCCGGGTCACGGCGCGTCCTCCCTGACCAGGCCGGGCGTGGCCAGCGCCACCGCCTTCACCGCCTGGTAGTAGCGCACGTAGCCGGTGCAGCGGCACAGGTGCGGGTCCAGCGCGTCGGTGATCGTGGCTTCCAGTTCGGACTTGGCCACCGGCGCCTTGCGCAGGCGTTCCAGCAGCACGGTGGCGGCGTTGACGAAGCCGGGCGTGCAGTAGCCGCACTGGAAGCTGTAGTGATCCAGGAACGCCTGCTGCACCGGCGAAAGCTGCACGATCGCGCCGGTGTCGTCGCGCTGCGCGTGGCCTTCGACGGTGCGGATGCGCTTGCCGGCGAAGTAGTGCGCGCCGGTGATGCAGCTGCGCACCTCGCGCGGGCCGTGCTCGTCGTCGACGATCACCGTGCAGGCGCGGCACACGCCCTGGCCGCAGCCGAAGCGGGTGCCGGTGAGCCCCAGGTACTCGTGCAGCACGTCGATCAGCATCATGTCCTCGGGCACCTGCAGGGGCCCGTGGGCACGGCCGTTGACGGTCAGGCTCAGCGGTAGGGTGACGATGCCGTCGCTCATGCGCTGGCCTCCTGCGTAGCCGGCGCGCCGCGCAGCGCGGCCCGCACTTTGTCGGCGGTGATCGGCAGTTCGCGGAAACGGTGGCCGGTGGCGTGGGCTACGGCGTTGGCGATGGCCGGCACCACCGCGATCATCACCACTTCGGCCATGCCCTTGGGCGGGTCGGTGTCGGACAGCGGCGGCAGCACCTCGCCGGTCTGCGCCCACACCGCCACGTCGCGCGCGCGCGGCAGCTGGTAGCGGTTGAAGTTCCAGCTGCCGTTGCCGGGGCCGTCCTCGTACAGCGGCAGGTATTCGTGCAGCGCGTGACCGATGCCCATGGCCAGGCCGCCCTGCAATTGGCCGGACACCAGCTCGGGCACGATCTGGTTGCCGCATTCCAGGATCGAGTGGTGGTTGAGCAGTTCCACCGCGCCGCTGGCGCTGTCCACCGCGACTTCGGCCAGGGTGCCGATGGCGCTGTAATAGACCACCCCGGCGTTGTTGCGCTGGGTCGGCGGGTAATAGGCGCGGCTGCGTTCGAGCATGCGGTAGCCGTTGGCGGTGGGCGTGCCGCGGCCGCTGGCCTGGCCGTCGCCCCAGCGCAGGGCCAGGCCGTCCAGCGGCAGGCGCGCGTCGTCGCCGTCCAATGGGAAGTCGGCCTGCGCCCATTGCCAGCGGTTGAAGGTGTGCACCACCGCGCCGGTGGGCAGGCCCAGTTCGTAGGCTTTGGCCGCCAGCTGCGCCAGCGTCAGCGGCGCCAGGCTGGCGGCGGTCAGGCGGCCTTCGATCCAGCGCGCGTCCTCGCGCCGCACCACCAGCGGCGACAACTGGCCGCCGCCGTAGCCCTGACCCCACAAGGCCAGCGCCGCCGGCCACAGACCCTGTGTGAAGAGCAGCCGCGCCGCCTCGCGGGTGGCGTGGCCGTAGAAATACGCGGAGTTGCTGGCGCTGCTCGGGATCACCCGGTTCGGCGTCCAGCGCGGATTGCCCTGCTGCCGGTCCTGTTCGGCCTGGCTCATCAGCCAGGGATCGCCGGTGGCGACCATCGGCAACTCCGGCCAGTCGACTTCGCCGGTGCGCACTTCGTCGGCGGGGCGGCCCAGCCATTGCATGCACAGCGCGGCCTGGCTGGTGGCCATGCCGGTGCCCATTTCCACCGCGACCTGGCGTAGCACCACGCGGCCCTCGCGCGACAGCGAGACTTCGGCGAAGGCCGACTCGGCGCCGGTGCCGAAATCCTTCTGCACGCAGCCGAAGCCCACGCCGTAGCGCTTGCCCGGATGCTGGGCCTCGTACTCGCGCTTGCGTTGCGCACGCTGCTGCCACAGCGGGTGCGCGCGCGCCTTGGCCAGCACTTCGTCGGCGCGCTGGGCGCCGCCGGGGATCGCGCCCTGGGTGTTCTTCATGCCGGTCTTGAACACGTTGCGCTGGCGCAGTTCGATCGCGTCCACGCCGAGCTCGGCGGCCACTTCGTCCACCAGCATTTCGGTGGCGCCCATGCTCTGCAAGGTGCCGTAGCCGCGCGCCGAACCCGCGTCGAGCGCGCGCGAGGCGATCACGGTGCTGGCCAGGTCGCTGCGCGGGAAGTAGTAGATCGACTGCGCCGCGGTCGCAGCCACCAGGCACACCGAGGGCGAGAAATTCCGCCGGCCGCCGCCGTCCCCGGTCATGTCGCCCTGGAACAGTTCGAACTTGCCGCTACGCTTGTCCACCGCGATGCGGTAACGCATGCGGAAGCTGTGGCGCTTGAGGCTGGCCTGGAACTGCTCGTAGCGGTCGTTGGCCAGGCGCACCGCGCGGCCGTCGCCGTACAGGCCGGCGATCAGGGCGTAGAACGGATACGGGTTGTGGTCCTTGGAGCCGTAGCCGACGGTGTAGCAGGGGTGCAGCACCAGCCGCTTCACGCCCAGGCCGCTGGCGGCGAGCACGCGCGCGCCGTCCTCGGCGATCTCCTGCGGCGACTGCGTGGTCACCACCAGGTGCAGGGTGGCGCTGTCGCGGTCGTACCAGCCGTTGCCGTTGTCCGGCTCCAGCGCAGCGGTGTCGATGGATTGCGAGAAGTATTCGCGCTGCAATACCAGCTTGCCGTCGCCGGGCGCGTCCAACGCGGCCGTGATCGCCGCAGCGTGGGCCATGCCTTGCGCGTCCAGGCCGCCGGCCGCGTCGGCGGCCGGCCATTGCGGCTGATTCTTGCGGTAGCCCGAGGGGAACAGCGGTGTGTCCTTGAGGCTGGAATAGGCGTCGTCGTCGAACGGCGTGGCGCCGCCCACGCGCACGTAGCGGAAGCTGGCCCAGGGGTCGCGCTGCAGCGGCCCGGTCTGCGCGCCCCAACGGATCAGGTCGTCGCGGAACTTGAGCCGCGTCTTGGCCGCGCGGAAGCGCGCGTAGTCGTGCCAGATCAGGAAGGCCACGGCCTGGCCCAGGTAGGCCGGCGTGGCGCCTTCGGGCAGCAGCAGGTCCTGGCCGTAGAACGGCGGAAACCCCAGGCCGTCGCGCTGCAGGTCGGCGGCGGTCACGATGCGGTCGGGCTGCAGCTGCGGTCCCAGCACCGACAGGTCGTGGCCGGCGTAGGCGCGGTCGGCGCGGGTCACCCGCAGCAGCATCGCGTGCGCCTGCTCGCGCGGCCAGCCGGGCAGGTCGCGCGAACGCACGTCGAAGCTGAAGAGTTTTTCGCCGGTGACCTTGGCGGTCGCGTCGACGCGGTAGCGGATCTTGCCGGTGGCCGGGTCCCAGGGCAGCGGCCGCAGCCGCTCGCGTTCGAACAACGCGGCCAGCGCGCTGCTGCCGGGCGCGGCCACATACACCGCGATGCCCGCCACCACGCTGGACTTGAGGAAATCGCGACGGCTGAGGCTGGCTGGCATGCAGGAGCGTCCTAGCTGGCTCGGGCCATAGTGAGCGCAGCCAGCGCGCGGGTAAATCCCCCGGTGCGCGCCGCGGCGGCGGGGGCCATGTCGGCGTGGGCGCCGTGTACGGCGCGTGAGGGCCGCTCAGCCGGCGTAGGCCTGGCGGATCGCGTCGGCGGCTTCGGCCGGCCGCACTTGCAGCAGGAAGTGAGGAGCGTCCAGTTCGATGCAGCGCGCCTGCGGTTGCACGCTGCGGATATGCGTCCAGCTGCGTCGCGAGACCAGGCGGTCGTGGCGACCGCGCAGGTACAGCAACGGACACTCCACCTGGGCCAGCGCGGCGGTTTCGTCGGCGCGGCTGCCCGCACGCATGCGGGTGCGCAGCACCGCCGCGTCCAGCGAGTCCAACGCCGCGCGCGTGCGCGCCAGCCACTGCGGGTCCGCCCAGCGGCCGAGCATGGCCGCCGCGATCCAGGACGTGGGCAGCCGCTGCAAGGGCAATAGCGCGCCGATTCCACCCAGCCACGACGCGGGCAGCAGCCAGCCCGGCGGTTGCGGCGCGCGCGCAAAGCTCGCGCACAGCACCAGGCCGCGCAGGCCCGCAGGCCGTTCCGCGGCCAGGCGGATCGCGATGGGGCCGGAGAAGGATTCGCCGATCAACAGGAAAGGCTGCTGCGTCGGCAGGCGATCGCGTACCCGATCCGTCAGTGCGTCGAAGCCCAGTGCGACGTCGCGCGGGTAGGTCACAACCTCCGCTTGCAGTTGAGGCGCGAGCGCGGCGGCGAACTCCATCAGCAGTTCACCGGTGCCGTCCATGCCGGGCAGGATCAGGCAGCGCAGTGGTGCGCTCATGCCAGCATCGCGGCGAGCAGGCTTGGAGGCGTATCAGCGAGCCGGTGCACGAGCGGCGGCACCCAGGCGGCTGGACAGCTCATCCAATTGGGCCAGCCATCGCTCCAGCTCCGCTTCGGCCCACAGTTCGTAAAGTTCCGAGCCCTTGGCGTCGCGTACGCGTGCGATCGCCGCCTGGGCCTGTGGTGCGAGCGCACGCAGCCGGTCCGCGGGCTGCTGCCGCAGCCATGCGGCCAAATCGGCCGGCAGCTTTTTGCTGGGTCGGCCCATAGCGGCGGCGACGACTTCTGCGGCTACGAGCGCGTCGACCCCTTCCGGGGACGCCAAGTAGCGGGCGGAATGAGCGGAGGTCAGGGCGTTGCGGACGGAGTCGACGCTGCCGGACTCGGCCCAGTCCGAGGCGGTATCCAGTGCCTGGTCGTTATCGAACTGCCCGTAGTCCCATGTGCCCGCATGCGCCGAAGCGGCAAAGGCGAGGAGCAAGAGTGCGATGAGGGATTTCATGAGTGCGCTCCTGACGACGGACATATCGTGCAGCCGCCATGCTAATGCTCCGTGGTGGCCGGGGCTATCGGTGTACGCCTTGCGCTTCTTCGCCGCGGGGCGCGTCCCGCTCGCGCTATGCGGGGCGAACGCCATCCAACTGCCGATGCAGCCGATCCAACGCCTTCAGCACCAGCGGCCGGTGTCGCGCCAGTTTCATCCAGGTCGGCAGGCGCGCGATCATGCTCTTGCCGTGGGTCGCGCCGCGGCGTTCGCGTTGGTCGGCGGCGACGTAGCGGCGCAGTTCGGCCAGGTGCTCGGCGTTATAGGCCCACAGCAGGCCGGCGCGGGTGGGTTCGATCAGGCGCAGCGGCAGGCCGAAGTGCGGGTCCCAGCCGTCGCGCTGTTCGACGCAGCGGATGGCGCTGAGCGTCACCTGGCTCTCATGGCCGCATACGCTGCAGCGCGCGGGCAGGGTGTCGGTCTGCGCGGCGACGCGCTGTTGGGGCAGCGTCGACATGCGCTCGCCGCGGTTGGGCAGGCATTGCCGCGCGTGCAGCCATTGATGGCCGCAATAGCCGCAAGGGCGGCGGCCCCAACGGTAGACCGCACCCAGCCAATCCTCGCGTTCGCTGCGCGCGTCCAGGCCGCAGTGCGCGCAGACATAGACGGCGTTCCAGCGGTGGCTCGCCCATTGCGCGCGCACCGTGCCGGGAGCATCGCAGCGCGGGCAGCGCACTTCCACGCGTTCGGCGTAGGCGCCCAGCCAGCGGCCGTCGTCGCGGTGGCGGGCGGGCGCGTTCAAAGCGGAATCAGCACTCGATCACGTTCACGGCCAAACCGCCGCGCGAGGTTTCCTTGTACTTGTCCTGCATATCGCGGCCGGTGTCGCGCATGGTCTTGATCACCTTGTCCAGGCTGACCTTGTGCTTGCCGTCGCCGCGCATGGCCATGCGGTAGGCGTTGATCGCCTTGACCGCGCCCATGGCGTTGCGTTCGATGCAGGGAATCTGGACCAGGCCGCCGATGGGGTCGCAGGTCAGCCCCAGGTTGTGTTCCATGCCGATCTCGGCCGCGTTCTCGATCTGGCTGGCCGTGCCGCCCAGCGCGCCGACCAGGCCGGCGGCGGCCATCGAGCAGGCCACGCCGACCTCGCCCTGGCAGCCGACTTCGGCGCCGCTGATCGAGGCGTTCTCCTTGTACAGGATGCCGACCGCGGCGGCCGTGAGCAGGAAGTTGCGCACGCCCTGCAGGTTGGCGCCGGGGCAGAAGCGGTCGTAGTAGTGCAGCACGGCCGGAATGATGCCGGCGGCGCCGTTGGTGGGCGCGGTGACCACGCGGCCGCCGGCCGCGTTCTCTTCGTTGACCGCCAGCGCGTACAGGTTGACCCAGTCCAGCACGGTCAGCGGGTCGCGCATGGCCGCCTCGGGCTTGGTCGACAGTTCGGCGTGCAGCGCCGGCGCGCGGCGCGAGACGTGCAGGCCGCCGGGCAGGGTGCCGGTTTCGCGCACGCCGCGGTTCACGCAGGCCTGCATGGCCTGCCAGATCTCGTCCAGGCCGGCGTTGATCTCCTCGTCGCTGCGCCACACGCGCTCGTTGGCCATCATCAGCTCGGCGATGCTCAAGCCGCTGCGCTGGCACTGCGCGAGCAGTTCGTCGCCGGAGTGGAAGGGGTAGGCCAGTTCGGTGGTGTCGGCGACGATGCGGTCTTCGGCCGCTTCGTCCTGATTGACCACGAAGCCGCCGCCGACGGAGTAGTAATCGCGCGTGGCGATGACCTCGCCGGCCGCGTCGAAGGCGGTGAAGCGCATGCCGTTGGTGTGGAACGGCAGCTTCTGACGCTTGTTCATGATGAGGTCGTGCTTCTCGTCGAAGCCGATCTCGCGCTGGCCGCCGAGCAGGATGCGCTTGCTGGCGCGGATGCGCTCCAATGCCGGCGGAATGACGTCCGGGTCGATCTGGTTGGGCAGGTGGCCTTCCAGGCCCATCAGCACGGCCTTGTCGGTGCCGTGGCCGCGGCCGGTCAGCGCCAGCGAGCCGAACACTTCGGCGCGCACGCGCGCCACGTCCTGCAGGCGGCCGTGTTCGATCACCCATTTTTCGACGAAGCGCGCGGCCGCGCGCATCGGACCGACGGTGTGCGAGGAACTCGGCCCGATGCCGATCTTGAAAAGGTCGAAGGTGCTGACGGCCATGGTGCGGGGGATGCTCGGCTGGAGGGCGATGGGACGCGGTCAGCGTCCGTTGGCGATCTTGCGGTAGCGGGCGCTGCGGCGTTCGTCTGGAGCGCGCAGCAGCAGGGTCTTGGCGTCGGCCAGGCTCACCGCGTATTCCCAGTGCTGCCCGGTGGCGGCATGGTCGATGAGCAGCCGGCAGGTCTTGGGGTCGAAGGTCCAACTGCCGCCCAGCAGTTCCGGGCGCTGGTGCAGCCACGAGTCGAAGCCGTTGCGTCCGTCGCTTCGGCTCAGCTCGAACTGCTCGAAATCGCCTTCGCCGCCGCTCTGCCAGGCCGCGATCAGTTGCGCCTGCGTCACCGTGCAGTCGGGCGCCGCCCACGCGGCGGCCGGCGCCAGCAGCAGGGCGCCCAGCACGGCGGTGTGGATCGCGCGCAAAACCATGGTTCCCGTCCCGTTCGGACTCGCGGCTATTCTAGACGCTAGCGGGGCCCCGCCACCTCAGTACGCAAGCGCATGCACTTGACCCTGTACCAACGCGACGATTGCCACCTCTGCGATCTGGCCCTGGCCGTGCTGGCACAGGCGCGGGCGCCGGAGTTCGAGAGCGTCTTCATCGACGAGGACGAGGCGCTGGAGCAGCGCTATGGCGTGCGGGTGCCGGTGTTGCGCGACGAAGAGGGCGGGCGCGAACTGGACTGGCCGTTCGATGCGGGCCGCTTGGCGCAGTGGCTGGCGGCCGCTTGAGCTCCGGTCGCGGCTTCGCTTCCTTGAGCCGCTAGCCCGGCAGCACCCGATCCTGGAAGCCGGCCAAGTCCGCGATCGCGGCCTGGAACTGCTGCAGGCACGACGGCAGGTCCACGGCGGTCCGCGGCGGCAGTTCGTGGACGAGATCCCAGCCGCCGTCGTCGTTTTCCCGGCGCAGCTCCGTCTCGATCCGCCATGCCTGCTCCTGCCACAGCAGGCTCGCGCTGAGTTCGTATTCGCGTCCGTCGGCGGTCGAGACGTACAGGCACATCGGCAGGCAGCCCTGGTATTGCGCGACAGTGCCGCCGTGGTGGGCCTTGAACGGGCGCGCGCTCAGGTTCAGGCCGATGCGCGCCCGGCTCGCACCCGCCGCGAGGTAGTGCGCGCGCAGAGCCTGCAGTTGCTCCCTGCGGTCCTGGATGTCGCTCAGGAAGCTCACCACACCGCGGCTATGGATATCCATCCCCGCCTCCCGGCCGGTCCGTTGGGCCAGCACGAAAGGCCGGAGCCCAGGCTCCGGCCCGTCTATCGCCAAATCCCGCGCTTACTTGGCCGGCAGCAGCGTCAGCTTGGTGCTGACCGCGACTTCGTTGGGGATGATCGAGGTGTCGGCCCAGTCGCCGCCGCCCACGCCGAAGTCCAGGCGCTTGACCGTGGCCTTGCCGCTGAGCACCGGCTTGGCGCCCGGGGTCCAGGTGAAGGTCAGGGTCACCGGCTTGGTCACGCCGCGCAGGCTCAGGCTGCCGTCGGCGGCGTAGTTGTTGCCGCCCAGGCTGCGCACCTTGGTCGCGGCGAAGCGCGCCGTGGGGAATTTGGCGATGCTGAAGAAATCCGCGCCCTTGAGGGTGTCATCGCGCTCGGCGTTCTTGGTGTCGGCGCCGGCCATGGTGATGAGCACGTCGAACTTGGACGCGGCCAGGTTGGCCGGGTCGAAGCTGATCTTGCTGGCGAAGTTGGGGAAGCGGCCGCTGAACACTTCGCCCTGGTACTTGGTGGCGAAGGTCAGGCTGGAACCCGGCGCCTGCACGTAGTCGGCGGCGTAGGCCGGCGCGGCGGCCAGCAGCAGGGCGTAGGCGAGGGGCTTAAGGGGCATCGGGGTTCTCCGGGGCGGGGGCGGGGGCGACGACCGCGGGTGCGGGTTCGGCTGCAGCGGCCGGCGCAGCGCGCCGGTAGCCGGGCAGCATGCGCCGCAGGGTGTCGTCGTTCTGGAACAGGTGGTGATAGAACGCGGCGCCGGCATGGGCGAGCACCAGCGCCAGCAGCAGCCAGAAGCCGTTCTCGTGCAGCGATTCGGACAGTTCGGCCAGGCCGGGGTTGGTGGCGGCGATCTTGGGCAGGTTGAACAGGCCGAAGTACTGCAGCGGGTAGCCGGAGCTGGAATTGAACAGCCAGCCGGTGATCGGCATGGCGAACATCAGCAGGTACAGCGCCCAATGGGTGAGCGAGGCCACGCGTTCCTGCCAGTGCGGGGTGCCCGCCACCGCCTTGGGCGCGCCGGCGTAGAGGCGCCACAGCAGGCGCAGCACCACCAGGGTCAGCAGGGTCAGGCCCAGCGATTTGTGCAGGGCGTAGATTTTGATCTTCTGCGGACCGTTGGCCATGTCGGTCATGGTCAGGCCGATCACCGCGATGGCGGCGATCAGCAGCACGATGGCCCAGTGCAGCAACTGGCTGACAGCGCCCCAGCGCTCGGCGGTGTTCTTGATCGTCATGCGTGCGGTACCGGGACGGGTTCGTAGGGATCGGTGTCGGGCTTGGGCGCCGGTACGTTCGGCGCGGCCTCGGGTTCGGACGGGGGCGGCGCGGGCTCGTCGGCCTCGCCGGCGTTGCGGTCGCGCACGGCCTCGGCCTCGATGCGCAGCTCCACGCTGTCGCCGATCACCGATTTCCAGGCGTCGATGCCGAAGTCCGCGCGGCTCAGGGTGGCCGTGGCCGAGAAGCCGGCGGTGCGGCGGAACGGCGGCAGCGGGTGGCGCTTGAGCGCATTGAGGGTGACGTCCATGCACAGCGGGCGGCTGCGGCCGCGCAGGGTGAGCTGGCCGCAGACGCGGGCGCGATCGGCGGCGACGGGTTCGACGCGGTCGGAAACGAAGCGCGCCTCGGGATGGCGCTGGCCGTCGAGCAGGCCGGCGCCGAGCGCGGCCGCGTTCCACTTGGCATCGCCCAGGTCGAGCTTGGCCACGGGCACGCGCACGTCCAGGCGCGCGCTGCGCCAGTCCTCGCGGTCGAAGCTCAGCGTGCCGGTGCTGCCCGAGACCGTGCCCAGGGCCTTGGAAAAGCCCGCATGCGAGATCGCAAACATGACCCGCGTGTGCACCGGGTCCAGGGCGTAGTTCTCCGGCCCGGCCGCGCGCGCCGACGGCGCCAGCGCGCACAGCGCCAACGCAAGCAGCAGCGGACGGACGGACGGATACGGCACACGCGCTCCTTGGCAGCAGGCCCGGCCTGCATCGTCCGGGGATTCTATGCAGCGCACGATGAACCCGCAGGCGCGTGTCCGCAACGGTCCGTTGCGGCCCGCCGCGGAACGCCGGCGCGTCGGCCGCGGTCGCGGGCCTTGCCTCGCCGGGTCCGGATCGGGGAGCCTAGCGGCCGTATCGCCCGTCATCGGACCCCCAGGATGCCCAGGTCAGCGTTCGTGCATGGAAGCCAGGCGCCGCTGCGCTGGCTGTGGGCGACGCTGCTGTGGGCGCTGCTGCTGCCGGCGCGCGCGGCGCTGCCGGAGACGCCGCAGTTCCGCTACTACGGCGTGGCCGAGGGCGTGCCGTCCAGCACCGTGGCCGCGCTGGCGCAGGACAGCGAAGGCTATATCTGGATGGCCACCCACGACGGCCTGGCGCGCTACGACGGCGTCAGTTTCCGGGTGTGGCGTCACGTACCCGGCGATCCTGGTTCGCTGCCCAGCAACATGGTGCAGGCGCTGCATGTCGATGCGCGAGACCGTGTCTGGGTCGGGCTCAGCGGCGGCGGCCTGCACATGCTCGACCACGAGCGCCAGAGCTTCGTCCACTACGGCCGCCAGACCCATCCGCTGATCGGCAGCGACGAGATCTATGCGATCGCGTCCACCGCCGACGGCGCGGTCTGGTTCGGCACCGACGGCGCCGGCGTGCACCGGCTGGCGCCCGACGGAGACATCACCCGCTACATGCCCGGCGAGGCGCAGGGCCAGGGGCTGCCCGGCGAGTACATCTGGACGATGAAGACCGATGCGCGCGGCCGGCTGTGGGTGGGCACCACCACCGGCCTGGCCTACTGGGACGGGCAGCGCTTCCACACGGTCGATGTCGATGGGATCAGCGGCCGCTGGGTCACCGCGCTGTCGCCGGCGGCGGACGGATCGCTGTGGATCGGCGCCGGCCTGCGCGCATTCCGGCGCACGCCCGACGGCGCGATCGAGCCGCAGCCCTGGTTCGATCCGGCCGACAAGACCGGCGTCTACGGCGTGGTCGGCGACGGTCCCGGCAACTACTGGGTCGCCACCCACCGCGGCCTGCGCCGCGTGCTCGGCGGCAAGCTGGTGCCGCTGGCCAACGAGGCCGAGATCGCGCAGATCAACACCCTGGACCTGCTGCGCGATCACGAGGGCGGCTGGTGGTTCGCCACCGAGGAACGCGGCGTGGCCTATCTGGCGCCGAACTGGCGCCAGTTCACCGTGCTCAAGCCCGGCGCCGGCCATCCCGGCGCGCCGCGCGTGGCCTACATGCGCGACCTGGCCGCGGCCGCCGGCAACGGCGTGTGGATGGTGGGCGAGCGCGGCGTGATCGATCGCCTGGACCTGGGCGACGGACGCACGCGCCAGCACGCGGTGCCGGCGCTGGCCGACACGCCGCTGTACTCGGTGCTGCAAGCGCGCGACGGCGCGATGTGGTTCGGCAGCACCCTGGGTCTGACCCGGGTCGCGCCCGGCGGCGCGGTGCGCGGCTGGACCGCGACTTCGGCGCAGGATGCGACCTTCAGCGACATTCCCGATCAGCTGGTCGAAACGCCCGACGGCAACCTCTGGATCGCCTACATGCCGCCGGCGCTGCAGATGCGCGACCGCGACGGCCGCGTGCGCGTGTCAGTGCGGCCGGAAGAGAACCGCGGCATCGACACGCTCTATATCGAGCAGATCGAGGCCGGCCCCGACGGCGCGCTGTGGCTGGCCGGGCCTTCCGGGCTGGCGCGTTGGGACGCGGCGGCCTCGCGTTTCGAACCGCTGCCCGGCAGCCCGGTGGACCGCGTGTTCGGCTTCTCGGTGGTCGGCCGCGACCGCGTCTGGCTGCATCGCCTGGAAGCGCTGGAGCAATACGCCTGGGACGGCCGTTCGCTGCGCCTGCTCAAGCGCGTCAGCGGCGATGAAGGCCTGCCGGCGACCGAATCCGGCGGCGTCATGGCCTGGGGCGACAACGTCTGGCTGACCACGCGCCGCGGCCTGATCTGCTGGAACCAGCGGCGCGAGCGCCTGCGCATCTACGGCATGCGCGACGGCCTGCCCAGCCAGGAGTTCACCGAGCGCAATCCGCTGCTCACCGACAACGGCATCGCCGTGGCCAGCACCATGGACGGCGTGGTGCTGTTCGACGCCGGCCGCGCGCCCGATGAGGTCAAGGCGCCGCGGCTGGTGATCGAAACCCTGAGCTACCGCCGCGACGAGGACGAGTTCAAGCTCGACCCCGACCGCCCGGTGGTGCTGGGCCCGCAGGACCGCGACCTGCGCGTGTCCGCGCGCCTGCTGTCCTTCGTCGACCTGCAGACGCACCGCTACCGCTTCCGCCTGCACGGCTACGATCCGGACTGGGTGATCCAGTCGGGCAACGGCGAGCGCGTGTTCTCCAAGCTGGAACCGGGCAGCTATCGTTTGGAAGTGCAGGCGGCCAACGCCGACGGCATCTGGTCGGCCTCGCGCCAGTTCTCGCTGAGCGTGCAGCCGCCATGGTGGCGCACGCCGCCGGCGCTGGCGGCGCTGATCGGCCTGGCGATCCTGGGCGCGTGGTGGGCGGCCGAGCGTTACCGCCTGCGCCTGAAACGGCGACTGGAATGGCAGGCCGCCGAGCGCGAGCGCGAACTGACCAAGCAGGCTTCGCTGGCCAAGACCCGCTTCCTGGCCACGCTGGGTCACGAGGTGCGCACGCCGATGACCGGCGTGCTGGGCATGAGCGAACTGCTGCTGGACACCGCGCTGGACCCCAGGCAGCGCGGCTACACCGAGTCGATCCAGCGCGCGGGCAAACATCTGCTGCGCCTGGTCAACGACGCGCTGGACCTGGCCCGGATCGAGTCGGGCAAGCTGGAACTGGCCGACGAGGCCTTCGATCTGCATGTGCTGGTCGCCGATGCCAGCGAACTGATGGCGCCGCTGGCGCGCAAGCGCGGCCTGGCCTTCGAGTTGGAAGTGGCCGCCGACGCGCCGCGCGGCCTGCGCGGCGATCCGCACCGGGTGCGGCAGATCCTGCTCAACCTGCTCGGCAACGCGATCAAGTTCACCGAGCAGGGCCGGGTGTCGCTGCGGGTGTCGGCGTTGTCGCCGCAGGGCGCGCGTTTCGAAGTGGCCGACACCGGTCCGGGCCTGGACGAAGAGCAGAAGTCGCGCTTGTTCCGCCGTTTCGAACAGGCCGAGGGCGTGCGCACCGCCGCGCGCTACGGCGGCAGCGGCCTGGGCCTGGCGATCTGCCAGGAACTGGCAGCGGCGATGAACGGACAGATCGCGGTGGACAGCGCGCCGGGGCAGGGCGCGCGCTTCGTGTTCGACCTGCCGCTGCCGGCCGCGGCCGCCAGCGCCGGCGCGATCGCGCCCGACCGCGCCGGCGATTCGCCGCGCGCGCCGCTGGCCTTGTTGCTGGTGGAGGACGATCCCACCGTAGCCGAAGTGGTCGCCGGTTTGCTGCGCGCGCAGGGCCACCGCGTGACCCACGTGGGCAACGGCCTGGCCGCGCTGACCGAGATCGCCACGGCCGGCTTCGACGCCGCGCTGCTGGACCTGGACCTGCCCGGCATCAGCGGCCTGGACCTGGCGCGGCAGCTGCGCGCGCAGGGCTATGCGCGGCCGATGATCGCGATCACCGCGCGCGCCGACGCCGAGGCCGAACCGCAGGCGCTGGCGGCCGGGTTCGACCGCTTCCTGCGCAAACCGGTGACCGGCGCGATGCTGGCCGCCGAGCTCGAGGCCGCGCTGGCGGGCTGAACGGGTGCCGTTACCGTACCGGCGCAAGCGGACTGGCAGGCGGCCCGGAAGCGGCGCATGATCCAGGCCGTATCAGCAGTGGCGGCAGGCAGGGGGCGGCGATGACGGGGATCGGCAGCAAGGCGTGGTCGTGCGCGCTGGTGGCGCTGTGCGCGGCCGGCGCCGCCTACGCCGCCGACGGCGGCGATCGCGCGACCGCGCAGACCTCGGTGCCCACCGCCACCAGCGGCGCGGCCCAGGCGCAGCCCACCACCGTGCCGCTGCTGGGCGGCTTCCTGCGTGAAACGCGCGTGGTGTATCCGCTGCGCGTGGGCAAGTGGCAGGCCATGGACGAGCGCCGTTACGACCGCCAGGAATTCGGCGTGTCGGTGCGCTACACCTACGGCAGCCGCCGCGATCGCTGGATCGACGTGTACTTCTATCCCGCCGGCCTGCTGTCGCAGACCGAGTTCGAGCAGGCCGCACTGGAAGAGCGCGATGCGCTGCTGCAGATCGGGCGCCAGCCCGGCGGCTACGAATCCATGGACATGGGCGAGCTGCAGGCCTTCGCGTCCGCGCGCGGCCGCGGCGACGGTTCGAACGGCCGTTCGGTGGACCTGGCCTACACCCACCAGGGCGAGCGCAAGCATTCGGCCATGACCCTGCAGCTGGACCGCATGTACTTGATCAAGGGCCGTTACAGCGTGGCGGCCAAGTCGTCCTCGCGCGCGCAGGCGCGCTCGACGCTGGAGGATTTCGTCGGCGACCTGTCGCGCAAGCTGACCCTGGCCAGCACCGGCCGCTGCTGGGACCCGCTGCCGATCGAAACGCTGCAGGCCGGCACGCCCGCGCCGCAGGGCGCGTTGAGCACGCTGGCCAAGGACGGCGTGGACAGCGCCTACCTGATGAGCGACCGGGTGATCGCGCGCGAACCGCAATCGACCGAGGCGCAGGCTTTGCAGACGATCGGCATGGGCCTGGCGCAGCGCCTGCGTCCGGGCTGTCAGCGGCCGGAGGAGATCGAACAGAACGTGCCGCAGGACATGCGCGAAATCCGCTTGGAGTACACCGCGCCCAGCGATGCGCCGGCGGATCCGTCGCGGTTGTTGCGGTCCAGCAAGATCGATGTGGGGTGAGGCGGGCTGGAACGCGAGCCGCCCTATCCGGGCATGACGCTTAAGTCACTGGATCCCCGCGTTCGCGGGGATGACGAGCAACAGCGGTTGCGGCGAGTTGGGGCGGTTGCGTCGCGCAAACATCGGCAAGCGCGGTACTCCGATCCGTCATCCCCGCGAACGCGGGGATCCAGAGCTTCATCCAGGCATGACTCCGAGGTCTGCGGAATCCCAGCCGCGCGCACGCGACGAACCGCCGCGAATCAGCGCGCGCTCAACTCATGCACCGCCGCCACCATCGCCGCGACGTGGTCGGGGCTCATGTCCGGCGACAGGCCGTGGCCCAGGTTGAACACGTGGCCTTCGCGCGAGCCGCCGTTGCCGTCGCGGTACTCGTCCAGCGCGCGGCCCACTTCGCTGCGGATCGCCTGCGGCGTGGCGTACAGCGTGACCGGGTCCAGGTTGCCCTGCAGGGCGACGCGGCCGCCGACGCGGCGCGCGGCGTCGCCCAGGCCGATGGTCCAGTCCACGCCCACCGCCTCGGCGCCGCTGGCGGCCAGGTCTTCCAGGTAGGGATCGTTGCCCTTGCCGAACAGGATCAGCGGCGCGCGCTGCGCGCCGTCGCCGCGCGGCAGTTCGGCGGCGATGCGCTGCAGGTAGCGCAGCGAGAACTCGCGGTACATCGCCGGCGACAGCACGCCGCCCCAGGTGTCGAACACCTGCAGCGCCTGCGCGCCGGCCGCGTGCTGGGCCTGCAGATACGCGATCACCGCGTCGGTGACCACGCCCAGCAGCTTGTGCATCGCCGCCGGATCGTTGAGCGCCAGCGATTTGACCTTGGCGTAGTTGTCGCTGCCGCCGCCTTCGACCATGTAGCAGGCGATGGTCCAGGGGCTGCCGGAGAAGCCGATCAGCGGCACCGCGCCGTTGAGCTCGCGGCGGATGGTGCGCACCGCGTCCATCACGTAGCGCAGGTCGGTTTCCATGTCCGGCACGCCCAGGCGGTCGATATCGGCGGCGCTGCGGATCGGGCGCTCGAACTTGGGGCCTTCGCCGTCGGCGAAGTACAGGCCCAGGCCCATCGCGTCGGGCACGGTGAGGATGTCGGAGAACAGGATCGCCGCGTCCAGCGGGAAGCGGCGCAGCGGCTGCAGGGTGACCTCGCAGGCCAGTTCCGGGTTCTTGGCCAGGTTGAGGAAGCTGCCGGCCTGGGCGCGGGTGGCGCGGTACTCGGGCAGGTAGCGGCCGGCCTGGCGCATCAGCCACACCGGGGTGCGGTCGACCGGCTCGCGGCGCAGCGCGCGCAGGAAGCGGTCGTTGGCGGTCGGGGTGGCGTCGGCGGTCATACGGTGGCGTCCTCGGGCGCGTGGGGCGCCGGTGTGGGGGCGGCATTATCGCGGCGCGGCGCGGCCGGCGCGAGTCGCGCAGGGGGCCGCAGCGTTGCGCGGACGGGGCTAGGCGCGGGGCGCGCGCTCAGCGCGGGGCTTCGTTGCCCTGGGCGAACATCAGCTGGAAGCCGCGCTTGAGCTGCTGGTCGCGCGCCTGTTCCAGCGCGGCCAGGGCGCTGTCGTGGTCCAGGAACTGTTCGCGGCGCAGGGTGCTGCGCCCGCCGATCTGGCCGCTTTCGCGCACCAGGGTCCAGCCGCCCAGCAGGTCGGGCTGCAGCATCAGTTGCACGAAGCGCGGGGCTTCGCGGCCGTCGGGGCGTTGTTGTAGGAGCAGGCGCACGTCCGGATTGTAGCGGCAGCCGGGGCGCGGGGCTCAGGCGCCGCGGAACTCGCGCCGGTAGGCCGTGGGCGAGGTCTTGAGCTGCGCGGCGAAGCGCTGGCGCAGCGACACCGCCGAGCCGAAGCCGGTGTCGGCGGCGATCGCCTCGATCGGCCGGTCGGTGGTTTCCAGCAGCCGCTGGGCCCGCGCCAGGCGCTGGTTCAGCAGCCACTGCGCGACGGTGGTGCCGGTGGTCTGGCGGAAGCGGCGGGTGAAGCTGCGCCGGCTCATCAGCGCGCGCTCGGCCAGCGCGTCCAGGCTGTGCGGCCGGTCCAGGTGGGCCAGGGCCCAGCTCAGCACCCCGGACAGGCGCTGGTCCTGGGCCGAGTCCGGCACCGGCCGGTCGATGTACTGGGCCTGCCCGCCCTGGCGGTGCGGCGCCACCACCAGCCGGCGCGCGACCTTGGCCGCCAGTTCGGCGCCGCAGCGCCGGCGCAGCAGGTGCAGGCAGCAGTCGATGCCGGCGGCGGTGCCGGCCGAGGTGGTCAGCTCGCCGTCGTCCACGTACAGCACGTCCCACTGCAACTGCACGTTCGGGTAGCGCGCGGCGAAGTGCTCGCTCCAATGCCAGTGGGTGGTGGCGCGGCGGCCGTCGAGCAGGCCGGCCTCGGCCAGCACGTAGGCGCCCAGGCACAGGCCCACGATCGCCGCGCCGCGCGCATGCGCCGCGCGCAGCGCCTGCAGCAGGGCCTCCGGTGGGCGTTCGTCGCCGTCGCGCCAGGACGGCACGATGACCACGCCGGCCTCGTCCAGCCCCTCCAGCCCGTACGGCGCGTGGATGCTGAAACCGGCCTGGGTGCGCAGCGGCCCGGCTTCGGCCGCGCACACGCGCAACTCGAAGCGCGGCTGATCGCCGAAACCGCGGTCCTCGAACACGATGCAGGGCACCGACAGGTGGAAGGGGCTGATGCGGTCGAAGGCGACCACGGCGATGGTGTCGGGGTGCATGGCGGGGGCCGTTCGCGGGTGTGGCCCGATTCTATCGAATATTGGCAATCGGGCCACTGTCGGCGGCAGGGGCCGAAGCGGAGCATGAGCCCCGTTCCTCCACCCCCTCAGCCAGGAGTTCCGCCATGTCCCGCAAGCGCGCCTTGATCGTCGTCGACGTCCAGAACGAGTACTTCAGCGGCGGCCTGCTCATCGAGCACCCGCCGGTGAGCCAGACCCTGCCCAACATCGGCCGCGCCATGGACGCGGCGCGCGCCGCCGGGGTGCCGGTAGTGGTGGTGCAGAACACCGCGCCGGCGGACGCGCCGGTGTTCGTCAAAGGCACGCCGGGTTGGGAGCTGGAGCCCACCGTCGGCGCCCGCCCGCGCGAGCACTACATCGAAAAGAACCTGCCCAGCGTGTTCACCGGAACCGACCTCAAGGACTGGATCGCGCGCAACGGCATCGACACCCTGACCATCGTCGGCTACATGACCCACAACTGCGATGCGTCCACGGTGCTGGAAGCCGCGCACCTGCAGCTCAACGTCGAATTCCTGCACGACGCCAGCGGTTCGCTGTCGTACGAAAACAGCGCCGGCGCAGCCAGCGCCGAGGAGATCCACCGCGTGTTCTCGGTGGTGTTCCAGAGCCGCTTCGCGGCGGTGCTGGGCACGGACGAGTGGATCGCGGCGCTGGGCGAAGAGGCGGCGCCGTACTTAGACAATCCATATGCGTCGAATCAGCGGGCGCTGGCTCGGCGGCGCGCGGCGGCTTAAGCGCCTAAGAGAAAACCCCCCCCTTAGCCCCCTTTTTCAAAGGGAGGAATCCTTATGCAAGGTTCCGCTTGTCTTCCCCCTTTGAAAAAGGGGGATTGAGGGGGATTTGCTCTTGCTCACCCCTCCGCCAAAACCTCCAGCACCGCCGCATCCGCCACCCCCGGCACGATCCGCGCCAAACCCGCGCGATCCCACAGGATGAAGCGCAGCCCGCTCGCATCGGCCTTCTTGTCCAGCCGCATCCGCGCCAACAGCGCCTCGGGCGACAAGCCCGCCGGAATCGTGGTCGGCAAACCGAAACGCTCCAGCAATGTGCGCAGGCGCCGCGTATGCGCCTCGTCGGCCATGCCCAGCGCGGCCGACAGCCGTGCCGCCAGGACCATGCCCACCGCCACCGCTTCGCCGTGGTTGAGGCCGTCGCCGGTGGCGCCGGCGTAGCCCTGTTCGGTTTCGATCGCGTGGCCGAAGGTGTGGCCGAAGTTGAGCAGGGCGCGGTCGCCGCGTTCGTAGGGATCGCGCGCGACCACGTCGGCCTTGTACGCGCAACTGCGTGCGATCGCCTGCGCCAGCACCGCATCGTCGCCGGACAGCAGCGCATCGGCGTGCGCTTCCAGCCAGTCCAGGAAGGTCTCGTCGAAGATCGCGCCGTACTTCACCACCTCGGCCAGCCCCGCGCGCAACTCGCGCGGCGGCAGCGTGCACAGGGTGGCGGTGTCGGCGTAGACCGCGCGCGGCACGTGGAAGGCGCCGACCAGGTTCTTGCCGCTGGGCAGGTCCACCGCGGTCTTGCCGCCCACCGAGGAATCGACCATGGCCAGCAGCGTGGTCGGCAGCTGCACCACGTCGATGCCGCGCATCCAGCACGCGGCGGCGAAACCGGCCAGATCGCCGACCACGCCGCCGCCCAGCGCGAGCACGCTGGCGTCGCGGGTGGCGCCCAGCCGGGCCAGGGCATCCAGACATTCGCCGAAGCGGGCCAGGGTCTTTTCGTGTTCGCCCGGAGGCAGCACGTAACGCGCCAGCGCCAGTTCTGGGCGCGCGGCGCGCAGCGCCTGTTCCAGCGCGTCGGCGTACAGCGGCGCGACGTTGCCGTCGCTGACGATCAGGGCGTGGCGGCCGCGCAGCGAGGCGGCCAGGCGCGCGCCGTCGGCGAGCAGGCCGGGGCCGATGTCGATGGCATAGGGCGCGTCGCCGGAGACCTTGACGCGTTGCAGGGCGGAATGGGTGTCGCTCATGCGGGGGCTCCCAGCGTCGGCGCGGTGCGCTGCCAGCTGCGGTCGAGTTCGTCGGCCAGGTGTGCGGCGGCGTCGGCGGCGGTCATGCTGCCGGTGTCGAAGCGCAGGTCGGCGACCTGCGCGTACAGCGGCGCGCGTTGTTCGGACAGCTCGCGCAGCACCTGCTCGCGGTCGCCGCGCGCCAGCAAGGGGCGGGTACGGTCGCGGGCCAGGCGTTCGAGTTGCTGGTCCACGCTCACGTGCAGGTGCACCACGTAGCCGCGCTCGCGCAGCAGGGCGCGGTTGTCGGGGTCGAGCACCGCGCCGCCGCCGGTGGCCAGCAGCAGGCCTTCGCCGGCCAGCAACTCGGCCAGGGTCGCGCGTTCGCGCGCGCGGAAACCGGCCTCGCCCTCGCACTCGAAGATGGTGGCCACGCTGGTGCCGGTGCGCTGCTCGATCTCGCGGTCGGCATCGGCCAGGCGCAGGCCGTAGCGCTCGGCCAGGCGGCGGCCGATGCAGCTCTTGCCGGCGCCCATCGGCCCGACCAGGATCAGGTTGCTTGCGGGATTCATGCGCCGATTGTAGCTAGTCCGGGCCGCGGGCAGTCGCGCCGCTGCCGGCTGTTGCGCGTCCTTAACGCCAGCCCGCCTAGGCTCGGACTCCCCGGTGCGCAAGCCCGTGCGCCGGCCTCATGGGAGCAGGTCAATGGCGGTCGCCAAGATCATCGAACTCAATGCCTCGTCCAAGACCAGCATGGAGGACGCGGTCAAGTCCGGGCTGAAAAAGTGCGCCGAATCGGTGAAGAACATCAAGGGCGCCTGGGTCAACGAAATCAAGGTGGTGACCGACGACGACGGCACCGTCAACGAGTGGCGGGTGAACCTGCGCGTGACCTTCGTAGTGGAGTGACGCGCGGCGCGCTCAGTCGAGCACGCGGCGCTGCGCGTCCAGGCGCAGGCTGAGCTCGGCGATGGCCGGCAGCCGCGCCAGCGCCTGCCGGCTCACCCGTTCGAACAGGCGCACGAAGCGTTCGACCTGGGCCCGGTCCATGCCGCCGCGGCCGGGCGCGCGCGCCTGGGCCTGGCGTTCCTGCTGCCAACGCCAGTCCGGCACGGTGTCGAAGCCCGGCGGCTGCAGGAACAACAGCCGGTCCAGGCGCTGCCATAGCGTGGGGTAGCGCTCGGCCAGCGCCTGATTGCAGTAGCCGCGCCAGCGGCCGTCGCGGTCTTCTTCGCGCTCCAGCGCATTGACCGGCGCGGCCAGTTCGGCCGCGGTCTGCGCCGGCGTTTTCAGGAACCAGCCTTCGAACAGGGTCAGGTCGATGCCGCGCGCTTGCGGCCAGCGCGAGGGCGGCAGGCGGGTGTCGGCGAGTTTGTCGAAGCGCGGCAGCCGCGCGACGCCGTGCGTGCGCAAGGCATCCAGCGTGTCGCAGGCCAGCGCGACCTCGTGCGTGCCCGGCGGCCCGCGCGTGGCCAGCAGCGGATGCACCTGGCGGCCCAGGCGCAGGCGCTCGCGCCGGCCCAGATAGCAGTCGTCGATCGACAGCACCGCCACGCGCAGGCCGCGCGCAGCGCCTGCAGCGGCCACCTGCGCGGCCAGCGTGGACTTGCCGCTGCCCTGCAAGCCGGCGATGGCGTAGACGCGGCAGCCGTGCGCCAGCGCGTCGTCGAGCACGCGCTGCGCCAAGGCGGCGGGGTAGGCGCCGGCGGCGGGCGGATGCAGGCGGGGCGGCATCGGGCCACAATAGCGCAATGAACCCGCACCCCTTGCTCGCAGAAGCCATCGCCACCTTCGCCGACCTGTTCGAACAGGCGCGGCTGGCCGGCGAACCCGATCCCACCGCGATGACGGTGGCCACCGCCAGCCTGGACGCGCGGCCGTCGGCGCGCACCGTGTTGCTGAAGGCGCACGACGCGCGCGGTTTCGTGTTTTACACCCATCTGGACGGGCGCAAGGGCCGCGAACTGCAGGCCAATCCGCACGCGGCTCTGCTGTTCCATTGGCCGCGCGTGCGCAACGGCGTGCAGGTGCGGGTGGAAGGCTCGGTGGAGATCGTCGCCGAGGCCGAGGCCGATGCCTATTTCGCCAGCCGCGCACGGGTGAGCCAGCTCGGCGCCTGGGCCTCGCGGCAGTCGGAGACCCTGGAGTCGCGCGAGACTTTCGAGCAGCGTCTGGAACAGGCCGAGCAGCGCTTCGCCGGCCGCGACGTGCCGCGGCCCGAGCGCTGGACCGGCTTGCGCGTGCGTCCGGAAAAAATCGAATTCTGGTACGGCGCCGATTTCCGTCTGCACGAGCGCTGGCTGTACGAATGCGACCGCGCCGGCGACTGGTCCAAGCGGATGCTGTATCCGTGAGTCAGGGCTGGAGCGTGCGCGTGGCGTCGGCGGCGGACATCGCCGTCTGGGCGCAGCTGCGCAACGCGCTGTGGCCGGTGGACGAGGTCGCCGAGCACGAGGACGAAGCACGCGAGCAATTGGCCGCGCCGGGCCTGCACACCGTGTTGGCCTTCGCCGACGACGGCCGCGCCTGCGGCTTCGCCGAGGCCAGCCTGCGCCGCGATTACGTCAACGGCACCGAGAGTTCGCCGGTGGGTTTTCTGGAAGGCTGGTACGTGGCGCCGGAGTGGCGCGGCCGCGGCGTGGGCCGCGCGCTGATCGCGCAGGTCGAGCAGTGGACCCGGGCGCAAGGCTGCAGCGAACTGGCGTCCGATGCGCTGCTGGAAAACACCGGCAGCCACGATGCGCATACGGCTTGCGGCTTCGAGGAAACCGAACGCGTGGTGTATTTCCGCAAGGCGCTGCGCGAGGCCTAAGGCGCGGTGCATCCATCGTTCCGTCATTCCCGCGCAGGCGGGCTCCGCTTTGCTTCGGTGTAGCCGAAAATCCAGCGGCTTCAGCACCATCGCCCGATCCTATACCTCGTCGCTCCACTCCATGGATTCCCGCCTTCGCGGGAATGACGATGTTGGAGTTTCGGCAAAGGCTGAGCCGCTCCCAGCGTGGGACGCAAGTGAACGCCGGCGATCCGTGGTGTGCCGCCTGGCTATCGAGCGGCGCTCAGTAATCGCGCTTGTACCAAAACGCATTGGGCATCGCCGCCATGCCGGCGCGTTCGTAGAAGCCCACCGCTTCGGGCACCGAGGCCAGGATCAGGCTGACCGTGGGCCCGAGCAGGCGCCGGGTCTCGTCCAGCAGGCCCTTGCCCACGCCCAGACCCTGGGTGGATTTGGCCACCGCCAGTTCCGACAGATAGCAGCACCAGGAAAAATCGGTCACGCAGCGGGCCACGCCCAGCAGTTCGCCGTCGCGGCGCGCGGTCACGATCAGGTCGGCCTGGTCGAGCATGCGCTGCAGACGCTCCCCGTCGTCGACCGGGCGGATCGCGCCCAGCCCGGAGTCGACCAGCACCTGGCGGAATTCGCCGGCCGCCAGGGCCGGTTCGCGGGCGTAGACGATAGCGGCGCTCATGCGGGCGAAGATCGCACCGGCCGCCGCGCTTGGCAACGCGTTCGGCGGCGGGGATGCGACAATGCGCGCCATGGGACCGCAACGCATCGTCTGCCTCACCGAAGAACCCACCGAGACCCTGTACGCGCTGGGCGAGCAGCACCGCATCGTCGGCATCAGCGGCTTCACCGTGCGCCCGGCCATCGCGCGCAAGGAAAAGCCCAAGGTCAGCGCCTTCACCAGCGCCAAGATCGACGATATCCTCAAGCTGCAGCCGGATTTCGTGGTCGGCTTCTCCGACATCCAGTCCGAGATCGCGGCCGAGCTGATCAAGCGCGGCGTGGAGGTGTGGATCAGCAACCACCGCAGCGTGGATGGCATCCTGGACTACATCCAGCGCCTGGGCGCGCTGGTCGGCGCGGCGCAGCGCGCGCGCGACTACGCCGATGGCCTGCGCCGCGGCCTGGACGCGATCGAGCGCGACAGCCAGCGCCTGCAACGGCGGCCCAAGGTCTATTTCGAAGAGTGGGACGAGCCGCTGATCACCGGCATCCGCTGGGTCGCCGAGCTGGTGCGCATCGCCGGCGGCGACGACGTGTTCCCGCGGCAGGCGGCCGAGCCGCTGGCCAAGCACCGCATCCTGGCCGATCCGGCCCAGGTGATCCCGCTGGCGCCGGACATCGTGTTCGGCTCCTGGTGCGGCAAGAAATTCCGCCCCGAACGCGTGGCCGCGCGCCCGGGCTGGGACGCGATTCCGGCGGTGCGCGACGGCGAACTGCACGAGATCAAATCGCCGTTGATCCTGCAGCCGGGCCCGGCCGCGCTCAGCGACGGCGTGGCCGAGATCGCGCGCATCATCCAGGCCTGGGCGCGGCGCTAGCGGACGCGGGCGCCGCCGCGTGTATCGACGCGGTGCAGCAAACGCGCGCGGCGCGGGCGCCGCGGTGGTATTCCGCTGTGGATCGGGGTCACAGTTCGCTCCCGTATGGTGCGCTGCGGCGTGCAGCGGCCATACGCATTCGTACAGTCGACGGGCCGGCGCCGCCGGCCTCGCCAACGGTACGGCACGGTTTCTGGGAGGGAACATGTCGCGATCGATCCTGCTTCCGCGCGCTTGGGGCCGCGGCCTCTTAATGCGCGCGCTCGCGGTCCTGCTGCTGCTGGGCCTGGCCGTTCCGGCCAGCGCCGACGACTACACCAAGACCAAGAACCCGGTGGTGCTGGTGCACGGCCTGTTCGGCTTCGACGAACTGGGCGGCATCTACGACTACTGGTACGACATTCCCTCGCAGCTGCGCGCGGGCGGGGCCAAGGTCTACGTGGCCAACGTGTCCTCGGCCAATTCCAGCGAACTGCGCGGCGAGCAGCTGATCGACTACCTGGAAACCCTGCAGGCCACCTACGGCTACGGCCGCTTCAACCTGGTCGGCCACAGCCACGGCGGGCCCACCGCGCGCTACGTGGCTTCGGTGCGTCCGGACCTGGTCGCCTCGGTGACCTCGATGGGCAGCCCGCACACCGGCAGCAGGGTCGCCGACGGCCTGGGCACCGCGTTCCCGCCGGGTTCGCCGGGCCGCGCCCTGGTCGCCGGCCTGGCCGACGCGCTGGGTTCGTTCCTGGAGTTCCTGTCGGGCGACGACGACCCGCAGGACGCTTTGGCCGCGCTGACCTCGTTGAACGGCGCCGGCGCGGCCGCGTTCAACGCGCGCTATCCCGAAGGCATGCCGGCCAGCGCCTGCGGTCAGGGCGCGTCCAGCGTGCGCGGCGTGCGCTACTACTCCATGGGCGGCACCACGCCGCTGACCAACGTGTTCGACCCCAGCGACCTGCTGATGGGCGCCGGCGCGCTGTTCTTCGGCTTCGAGGCCAACGACGGCCTGGTCGGGCGTTGCAGCTCGCACCTGGGAAGCGTGATCCGCGACGACTACGCCTGGAACCACCTGGACGAAGTGAACCAGGTCGCCGGCCTGCGCGGCCTGTTCGCGTCCAGCCCGCCCAGCGTGTACCGCGCGCATCTGAACCGGCTGAAGAACGCCGGGCTCTGAGGTGCGGCGTGGTTGGATCGCGCTGGCCGTTCTCGCGGCGCTGGCCTTGACGGTCGGCGGCGTGGTCGGCCGGCGCGCGCTGTCGCTGCCGGTCGCGGCGGAACCGGCGGACGTGCCCGTGGCGTCCGTTCCGCCCGCGGCCGGCACTCGCGCCGCGCCCGCAGCGGCCGCGCGCGACTCGCTGCGCGACACCGCCGTCGACGGCGCCATCGCGCTGGACGCCGCCGGCAAACCGCGTCCGGACCGGGCCATGCGGCGCCTGTTCGACTACTTCCTCACCCGCCTGGGCGAACGCACGCCCGCGCAGATCCGCGACGCGCTGCGCCTGCACCTGCAGCCGCAACTGAGCGCGGCCGCGCTGGCCCAGGTGCTGGCCTGGTTCGACGCCTATGTGGCGCTGGAGCGCGAGAGCGCGGCGCTAGGCGTGAGCCAAGACCTGGCCGCCGACCTGCGACAACGCCGCGAACTGCGCCGCCGGCGCCTGGGCGAGGCCATCGCCCAGGCCTGGTACGGCGAGGACGAGCGCCGGCTGCAGCTGGCGCTGGCGAAGCAGGCGCTGGCGCGCGAAGCCGGCCTCACGCCCGCGCAGCGCGAGCAGCGGCTGGCCGAGTTGCAGGCCGCGTCCGGCCTGCCGCCCGATCCCACCCGCGACGAAAGCCAGGCGGTGGCACTGGCGATGCAACAAAGCGCGCAGTTCGAAGCCCAGGGCGTGGCGCCGCAGCAGCGCTACGCACAGCGCGAGGCCGCGTTCGGCGCGGCCGCGGCGCAGCGCCTGGCCGAACTGGATGCGCGGCGCGAGCGCTGGAACGCGCGCCTGGCCGACTACCGCGCGCAGCGCCAGCGCGTGCTCGCCGACACCGCGTTGGATGCGGCGCAGCGGCAGGCGCGATTGGATGCGTTGCTGGCGCCGTTCGACGAGGCGGAGCGCCGCCGTTTGCTGGCCCAGACCCGCCGCGCCGCGCCGCCTTGAGCGCGGCTCAGCGCGGATAGAACTCGCGGCTGAATTCCAGCGTCGCGCTGGCGCCGCCTTCGCCGACCGCGCTGATCTCGAAGCGCAGGGTGTCGGGCGGATCGATCTCGACCGTGCCCACGTAGTCCAGCAGCTCGCCGCCGCTGGCGGCATCGCCGGTGCGCAGCTCGCGGAACTCCACGTTGTGGCGCTGGCCGCGCAGATCGCTGACGGTGGCGCTGACTTGCGCGGGCATCGCCACTTCCTGGCCGTCCGGTCCGCGCCGCACCGCGACCAGCAGCATCACCGTACCGTCGTCGCGGTTCAGTCCGTACTGCGCGGCCACCGCCGGCGACAAGGCCGAGGTCTGCAGCGCGCTCGCGCGCACGGTCACGTCGCCGCGGCGCGCCACCGCTTCCTGCGGCGCGGCGCCGGCGGTGGCCGGCGCGGCCGGCTTGCCGCCGCAGCCACCGAGCAGTAACAGCAGCAGGACGGCGCAGGGCAGGGCATAAGGGCGCATGGCGGTGGGGCTCAATCGTTGGCGGCCGACAACTCGCGGCCGCGCAGGGTGGCGCCGGCGATGGCACGGTCGACCAGGGCGCGTAAGCCGCCGGCCTCGAAGATCTCGATCGCCGCCTGGGTGGTGCCGCCGGGCGAGGTCACCCGCGCGCGCAGCGTGGCCGCGGTGTCGTCCGAGCGCGCGAGCATGGTCGCCGCACCCAGCAGGGTCTGGTTGACCAGCGCGCGCGCGGCCTCGGGCGCCAGGCCCTGGGCCTCGCCGGCGGCCTGCATGGCCTCGGCCAGCAGGAACACATAGGCCGGGCCGCTGCCGGACACCGCGGTGACCGCGTCCATCTGCGCTTCCTGTTCGATCCACACCGTGGCGCCCACGGCGTCCAGCAACGCCGACGCGCGCTCGCGCAGCGGCGCGGTGACGGCCGCGTTGGCGTACAGACCGGTGATGCCCACGCCCAGCAGCGCCGGCGTGTTGGGCATGGCGCGCACCACGGCCAGGCCGCCGCCCAGCCAGCGGTCCAACTGCTCGGCGGTGATGCCGGCGGCGATCGAGATCACCAGCGGCCGCTGCGCCTGCGCCTGTTCGGCCAACGCCGCGCACACGCTGCGCATGACCTGCGGTTTGACCGCCAGCAGCCAGACGCTGGCGCCGGGCACGGCCTCGGCCGCGCTGGCGTAGCTGCGCACGCCGAAGTCGCTCTGCAGCGCCTCGCGCAAGGTGTCCACCGGCTCGGCCACGCGCACCGCGTCGGCGGCGCCGCCGCGCGCGATCAGGCCGCCGATCAGGCTGCGCGCCATGTTGCCGCCGCCGATGAAGGCGACCGGGCTGATCACGGAAACGGCGGTGTCGGTGCTGGAATCGGACATGGGGGCGGGTGCGCAAGCGGGGCCCTCAGCATACCCAGGCGGCCGCGGCCGCGCTTGCCGCGCCCTGGCTAGCGCGTGGGCAGCGCGGGCAGGGCGACGTCGTGCAGGCGCGCCTCGAAGCGGTAGCGCGGTTGGTAGTCGCCGGCATAGCTCAGGGCGATGCGGCCGGTCCAGATCAGGTCGTAGCGGTCGCTGTCGCCGCGGCGGACGAAGCGCACGCGGTGGTCCGCGGCGCTGTCGTGACCGAGCAGGTACAGGCCGAACGCCGGTTCCTCGTCGCCGGCCAGGTCGTCGACGCCTTCGTGCGGGTCGGCCAGGAGCTCGGCGCCATCCAGCGCCTGAGGCGAAAACGCCGACAGCGGCCCCACGCGCAGGCCGCCGCGCTCGTGCCCGCCCCAATAGGTCGACGACAGGGTGCAGCGGTGGTAGTTGCCCCACACGATCGGCGCTTCCCAATCGCCGGTGTCGTCGCGTCCGTCGTCCTCGATGTCGCGCTGCGCGTAGTAGTCGGCGCTGACCAGGTGCAGGTCGAACCACAGCTCGTCGCCTTCGGCGCGCGCGGTCCATTCGAACTCGGCGATGGCATGGCCCTCGGGCCAGGGATTGCCGGGGAAGACGATGCGGTCGGCCGGATCGCTCATGGCGCGGGGCTCAGGGGCTGGTTTTGGGCGGGCGCGCGCCGAACAGGGCGGTGCCGATGCGGACCATGGTCGCGCCTTCCTCGATGGCGATGGCGTAGTCGTCGCTCATGCCCATCGACAAGGTATCGACCTGCGGATGCGCCGCGCGCAGCGCTTCGAACAGCTCGCGGCTGCGCCGGAACGCCGGCCGCCGCCGTTCGGGTTCGGCGTGCGGGGCCGGTATCACCATCAGCCCGCGCAGGCGCAGCCGCGGCTGCGCGGCGATGGCCGCGGCCAGCGCCGGCGCGTCCTCGGGGCGGCAGCCGTGCTTGCTGGCCTCGTCGTCGATATTGGCCTGGATCAGCACCTGCAGCGGCGCGGTCTGCGGATCGCGGTGGCGGGCCAGCGCCGCGACCAGCTTGGGCCGGTCCACGGTCTGCACCCAGTCGAACAGCTGTGCGGCCTGCGCGGCCTTGTTCGATTGCAGGTGGCCGATCAGGTGCCATTCCAGTCCCAGGCCGGCCAGCGCCGCGGTTTTGCCCGCGGCTTCCTGAACATAGTTCTCGCCGAAGGCCCGCTGCCCGGCCGCCGCCAGTTCCGCGACGGCGGTCGCATCCTGGGTCTTGCTCACCGCCAGCAGCTGCGGTACTGGCCGCTGCGAATGGCGCGCGGCGTTATCCAACTGGTGCAAGATGCCGTGCAGGGCGTGCGCGCGCACGTGGGGAATCCTGTGAAAGAGGGCTGGTTCGGCGATGCGGGTACGGGGCTATACTGCCTCGCAGGGGACGCCGTTGCCTACCCGCGACTGGCCGGTATCGTCGCGCGATCGCGTTGTGGCGTTGCCGCGGTAGTTGTGGTCCATTCCTTCTGAAGTTCTGTTGCAGTGCGGGGGAGCACGCATGGATATCGCCGAACTGTTGGCGTTTTCGGTCAAGAACAAAGCATCCGACCTGCACCTGTCGGCCGGCCTGCCGCCGATGATCCGCGTCGACGGCGACGTGCGCCGCATCAACATCCCGGCCCTGGACCACAAGCAGGTCCACGCGCTGGTGTACGACATCATGTCGGACAAGCAGCGCCGCGACTTCGAAGAATTCCTGGAAGTCGACTTCTCGTTCGAGATTCCCGGCCTGGCGCGCTTCCGCGTCAACGCCTTCAACCAGAACCGCGGCGCCGGCGCCGTGTTCCGTACCATTCCCTCCGAGGTGCTGAGCCTCGAAGACCTGGGTTGCCCGCCGATCTTCCGCGAGCTGATCGAGCAGCCGCAGGGCCTGATCCTGGTGACCGGCCCGACCGGTTCGGGCAAGTCGACCACGCTGGCGGCGATGATCGACCACATCAACAAGAACGAGTACGCGCACATCCTGTCGGTGGAAGACCCGATCGAGTTCGTGCACACCTCGCAGAAGTGCCTGATCAACCAGCGCGAAGTGCACCGCGACACCCACGGCTTCAACGAGGCCCTGCGTTCGGCGCTGCGCGAAGACCCCGACTACATCCTGGTCGGCGAGTTGCGCGACCTGGAAACCATCCGCCTGGCGCTGACCGCGGCGGAAACCGGCCACCTGGTGTTCGGCACCCTGCACACCTCCTCGGCGGCCAAGACCGTGGACCGCATCATCGACGTGTTCCCCGCCGGCGAGAAGCCGATGGTGCGCTCGATGCTGTCCGAGTCGCTGCGCGCGGTGATCTCGCAGGCCCTGCTGAAAAAGGTCGGCGGCGGCCGTACCGCGGCCTGGGAAATCATGGTCGGCATCCCCGCGATCCGTAACCTGATCCGCGAGGACAAGGTCGCGCAGATGTACTCGGCCATCCAGACCGGCCAGAACTTCGGCATGATGACGCTGGACCAGCACCTGCAGGACCTGGTGAAGCGCGGCATGATCCTGCGCCCGCAGGCCCGCGAATACGCCAAAGACAAGCGCCTGTTCGATTGAGACCGGGATTCGAGATTCGGAATTCGGGATTGGTTAAAAGCAGTATTCAGTTCAAGTCGGGATTTCGGCGAAGGAGCGGGGTTTTCGGACCCCGCATTCCCGATCCCCCATTCCGGCGCCGCAGGAGCCCCGCATGAGCACCATCGACTTCACCTCGTTCCTCAAGCTGATGGCGCACCAGAAGGCCTCGGACTTGTTCATCACCGCCGGCATGCCGCCGTCGATGAAGGTCCACGGCAAGATCTCGCCGATCACCCAGAACCCGCTGACCCCGCAGCAGAGCCGCGACCTCGTGCTCAACGTGATGAACCCTCAGCAGCGCGAGGAGTTCGAGAAGACCCACGAGTGCAACTTCGCCATCGGCGTGACCGGCGTGGGCCGCTTCCGCGTGAGCTGCTTCTACCAGCGCAACCAGGTCGGCATGGTGCTGCGCCGCATCGAGACCAAGATCCCGACGGTGGAAGAGCTGAACCTGCCGCCGATCATCAAGACGCTGGCGATGACCAAGCGCGGCATCATCATCTTCGTCGGCGCCACCGGTACCGGTAAGTCGACCTCGCTGGCGGCGATGATCGGCTACCGCAACCAGAATTCGACCGGTCACATCATCACCATCGAGGATCCGATCGAATTCGTGCACAAGCACGAGGGCTGCATCATCACCCAGCGCGAGGTCGGCATCGACACCGACAGCTGGGAGGCGGCGCTGAAGAACACGCTGCGCCAGGCGCCGGACGTGATCATGATCGGCGAGGTGCGCACCCGCGAGGGCATGGACCACGCGATCGCCTTCGCCGAAACCGGTCACCTGGTGCTGTGCACCCTGCACGCCAACAACGCCAACCAGGCGATGGACCGCATCATCAACTTCTTCCCTGAGGACCGTCGTCAACAGTTGCTGATGGACCTGTCGCTGAACCTCAAGGGCGTGGTCGCGCAGCAGCTGATCCCGACCCCGGACGGCAAGGCGCGCCGGGTGGCGATGGAAATCCTGCTCGGCACGCCGCTGGTGCAGGACTACATCCGCGACGGCGAGATCCACAAGCTGAAGGAAGTGATGAAGGAATCCGTGCAGCTGGGCATGAAGACCTTCGATCAGGCCCTGTTCGAGCTCTATCAGGCCGGCGAGATCAGCTACGAGGACGCGCTGCGCTACGCCGACTCGCAGAACGAAGTGCGTCTGCGCATCAAGCTGGCCCAGGGCGGCGACGCGCGCACGCTGGCGCAAGGCCTGGACGGCGTGGAAGTGGCGGAAGTGCGCTAAGGCGCCACTGCGCCCATTCCGATCCGCCCATGCAAGGGCCCGCCACGGCGGGCCCTTCGCTTTTGGCCCCTAACCGTGCTGGCCCCGGGGTAGGAGCGGCGTAAGCCGCGACCGCGAATCCGCAACTTCCGCGAAAGCCGCGATTGCCCCTGTAGGAGCTGCGCAAGCTGCGACCGCGAATTTGCACCTGCGCCGCAAGCCTCGTTCCCCTGCTTCCACCTTTGCTTGTCTTCCCCCTTTGAAAAAGGGGGATTGAGGGGGATTTGCTCTTTGGCTCTTGCTCAGCAGCAACAGCAACAGCTTCCGTCCGCAAGCGGCCGGGTCACTTTCTTTTGATAAGCGTCAAAAGAAAGTAACCAAAGAAAAACGCTTCGCCAGAGCTCCCTTGCGAGAGCGATGCGTGCGCGGGGATTTTTCGATAGGCCATCCCTGGCCTAGCGAAAAACGGCGCACATCCTGTGCGCCGCCCTCCGGGTCTTCTACTGGTGCTGCGAGCTCGGGGCCCGAGCGAGGATCAAAGGCATTCGCTGCGCTCATCCCCTCACCCTAGCCCTCTCCCGCAGGCGGGAGAGGGTACGCATCCGACCGCTACCCTTTACCTGCTAATCCCTATCTGCTGCTTTTAGCCCCTCTCCCGCTTGCGGGAGAGGGGTTGGGGTGAGGGCGCACGCAGCTCCCCACTCGCGCCGCTGCCCCCCCTCCGCCCGACCGCCCACCCTTGTCCGACAGCCGGCCATATGGCCTGCACCGCGCCTGCGTATCGTTAGCCGCCAACAGGGAAGCCCCAACGACACGGAGCCGGTCGCATGCCGCCCAGCGATAACCCATCCCCGCGCGACGCGCAGCCTGCGGACGCCGTCGGGCGCGACGCCGCTGCGCCCGCCATCGGTGCGGCCGAACGCGCCGCCCTCGCCGAACGCCGGCGTCTGGCCGGCACCGAGCCGCGCGCAGGCCAGGCGCCCAGCACCATCGGCCTGGCCCTGTCCGGCGGCGGGGTGCGCAGCGCGACCTTCTGCCTGGGCCTGATCCGAGGGCTGGCGCAGAACGGCCTGCTGCCGCGCTTCGACTACCTGTCCACCGTATCCGGCGGCGGCTATGCCGGCGCCGCGTTGGGTCGCTTGATCGCCTCGTTGGGCATCGCCCCCGCGCAGGACCTGCTCAAGCGCAGCGACACCCTGCTGCTGGCCTGGCTGCGCCGCTATGGCCGCTACCTGGCGCCGCGCGGCGCGCGCGACTACGGCATCGCCATCGCCACCTACCTGCGCGCGGGCTTGGCCGTGCATCTGGAGTTCGCCCTGCTGGCCATCGCCGTGGGCGTGCTGGTGGTGCTGCCGCACCTGCTGCAGAGCGTGACCTCGGTGCTGTCGCCCCAGGACTGGAGCGGCTGGCGCAGCGCCTGGTGGCCGCTGGCGGTGCTGACCTGGCTGCTGCTGGCACCGGGCAACCTGATGGCCTACTGGGCGCTGCGCGATGCGCCGCCGCTGGGCGGCGCGGCCAGCACGTCGCGGCCGCGCTTCTCGCCCTGGGACATCGGCATGGTGCTGGGCGCGGCGGCGATCGCGTTCGCGCTGGCCCGGCGCTTGTCCGACGCCAGCGTGCCGCTGCCCGGTTTCAGCGCGCAGTTCGTCGCCCTGCTCATGCTGCTCAGCACCGTCGGCTACGGCCTGTGGCTGTGGGTGCGCGTGGCCAAGGCGCGTGACGACCGCGATACGTTCAACGCGCGCGAACGCGATCGCCTGACCGCGCATCTGCGCCGGATCAACCTGCTGGCCGTGGCGCTGGCCGCTCTGGGCGCGATCGACTTGGCCAGCTGGTGGCTGCTGCAGACGCTGGAGTCCGGCGCGCCCTGGGTCTACGGCAGCCTTGGCTTGGGCGGCCTGTTGGTGGTGGTGGTGCGCGCCTTCGGCGAGCCGATCCAACGCCTGCTCTCGAACGAAGAAGGTCCGCGGCCCGGCCTGATGCCGCTGCTGATCAACGTGCTCGGCCTGGGCGCAGCCGCCGTGCTGCTGGTGCTGTGGGTGACCGTAGTGCAGTGGTGGGTGTTCGGCCGCCATGTCGCCGACCCCAACCAGCTGCTCAGCCATTGGATCGGGCGCGCCTCGCTGCCCATATGGAACGGGCTGGCCGACCTGCCGCTGTGGGCCTGGCTGCAATGGACCGTGGCGCAGCCGACGCTGCTGCGGCTGCTGTGGCTGACCATCGGCCTGCTGGTCTGGTTCCTGGGCACCGGCCTGCACACCGAAACCGTCAACAGCACCTCGCTGCACGGGTTCTATCGCTCGCGCCTGACCCGCGCCTACCTGGGTGTGGGCAATCGCCGCCGCTTCGCCGGCGAAGGCATGCTCGGCCTGCGCCGCGCCAGCCCCGAGCAGGTGTCGAACGTGGTCGACACCGTCGACGGCGACGACGTCGACCTGGCCGCTTACCGCCCCGACTTGCAGGGCGGCCCGCTGCATCTGATCAACACCTGCCTCAACCAGACCCGCGGCGCCAGCAGCAAGCTCTACAACGCCGACCGCAAGGGCCTGCCGCTGGTGGCCACTGCCTTCGGCCTGGAGATCGGCCGCGACGCCCAGCAGCCGCAGTTGCCGGCGCAGCGCCTGGACAAGCTCGGCCGCTGGATCGCGGTGTCGGGCGCGGCCGCTTCGCCGGGCGCCGGGTCCAACACCACGCCGGGCTGGGCCATGCTGCTGTTCCTGGTCGGCGCGCGCCTGGGCTACTGGTTCGACGCCGGCCGCGCCGATGCGCAGATGGACCAGCCGGCGTTGGGCATCGGGCCCGCGCGGCCGACGCTGCTGGGGCGCGGGTTCGCCGCGCTCGCGCGCGTCTACCGCAACTCCAAATTCGGCCGCCTGATCGGCGAGGCCACCGCCTCGTTCGACGGGCCCTCCGCGCGCGCCTGGTACTTGTCCGACGGCGGGCACTTCGACAACACCGGTGTGCATCCGTTGCTGCGGCGGCAACTGGATTTCATCGTCCTGGCCGACTGCGGTGCCGATCCCGACTACCAGTTCGCCGATCTGGAGAACCTGATCCGCAAGGCGCGCATCGACTACGGCGCCGAGATCGAGTTCTACACCGAAGACAGCGTCTGCCACCTGCCGCTGCTGCAGGAAGAGCAGATCTGCGTGCTGGCGCCGGAGAAGCTGCACGACAACTACACCGCGCGCGGGGTCATGCTGGCGCGCATCCGCTACCGGCCCGACGAACACGGCCGCAGCAAGCAGGGCACCTTGCTGGTGGTGAAGCCGAACCTGCACTTCGCCCTGGACAGCGACGTGCTGGCCTACGCGCGGCGCAATCCCAAGTTCCCGCAGCAGCCGACCTCCGACCAGTTCTTCGACGAGGCGCAGTGGGAGAGCTACCACCGCCTGGGCGAGGACTTCGGCCGCGCGCTGCTGCCGGGCTGGCTGGAGCAGTTGCCGGGCTGGGCCGCGCCGGTGGAGGCGCAGGACACGCTGCCTTCGCTGCGCCGGCTGCGGCCCATCCAGGCCAAGGGCGATGAGGTGGCGGCGCGGCCGTTCTGGCGCCCCGACACCAAGGCCGCGGCGATCAGCGCCGGCCTGGGCGCGGGCCTGATCGCGACCTTGGCGGTGCCGGCTTGGCAGGTGTTCGACAAACTCTCCGAGCAGCGCCAGCAGCAGCGCAACGAAACCCGGCGCAGCCTGGGCGAGCTGCGCAAGCAGTTGCCGGCCTGGGCGCGCGCCGGGCAAGCCGCACCCGCCGCGCAAGCGACCTGGGACCTGGACGAAGACTTGCAGGCGTTGCTGAGCCGGGTCTACGCCCAGGTCCGCCACGAGCGCGACACGCTCAGCGACGCCGGCCGCCTGGTGAGCCACGTGCAGGCCAGCTGCGGCCTGCCGCCCGCGGCGAGCCTGACCCAGGCCTGTCCGCCGGTGCAGAGCGCGCACCGCAACTTGTGCAGCGCGGTCTGCGATCCGGCCGCGGCCAATCCTTACTGGCAGCGCAGCAGCGACGCGGCGCCGCTGGTATCGGCGGTGCTCGAATCGCCCGAACCGGCGCGAAGCGGCACCCTGTTGCGTACGTCGACCTCGTCGCTGCCGGCTGCAAGCCTGCCGTCGCCGAGTCTGCCGCAGGTGACCGCGCCGCAAGCGAAGAAGCTCGCGCTGCGTACGCCGGCGCAAGCCGTGCGCGAGGACTGCGCCGCCCAGCCTGTGACCGTCTACGTGCAGGTCTACAACGACGACACCCGCCGCCGCGTGCAAGCGCTGCCGTGGTCGCAGCTGCAGCCCGGCGCGAGCATGCCCGGCGTCGAGAATGTGGTGCGTTCGGCGCGCGCGCGCAACGCCGACGCGCCGCAAAGCTATGCCGCACCCACCCTGATCGTGCACCGCATGGACGACCAGGGCCTGTGCGCGAGCGCGCTGAAGGACTGGTTGGCGCCGCAGCTGGCCGGTTGGTACGCGTCCACGCCCGAGATCGAACTGCGCAAACTGCCCGGCGCCTTCAAGCCTAACGAACGCGTGATCGAGCTATGGCTGCCGAACGCGACCAGCGCGCAACGGGGCACGCCATAACGTTATGGTGCGATGGCAGGCTTTTTGCGCGTCATCCCCGCGAAAGCGGGGGCGAAGCGCCGCTGCTTGCGAGCCATTGGCTCGCGCGGCGCTGAGCGCCATCGGGCTATGCCCGATGGCCCAGAGCAGTAACTTTAGAGTCATGCCTCGATAAGCCCTGGGTTCCCGCCTTCGCGGGAACGACGGTGGGGCGGATGCGAAGTGCTATCCGGCTGTCATCCCCGCGAAAGCGGGGATCCAGAGACTTCAGAGTCATGCCTGGACAAAGCCCTGGGTTCCCGCCTCCGCGCGAGCGACGGCCATATTCGACGCCACCGCATTTGCCTCAAGCGCGCGGCACCTTACTTGGCGGCGGCGCGCATCCACGGCGGCGCCGGCCGCCGCTTGGCCAGCTTGGCGTACACCGGGCAGCTTTCGTGGTGGCTGCCGGGCAGATAGCCCAGGCTCATCAGGAATTCGTTGGTGATCTCGCCGCCGGTGAAGCGGAAGGTCTGCTTGAACAGCTTGATCCAGGCCGCCTTGTCGCGCGCGCGGCCGTCCAGCAGCACATGCGCGTCCAGCCATTGGGCGAAACCGCCGTGGCTGGCGCGCAGGCGCTGCACCACCTGGGCGTTGTGGATCGCCGCGTCCACCTTGAGCCGGTTGCGGATGATGCCGGCATCGGCGAGCAGGCGTTCGCGTTCGGCCTCGCCGTAAGCGGCCACGGTGTCCACGTCGAAGCCGTCGTAGGCGCGGCGGAAGCCCTCGCGCTTGCGCAGGATGGTCTCCCAGCTCAGGCCGGCCTGGTTGATTTCCAGGATCAGGCGCTCGAACAGTTCGGCCTCGCCGCGCTGCGGAAAACCGTACTCGCGGTCGTGGTAGGGGCCGTGCAGGGGATGGCCGGGGGCGATATCGCAGTAACCGGACATGGTTCAGGCCGCCTGCGGGCGGGGCGCCGGTCGGAAAACGGGAGCGGGCATGGTCGGCTGCGGAGGAGGCCAACCCCCATGCTACGACGCCCCGGCCGGACCCGCGAGCGCGGCGCGCACGCTAGAATGGGCCCATGTCCGCCACACCCACACCCCTGGCCAGCCAGCTCCTGATCGCGCTGCCCGCGCTGTCGGACACCAACTTCTCGCGCAGCGTCGCGCTGATCTGCCAGCACGACGGCGACGGCGCGATGGGCATCGTGGTCAACCGCGCCTCCGAGTACACCCTGGGCGAAGTGTTCGGGCAGATGGGGGTGGACGGCGGTGGCGACGACCTGCGTTCGCAGATCGTCCTGGCCGGCGGCCCGGTGCACCCCGAGCGCGGCTTCGTGCTGCACGACGGCGGCATGCAGTGGGACTCGACCCTGGCCATCGCCGACGCGCTGTTCCTGACCACCTCGCGCGACATCCTGGAAGCGATGGCGCGCGGCGAAGGCCCCGACAACGCCATCGTCGCCCTGGGCTGCGCCGGCTGGGGTTCGGGTCAGCTGGAGCACGAACTCACCGAAAACGACTGGCTCACCGCGCCCTCCGACGCCGAGCTGCTGTTCGACCTGCCGCTGGACGCGCGCTGGCACGCCGCCGCGGGCCGCATCGGCGTCGACTTCGCCCACCTGGCCGACTACGCCGGGCACGCATGAGCGCCGACGCCGCCCCGCAGGCAGGCATCCGTCGCGACGGTACCGTGCTGGGCTTCGACGTGGGCGCGCGCCGCATCGGCGTGGCCGTAGGCAGCGCCTTCGGCCACGGCGCGCGCGCGCTGGCGGTGGTGGACGTGCACGGCCACGGCCCGGACTGGAACGCGATCGACCGCTTGCGCAACGAATGGCGCCCGGACGGCCTGATCGTCGGCGACCCCATGACCCTGGAAGGCGGCGATCAGCCCGCGCGGGTGCGCGCGCATGCGTTCGCGCGCGAACTGCAGGCGCGCTACAAGCTGCCGGTGGTGCTGGTGGACGAGCGCGCCAGCTCGATCGAGGCCGCGCAGCGTTTCGCCGCCGACCGCGCCGAGGGCCGCAAGCGCCGCCGCGACGCCGAGGCTTTGGACGCGGTGGCCGCTGCGGTGATCGTCGAACGCTACCTGGCCGCGCCCGACGACGCGACCGATCTTTCCCGCTTGTCTTCCGCCTGACCCCCAATCCGATTCCCACCGCATGACTTCTCCGCATTCCGCCGCGGCCGCCGCGCCGCGCCACCTGCTGACCCTGGACGGCCTGCCGCGCGAGGCGCTGGAAGCGCTGCTGATCCGCGCCCAGGCGTTCGCCGAGGGCCACTACGACCGCCGCGCGCTGGACGGGCTGGCGGTGTGCACCCTGTTCTTCGAGCCGTCCACGCGCACGCGCATGAGCTTCCAGCTCGCGACCCAGCGCCTGGGCGCGCAGGCGCTGAATTTCGACGCCTCCACGTCCTCGACCAGCAAGGGCGAGACCGCGCTGGACACCTTCAAGAACCTGGAGGCGATGGGCGTGCGCGGTTTCGTGGTGCGTCACCGCGAGGACGGCGCGGTCGCCGCGTTGGCCGAACACGCGCGGCCGGGCACGGTGCTGATCAACGCCGGCGACGGCCGCAGCGCGCACCCCACCCAGGGCCTGCTGGACATGCTGACCCTGCGCCAGGCCAAGGGCATCGACTTCTCCGGCCTGCGCGTGCTGATCGTCGGCGACGTGCGCCATTCGCGCGTGGCCCGCTCCGACCTGCAGGCGCTGCGCACCCTGGGCACCGGCGAGATCCGCGTCTGCGGCCCGGCCGCGCTGCTGCCCGACGACGGCACCCTGCACGGCTGCACGGTGTCGCAGGACCTGGACGCGGCGCTGGACGGCGTGGACGCGGTGATGATGCTGCGCCTGCAGCGCGAGCGCATGGAGGAGGGGCTGGTCGCCTCGCTGGACGACTACCACCGCGATTACGGCCTGACCGCCGCGCGCCTGCGCCGCGCCGCCGCCGATGCGGCGGTCATGCACCCGGGCCCGATCAACCGCGGCGTGGAGATCACCGACGAGGTCGCCGACGGTCCGCAGTCGCTGATCCTGACCCAAGTCGCCAATGGCGTGGCCGCGCGCATGGCGGTACTCGAAGCCCTGCTCAAGGGCTGAATCCCCGGCCGCGCCGATGCGCGCGGCGTTTAGGAACTACGCAAGATGATCGTGAAAGACAGCAACGGCACCGCGCTCGCCGACGGCGATTCGGTGCTGGTCATTAAAGACCTGAAGGTGAAGGGCACCTCGGTGACGCTCAAGCGCGGCACCTTGTGCAAGCACATCCGCCTGACCGACGACGAGGCGCTGATCGAGTGCAACGTCGACAAGGTCAAGGGCCTGGTATTGCGGACGGAGTTCGTGAAGAAGGCTTGATCGCTTCTTCATGGGGTAGAGCAAATCCCCCTCAATCCCCCTTTTCCAAAGGGGGAGGCGAAAAGCAAAGACGATGACTCTGTTCCCCCTTTGAAAAAGGGGGCCTAGGGCGATTTGCTTTCCCGCACCAACTCAGCGCCGCCGCTGTCGCCACAACCAAGGCCACAGCTCCGCCGTCGCATACGCCGGGTCCCAGGCGTTATGCCCGGCCTCGGCGAACTCGGTGTAACGCACGTCGCCGCCCGCCTGCCGCAGGGCCTGCGCCATCAGCCGCGACTGCTGCACCGGCACCGCCTCGTCCAGCGCGCCGTGGAAGATCCACACCGGAATGCGCTGCAGCCGCTGCGCGGCGATCGCGAACGGGACTTCGGCGGTGGCGACCTCGTGCACGTACAGGTCGGCGATCTGCTCGGGGGCGGTGATGCCGCCGCAGATCGGCACCAGCGCGGCGAAGCGGTCGGGCTGCATCATCGCCAGCTCGTACACGCCGTAGCCGCCGCGCGACAGGCCGGTCAGCGCCACCCGCTCGGGGTCGCCGCCGAACTCGCCGATGGCCGCGTCCAGCGCGGCCAGGGCCATGCGCGCGGTGCTGTCGGTCCAGGATCGGTCGGCCGGCGACTGCGGAAATACCGCGATGGCCGGGAATTCGTCGACGTGACGGCCGATCCACGGCCCCAGCCCGACCGCGACCTGGCGCTGGTTGTCGTCGCCGCGTTCGCCCGAGCCGTGCAGGAACAGCACCACCGGCGGATGCGCGCCGCCGGCCGCGCGCGAGGGCACGAACACCTGGTAGCGATACTCGCGCCCGTCCACGCTGAGGCTGCGGGCGACGAAGGCGCCGTGCTGGCGCGATGCGGGCGTGTGCGTGCAGGCCACCGCCATCAGCGCGAGCAGCAGGAAGATCGCCAACAGGCGGGCGGTAAGGGGGCGGAGCATGGCGCCATCCTAGGCATCGTCGTTTCCGCATCATTCCGCGCGATTTCGGCGCTGTCCATGCGTAACTGGGCAAAATGGCGTCGTCGCCACATCCGGAAAAGTCGGCGGTCGCGGAACCGTGCGGCGTTCACGCAGCGCGCACGACCGCTGTCGCTCGACCCAGCAGGTCAACGCAACAGGATCAGCGTGGCCAGGCCGAGGAAGCTCAGGAAGCCCATCACGTCGGTGAGCGTGGTCAGGATCACGCCGCCGGCCAGGGCCGGGTCGAAGCCCAGGCGCTTGAGCGTGATGGGCACCAGCACGCCGCCGGCCGCGGCGGTGAGCAGGTTGATGGTCAGCGCGGTGCCGATCACCAGCGACAGGCCCGGCTGACGGAACCACAGCAGCACGATCAGGCCCAGGCCGATGCCCAGCACCAGGCCGTTGATCAGCGCCACCGACAGCTCCTTGCGCAGCAGCACGCCCACGTTGGAGGCGCCGATCTGGCCCAGGGCCAGGCCGCGGATCATCAGCGCCAGCACCTGGGTGCCGGCGTTGCCGCCCATGCCGGCCACGATCGGCATCAGCGCCGCCAGCGCCACCAGCTTGGCGATGGAATCCTCGAACTGGCCGACCACGCTGGCGGCCAGGAACGCCGTGCACAGGTTCACGCTGAGCCAGATCAGGCGGCGGCGGAACGCGCGCCGAACCGGGCTGAACAGATCCTCGTCCTCGTCCAGGCCGGCCGCGCTCAGGGCCTGGTGCTCGGCCTGGTCGCGGATGATGTCGACCACGTCGTCGATGGTGATGCGGCCGAGCAGGATGTTGTTGTCGTCCACCACCGGCGCGCTGATCCAGTCGTGGTCGGAGAACTGGCGCGCGACCTCGGCCGCGGTCTCGGTCATGTCGATCGCCGGCTGCTCGTCGTCCATGAGCTTGTTGATCGCGGTGCCGGGCTCGTGGGTGAGCAGCGCGGCCAGGGCGATCCGGCCCAGGTACTGGTGGCGGCGGCTGACCACGTACAGGTGGTCGGTGTGCTCGGGCAGCTCGCCGCGCAGGCGCAGGTAGCGCAGCACCACGTCGATGGTGGTGTCGGCGCGCACCGTCACCACGTCGGGGTTCATCAAGCGGCCGGCGGTGTCCTCGGGGTAGGACAGCACCTGCTCCAGCCGCTCGCGGTTCTCGCGGTCCATCGACTTGAGCACTTCGTCGATGACCGTGTCGGGCAGATCCTCGACCAGATCGGCCAGGTCGTCGATGTCCAGGTCTTCGACCGCGGCGACGATCTCGTCGGTGTCCATGTCCGCGAGCAGGCTCTCGCGCACCTCGTCGCCGACGTGGACCAGCACCTCGCCGTCGTCTTCAGGGTCGACCAGGCCCCACACCACCACGCGCTTGCCCGGGGGCAGCGACTCGAGCAGGTTGCCGATTTCGGCCGGGGACAGGGTGTTGACCAGGCGCCGGACCGGACCCAGGCGGCCGCTGTCCAGCGCATCGGATAGCAGTCGCAGCTGGCGTGCGGTCTTGTCGTGGCGGACGGCTTCGGCCATGCGGTACTTCCGTTGGCGCGTCGCGGCCACGAGGGCGGCGACTGGGTTAGGCGTTCATGCGGGCATTATCGCTCGCGCGGCCGGCAAAGCCCAGCGCGATCGCATCTGCATGAACGGCCCGGTTCGCCATGAATCCGCCGCATCGGCCTTGCTTGCGGTGCGCAAGCCGGTCGCGATACCAATCGCGTGGCCGGCAACTCGGCGGGGACTCAGCTCGCGGCACCGGCCTTGCGCAGCCAGTCCTCGATGCCCTGGCGGTCGCCGGCGCGCAGCAGCGCCGGCGCGCGTGCGCGCAACGTCGACAGGTCCAGGCCGCGGATCGCACGGCGTAGTTCCAGCAGGGTGGCCGGGTGCAGGCTGAATTCCTCCAGTCCCAGCGCCAGCAGCAGCGGTGCGAACGAAGGGTCGCCGGCCATCTCGCCGCACACCGCCACCGACTTGCCGCGCGCGCGCGCCAGCCGGATCACGTCGCGGATCAGGCGCAGCACCGCCGGGTGCAGCGGCGTGTACAGCTCGCCCAGCGCCTCGTTGTTGCGGTCGGCGGCGAGCAGGTACTGGACCAGGTCGTTGGTGCCGATGGACAGGAAGTCGATCGCGCCGATGAAGCTGGGCAGGGCGATGGCCGCGGCCGGCACTTCGATCATCGCGCCCAGGGGCACCTGATCGGCGATCTCGTGGCCTTCGCGGCGCAGGTCGGCGGCGACGCGGTCGAGCAGGGCGCGCACGCGCTTGATCTCCTCGCGCGAGCTGACCATGGGCACCAGGATCCGCAGCGGGCCGTAGCCGGAGGCGCGCAGCAGCGCGCGCAGCTGGGTTTCCAGCAGGCCGTCGCGGGCCAGCGACAGGCGCACGCCGCGCAGGCCCAGGGCCGGGTTGGGTTCGTCGCGCAGGGCCAGGCCGGTGCGGTCGGCCTTGTCCGCGCCCAGGTCCAGGGTGCGGATGGTGACCGAGCGGCCGGTCATGCCCAGCACCACGTCGCGGTAGGCGCGGAACTGCTCCTCTTCGGTCGGCAGTTCGCTGCGCTGCAGGAACAGGAACTCGGTGCGGTACAGGCCCACGCCGGCCGTGCCCAGCGCGTGTGCCTCGGCCACGTCGTCGCGCGATTCGGCGTTGGCGTAGAGCTTGATGTCGATGCCATCGAGCGTGCGCGTGGGTTCGCGCCGCAGCCGGTGCAGCTGCTTGCGCTCGCGCGCGTGCTCGCGCATGCGGCCGCGGTGCGCGCGCAGGTCGTCGGCATTGGGCTCGACCACGATGGTGCCGCTGGCGCCGTCCACGGTCAGCACGTCGCCGTCGTTGATCTTCTGCAGCGCCTGCGCCGCGCCCACCACCAGCGGCAAGTGCAGGCTGCGCGCCAGGATCGCGCTGTGCGAAAGCGCGCTGCCGGCGGCGGTCACGATCGCCATCACCCCCTGCGCCTGCAACTGGGCCAGCTCGGCCGGGGCGACGTTGTCGGCGACCAGGATCTCGCCGGCCACGCCCTGCATGTCGCCGTCGTGGCGGTGCAGGGCGGCGTGGATGCGGCCGATGACCTGGTCGATGTCGTCGACGCGGCTGCGGAAATAGGCGTCGTCCATGGCCTCGAACACCGCGGCGATGCGGTCGCGTTGCAGGCGCAGGGCGTAGTCGGCGGCGTAGCGGCCGCTGCGGATCAGCTTGTCCAGGCCCTGCAGCAGTTCCGGGTCGTCCAGCAGCAGCGCGTGCAGGTCCAGGAACTCGCCGACCTCGTGCGCGAGCGCGCCGTGCAGGCGCTCGCGCAGGGCGTGCATCTCGGCGCGCACGGTGTCGATGGCCGCGTGCAGGCGTTGCAGTTCGGATTCGACCTGCTCCGGGGCGATGTGTTCCTCGGCGACTTCCAGCGCATGCGGCAGGCGCACCCGTGCGCGGCCCAGCGCGCTGCCCCGCGATGCGCCGTGTCCGAAGAACGTCTGCCTCATCCGTCGCCCTCGCTCAGCTGTCTTCGTCGAAACGGCGATCGAACAGCGCGATCGCGGCGTCGGCGGCTTGGGCTTCGTCCTCGCCTTCCACCCGCAGCTTGACCGTGGTGCCCTGGCCGGCGGCCAGCAGCATCACCCCCATGATGCTCTTGGCGTTGACCTCGCGGCCCTTGGCCGTGAGGGTGACGGTGCTGCGGAAGGCCGACAGCACCTGCACCAGCTTGGCGGTGGCGCGGGCGTGCAGGCCCAGTCGGTTGGAGACGGTCAGTTCGCGTTCGATCATTGCGGTATTCCTCAAAAGCCGTCTCGGTGTTGCGTTGTCGCGCGCGCCATCAAGCCTCGTCGATGATCACGCCGTTGCGGGCGCCGGCCGCGGCGACCGCGGGCAGTTCGTCCAGTTCAAGGTCGGAATAGTTCAATACCCGCAACAGCATCGGCAGATTCAGCGCCGACACCCGCCGCACCGGCGTGCCCAAACGGGCGACGCGCGCGGCCAGGTTGCTGGGCGAGGCGCCGTACAGGTCGGTGAGCACCAGCACGCCCTGGCCGCCGTCGACGCGGCGCAGCGCGGCGCTGGCCAGCGGCAGCAGCAGGTCGTGGTCGGCGTCGAACGGCACTTCCAGCGCTTCCACCTTCAGCGGCAACGGGCGCATCAGCCGGCCGGCCACCGCGACCAGCGCGTTGCCGATGCCTTCGTGCGTGATCAGGAGGATGCCGACGCTCATGCCGGCCAACTTAACAGACCCCGGTGACAGCCCGGAAGCGCCGGAAGCGGCGGTCGTGCGGATTTGCGAATGGCGTCGGTGGCGGACACGGCGAAGGCGGCCCGAAGGCCGCCCTCGCGGGTCGCCGGATGCGCTCCGGCGCGGCGGAACCGCTTAGCCGCTGGGCGGCGGCGGGTCCTGCTTGGGCTGGTCGGACGGGGTCTGCCCGGACGTGCCCTCGGCCGGCGGCGGAGCGCCGGTGTCGCCGGCGGGCGGCGGCGTGGTGGTGTCGGTGGGCGGCGCGATCGAATCCGGCGGCGGCGGCGTGGGCTCGGCCGGGGCGGTCGCCTCCGGCGGAGGCGTGGGTTCGGCCGGCGGCTCGGGCTTGTTGCAGGCGCTCAACGCGACGCCGGCCAGCAACGCGCTCAAGGCCAGGGCGAGCTTGCGGTGGGCGGTGGGGTTCATGGCGTGCTCCTGTGGAGGCGGCCGCACCGGCGCGCGTGTGGCGGCCCGGCGGCATGGGGCTTGGGAACGGGCGCGCTTACTTGCGCTTGCGGTCTTCGTGCTTGGCGTGGCCGGCGTTGTACTCGGCCTCGCTCAGCGAGCCGTCGCGGTTCTTGTCGCGCGTGGCGAAATCGCTGGTGAGCTTGGCGTCGATCGCGGCCTCGGTCTTGCTGATCTTGCCGTCGCTGTCGACGTCGAACTCGGCGAACACCGGCGTGGTGGTCTCGCCCATCGGCGACTGCATCTGCGATGCGTCGCCGCTGGTGCTCGGCGGCGGTTCCTGCGGCGTGGGAGCGGTCTGGTCCTGAGCGAAAGCCATGGGCATGGCCAAAACGGCCGACAGCGCGATCGAGCACGACAACAGCTTGCGAGCGGGGGCATTCATCGTGGAGGGCTCCGTGGTAGGGGATGCGTCGCGAACGACGCCCGTTCACGGTAAGGGCGCGAACGTAGAACCACGGCACGGCGGCAGAAAAATTCCGTAAGCGCGCGAACGCGCCACGCGATGCATGGTGCCCGATTCAGGCGATGCAATTAACGGCGCGGCGACACGCCGGTTACGCGGGCTCCGCGCTCGGCGCGTTCAATCCAACTCGCGATGGTGCACGGCCACTTCGTTCCAGCCGCGCTCGCGCGCGTGCTCGGCCAGGCGTTCGGCCAAATAGACCGAGCGATGGCGGCCGCCGGTGCAGCCGAAGGCCACGGTGGCGTAGCTGCGGGTGCTGTCGGCCTGCAGGCGCGGCAGCCAGATGTCCAGGAATTGGCCGATCTGTTCGACGAACTGCTGCACGTAAGGCTGCGCTTGCAGATACTCGCGCACGCCGGCGTCGCGCCCGGACAGCGGCCGCAGCGACGGGTCCCAATGCGGATTGGGCAGGGCGCGCGCGTCGAACACGAAGTCGGCGTCGGCCGGCACGCCGCGGCGGTAGGCGAAGGATTCGAACAGCAGCGACATGCCGGTCTCGCCGCCCATGCCGAATTCGGTGATCACGTGCCGGCGCAGCTGGTGCACGTTGAGATCGCTGGTGTCGACCACCGCATCGGCGATCTGGCGCAGCGGCCGCAGCACCTGGTGTTCCAGCGCGATCGCGTCGGCCAGGGCCAGGCCCAGCTGGCTCAGCGGATGGCGGCGGCGGGTGTCGGCGTAGCGCTTGAGCAGCACTTCGTCGCGCGCTTCGAAGAACACCAGCCTGGGGTCCACACCCAGCTTGCCCACCGTCGACAGCCAGCCGGGAATATTGGCCAGGTCGCTGTGGCGGTTGCGCACGTCGATGCTGACCGCGAGCTTGGCCGGAATGCCGTCGTCGGCCTTGACCACGGTGCGCACGAACTCCGGCAGCAGTTCGGCGGGCAGGTTGTCGACGCAGTAGTAGCCCAGGTCTTCGAAGGTGTGCAGCGCCACCGACTTGCCCGAGCCGGACATGCCGCTGACGATGATCAGGACCGGTTCGACGCTTTGGTTCACGATTCGCCGCGCTCCAGGAAGTTGCTGTGGCGCGCGATGAAGGCCGCGGCCGGGTCCAGGCCCTTCATGCGCAGGCTGTGCAGGCGCGTGGCGGCCTCGGTGAGCACGGCCAGGTTGCGGCCGGGCATCACCGGCAGGGTGATCATGGGCACGTCCAGGTCCAGCACCCGGCGCAGGCCGGTGTCGCCGGTGAGGCGTTCGATGCCGGCCGGCTTGGGCTCGGTCATCGGCCGGGTCAGGTGCACGATCAGGCGCAGGTACTTGTTGTTCTTGACCGCGGTGTCGCCGAACATCTGGCGGATGTTGAGCACGCCCAGGCCGCGCACTTCCAACAGGTCCTGCAGCATTTCCGGACAGGTGCCGTCGAGCACGTCCGGCGCGATCTGGGTGAATTCGGGCGCGTCGTCGGCGACCAGGCGGTGGCCGCGGGTGACCAGCTCCAGGGCCAACTCGCTCTTGCCCGAACCGGACTCGCCGGTGATCAGCACGCCGATGGAATAGATCTCCATGAACACGCCGTGCATGGTGATGCGTGGGGCCAGGGTGCGGGCCAGGTGGTACTGCAGGTGGTTGAGCAGTTCGTGGCCGCGCCGCGGCGACACCCACAGCGCGGTGCCGCTTTCCTCGGCGGCCTGGCGCAGGTCTTCCGGGCAGGGCTGGTTCTTGCTGATGACCAGGGCCAGCGGGCGGAACTGGATGATCTTCTCGATGGTTTCCCAGCGCAGGCGCGAGTCCAGCGAATCCAGCCACGACAGCTCCTCGCTGCCCAGGATCTGCACCTTGTTGGGGTAGATGGCGTTGAGGTAACCGGCCAGGGATGGGCGACGGGCCACGGTTTCCACGGCCTCGACCACGCGGTCGTCGCCGCGCTGGCCGGCCAGCCAGCGCAGGTCCAGGCGCTCGCGCTGCTGCTCGAACAGTTCGCCGGCGCTGATGCTGGTGGTCATGCCTGCGACCCGCCGGCTTGTGCCCCGCTGCGCAGCGCGCCGCCGCCCAGCAGTCGCCAGCCCAATTCGTCCACGTCGCCGGCCGCGCGCAAGGCGGCGCGGAAATCGGCCTCGGCGAAGCGCTCGGCCAGTTCGGCCAGCAGCTGCAGGTGTTGCTGCACGTAGTGTTCGGGCACGGTCATGGCCAGCACCAGATCGACTTTTTCGCCATCGGCTGCGCCGAAGTCTACCGGTTGTTCCAATCGCAGAAAGGCACCGCGGCTGTCGCCGAACAGGGCGCTGCGGCCGTGCGGGATGGCCACGCCATGGCCGATGGCGGTGCTGGCCAGGCGTTCGCGCTCGCGCAGGCTGTCGCCGATGGCCTGTGCCCCGTCCGGCGAGCCCTCGGCCAGCAGGCGCGCGGCGGCGTCCAAGACGGCGTCGCGATCGCTGGATTGCTCCAGGATCGCGACCCGTCGCGCGCTCAGCAGTTCATGAAGCGGCATCGTTGCGGCACAGCGTCGGGAAGGCGCGCATTATCCCCGAAACGGCCGGCTTAGGCGTTCAGCCGAATTCGCCGTTGCGGGCGAGGCTTTCTCCGCGGTGGTGATCGACCAGCTTGCTCTTGTGCTTCATCAGCAGGCGATCCAGCTTGTCGGCGAGGAGGTCGATGGCCGCATACATGTCGACGGCGGCGGCGTCGCAGTGGAGGGTACGGCCGGCCAGGTTCACGGTGGCTTCGGCGCGGTGGTCGGGCTTGTCGAGGCTGAGTTGGGTGCGGATGTCGAAAGGCTGCTCATAGTGCCGTTGCAGCCGTGCCAGCTTGGATTCGACGTAGTCGCGCAGCGCACTGGTGACTTCGATCTGCTGGCCGTGGGTTTCGATACGCATCGGAGGCCTCCTTCTTCTTGCATCGCATGGGAATGCGGCTCCGTAGCCGGAGCCACGAGCCCAGCATCGCACGATGAGCGAGGGGCGCAAGGGGGAAACGGTAGTAATTTCGTGTGTACCGATGGAACGCGTTGATCCGCTGGGATTTCGACGGGCCTACGACCAAAGTCGGAGGCGCAATAGTGAAAAGGGAGTTAAGCGGGGGAGGTTCCACGCTGGGCTGGAATGCTCCACGGGGCCGATCCGGTCCCCGAGCAGTTCGCGCTTCGTTATTCCGGCGAAAGCCGGAACCCAGTTTGCTCCTGCTCTCTCGGCCGCCGCCGTCGACAAGCGACGTCAACATGGGTTCCGGCTTTCGCCGGACTGACGGGTTGGCTCAGGGGCTGCGCGCCCAAGGCCTTAGCCGATTCGCACCCGATCCTGCGACGACGGAATGCTCATCGCCTCGCGGTACTTGGCCACGGTGCGGCGCGCCACCGGCACGCCGGTGGCCTTCAGGGTTTCGGCCAGGCGCGCGTCCGACAGCGGCTTGCGCGGGTTCTCGGCCTCGATCAGGCGCCGGATCATGGCCTGGATCGCGGTGCTGGAGGCCTCGCCGCCGGCGCCGGTGTCGATGCCCGAGGCGAAGAACGCGCGCAGCGGCACGGTGCCGCGCGGGGTGCGCGCGTACTTGCGCGAGATCGCGCGCGAGACCGTGGATTCGTGCAGGCCGATTTCGTTGGCGACCTCGCGCAGGGTCAGCGGGCGCAGCGCGCTGTCGCCGAACTCCAGGAACGCGGCCTGCTGCTTGAGCAGGCAGCGCGCCACCTTGAGCAAGGTGTCGCCGCGCGCTTCCAGGCTCTTGAGCAGCCAGCGCGCCTCTTGCAGATGCCCGCGCAGATAGCTGGCGTCGGAGGCGCTGGCGTGGCGGATCATGCCTTCGTAGCCGCGGTGGATGGCGATGCGCGGGCGCATGCCGTCGGCCAGCGCCACCCGCCACAGGCCGTGCTGGCGCCAGATCACCACGTCGGGCGTCACATAGGTATCGGTGGCGATCGCGCCGATCTGCGCGCCGGGGCGCGGGTCCAGCGAGCGCAGCAGCTGCACCGCGGTTTCGACCTCGGCCACGTCCAGCTTGAGTTCCGCGGCCAGGCCGGCCGCGCCGATCTTGGGCAGGCGCTCCAGCGGGCCGTTGGCCAGGCGCGAGGCCAGCTCGCGGCCGGGCGTCTCGGCGGGCAGCTGGCTCAGCTGCAGGCGCAGGCACTCGCCCAGCGAACGCGCGCCGACCCCGACCGGGTCGTAGCGCTGGATCTGGTGCAGCACCGTGGTCAGCTCGTCCTCGCCGGCGTCGATGGCCGGGCCCAGCGAGGCGGCGATCGCGTCCAGCGGTTCGCGCAGGTAGCCGTCGTCGTCGATGGCCTCGATCAGGGCCACGCCGATCAGGCGGTCGCGCGCGGTCAGCGGGCTCAGGTGCAACTGCCACAGCAGATGGTCGTGCAGGGTGTCGGCGTCGGCGACCTGTTCGGCCACCGGGGTGTCGTCGTCGTGATCGGACGGGCCGATGCGCTGGTACCAGGGCTCGCCGTCGTTGGCGCCCCATTCGGCCTCCGGCGGCAGCGGCTCGCGGTCTTCGCCGGAGGATTCGGGCGCGCTGCCGTGTTCCTCGCCGCTGCCGTTGCCCACGCTGATCGCGGTTTCGGTCCAGTCCAGCAGCGGATTGCTTTCCACCGCGGTGACCAGCTCGGCCTCCAATTCCACCGCGGACAATTGCAGCAAGCGGATGGCCTGCCGCAGTTGCGGCGTCATCACCAGCTGTTGTCCTAGCGAGGCTTGGAGGCGGGGCTTCATGTTCGGTGTCTAACGCGACCTGACAGGGCGGGCGGCCGCAAGCGCAGGCCAGGCGAACCGCTGAATCGCGCCTGGAACCTACGTGCTATCGAACACAGGTTACAGGCGGAAGGTTTCGCCCAGGTATACGCGACGGACGTCGGGATTTGCCAGCAGCGCGTCCGGAGCCCCCTGCGCGAGCACGCCGCCGTCGTTGAGGATATACGCCCGGTCGCAAATGCCCAAGGTCTCGCGCACGTTATGGTCGGTAATCAGCACGCCGATGCCGCGATTCTTGAGGTGGCGCACGATTCTCTGGATTTCGCCGACCGAAATGGGGTCGACACCGGCGAAGGGTTCGTCCAGCAGCATCAGCCGCGGCCGCGCCGCCAGGGCGCGCGCGATCTCGACCCGGCGGCGTTCGCCGCCGGACAGGCTGGCGCCGAGCTGGTCGGCCACGTGCGCGACCTGCAACTCGTCCATCAGGCTGGCCAGTTCGCGCTCGCGGCCCTTGCGGTCCAGGTCATCGCGCAGTTCCAGCACCAGGCGCAGGTTGTCGGCCACGGTGAGCTTGCGGAACACCGAGGGTTCCTGCGGCAGATAGCCCACGCCGTACTTGGCGCGGGCATACATGGGATCGGCGGTGATGTCCTTGCCGTCGAGCAGGATCTGCCCGGCGTCGGCGGGCACCAGGCCCACGATCATGTAGAAGCAGGTGGTCTTGCCGGCGCCGTTGGGGCCGAGCAGGCCGACCACTTCGCCGGCGTCCAGCGTGAGCCCGAAATCGCGCACCACTTCGCGGGCGCGGTAAGCCTTGCGCAGACCGCGGGCGACCAGCATCAACGGCCTCCCTTGGCCGGCGCGGCGGGCTTGCTCTTGGGCTGCAGGCGCAGGTTGACGCGGCCGCCGGTGCCGCCGCTTTCGATCTGGCCGGACTTCATGTTGTAGACGATGCGATCGCTCTTGATGGTGTCGCCGGCCTTGTCGACGTAGGCGTTGCCGGTCAGGACGATGATGTCCTTGGGCATGTCGTAGTCGACCTTGTTGGCGCGGCCGGCGAACGGCGAGCCGTCGTCCATTTCCTGCTTCAAGGTCACCTGCGAACCGGTCAGGGTCACGTAACTGATATCGCCGTTGGAGCGCTTGATGTCGGCCTTGGCGGCGTTGATGACCAGCGTGCCCTGCACGATCTTGACGTTGCCGGTGAGCAGGCAGGGGCCGGTGTCGGTGTTGACCGAGCAGTTGCTGTGGTCGGCGCCGACGTCCATGGGCTGGTTGCGGTCCGAGGAGCGCGCATGCACGGCGGCGACCGGCGCCAGCAGCGCGGCGGCCAGGCACAGCGCCAGCAAATTAGCGGGCTTTCGCTTCATAGCGGACCTTGACGTTGGGGATGTTGACGTTCTTGGTTTCGAGATCGGCTTGCAGTCCCGAGCCGTTCATTATAGTGCCCGGCTGGACCAGGGTAACCGGCACGTCCGAGGTGGCCTTGTTCGCATCCGGGAACACGTTCAACCGCTCGGTGGTGATGGTGATCGGCCGGCCTTCGGCATTGGTGCTGTCGGCCTTGACCGCGCCGAGCAGGCGCACCTCGTCGGCCTTGGGGCTGACCCAGGCGGTGCTGGAACGCACCGACCAGGGGCCGCCGCTGCCGTCTTTGGCCGGAATCGAGAAGGTCGGCGTGTCGACGTCCATGGTTTTCACGCTGGGGTCGCGCACCAGCTTGGGCGCGGCCAGGGTGAAGGATTCCTTGCCCTGCTTGTCCAGCACCACCACGCGGAAATCGTTGAGCACATAGTCCGGGCGGCCGCGGTCGGTGGGCGTGCCGCGGTCCTTGTTGCGTTGCGACCACAGCGCCCAGCCGCTGGCCAGCGCGCCCAGCAGCAGGAACGCCATGATCAGGCCGCGCCAGTTCATTCGAGCACCTGCGCCAGCAGCCGCTCGGCATGGCCCTGCGCGCCCAGGATCAGGTCGCACAGTTCGCGCGCGGCGCCGGCGCCGCCGGCCGCGGCGGTGCGCCAGTGCACGCGTTCGCGCACCCAGGCATGCGCGTTGGCCGGCGCCACCGCCAGGCCCACGCGCGACAGCACTTTCAGGTCCGGCAAGTCGTCGCCCATGAAGGCCACTTCGTCCAGGCCCATGCCCAGGCCGGCGGCGAGCTCGCTCACGCAGGCCAGCTTGTCGGCCACGCTGGTGTAGGCCTGCGCGCCCAGTTCGGCGGCGCGGCGCTCGGCCACGGCGCTGGCGCGCGCGGTGACGAAGGCCAGGGCGATGCCCGATTTGCGCAACAGCACCAGGCCCTGGCCGTCGAGCACGTGGAAGGCCTTGAGCTCGCGGCCTTCGCTGTCGAAGATCAGGCGGCCGTCGGTCAGCGTGCCGTCCACGTCGAAACAGGCCAGCCGGATCCGGGCGGCGCGTTCGCGGACTTCGGCGGGGTAGTCGTTGAGGTGGCTGTAGGGCATGGAGCTAGGCGTTAGAGGATAGGAGTTAGTAGTTAGACAGAGCGGGTGCGTACGGGGTGGGGGCGTCGTAGGCCTGCGCGGGCGAGGACGCCGGCTGGGGCTAACTCCTAACTTCTATCCGCTAACTGCTGCCGTTAAACCACTCGTGCACGCAACAAATCGTGAATGTTCAAGGCGCCGACCACGCGCTGTTCAGCGTCCAACACCAGCAGGCCGCTGATCTTGTGCGTCTCCATCAACTGCGCGGCTTCCACCGCCAGCGCGTCGGCGCCGATGGTCTTGGGCGCGCGGGTCATGACCTCGACGATGCGGGTGCCGCGCAGGTCCACGCCCGGATCGTCCAGGGTGCGGCGCAGGTCGCCGTCGGTGTACAGGCCCAGCAGCTCGCCGCGCTCGCCGACTACCGCGGTCATGCCCAGGCGCTTGCGGCTCATTTCCACCAGTGCCTCGCTGACGCTGGCGTCGGCGCGCACGCGCGGCACGTCGTCGCCGGCGTGCATGATGTCGGTGATGTGCAGCAGCAGGCGCCGGCCCAGCGCGCCGGCCGGGTGCGAGCGGGCGAAGTCGTCGGCGGTGAAGCCGCGCGCTTCCAGCAGCGCCACCGCCAGCGCGTCGCCCATGGCCAGCGAGGCGGTGGTGCTGGAGGTCGGCGCCAGCGCCAGCGGGCAGGCCTCGGCCGGCACGCTCACGTCCAGGTGCACGTCGGCTTCGCGGCCCAGCGAGGACTGCGGCCGGCCGGTCATCGCGATCAGCTGGTTGCCCTGGCGGCGCAGCACCGGCAGCAGCAACAGGATCTCGTCGCTCTCGCCCGAGTACGACAGCGCCAGCACCACATCGGCGTCGGTGATCATGCCCAGGTCGCCGTGCGCGGCTTCGCCAGGGTGCACGTAGAAGGCCGGGGTGCCGGTGGAGGCCAGGGTCGCGGCGATCTTGCGCGCCACGTGGCCGGACTTGCCCATGCCGGTGCAGACCACGCGGCCGGTGCAGGCCAGCATCAGCCGGCAGGCGGCGGTGAAGTCGCCGTCGATGCGCGCGGCCACCGCCGCCAGCGCCTGGCCCTCGATCTCGAACACGCGGCGGCCGCTGGCGGCCAGGCCGGGGCCGGCAGCGGTGGACGGGGCGGGGGCCGCGGAGGAAGGGGGCATCGGCATCGGCTGGGGCTGGAGGGGTGGGGCGGCGGCCGGTCGCGGCCGGCCCTGGGGCCTACGCTATCCGACAAACGCGCGCGGCGGGACGGCTCGTTCCCACGGCCGCCATTCCGGACGGCGGGGCTTTCCGCTAGGCTAATCCACGAATTCTATGCGGTTCGACCGCTGAATGCCCATTCAGGGCGGGGCCCCGCGCCCGTGGCGCCCCTCTCCCCGCGGCCCGTCCGCGGCATGCGCGGTCCGCCGCGTCCGCCGCGCTGCCGTTCCTTTCCGCTCGTCCAGGCCGCCGTTGAAGTGAATCCCCAGACCATCCAATCCTTGATCGAACAGGGCCTGCCCGGTGCCCGCGCCGACGTGCGCGGCGACGACGGCGTGCACTTCGAAGCCACCGTGGTGGCCGAGGCCTTTCGCGGCAAGCTGCCGCTGGCCCGCCACCGCCTGGTCTACGCCACCCTGGGCGAACGCATGGGCGGCGAGATCCACGCCCTGGCGCTGAAGACCCTGACCCCCGAAGAGGCCGCGGCCCGGGCCTGATCCGGCACGGTCGTTTCCTTCGCTCTTTCACCCCATTTCATAACCGGCTCCCCATGCAGAAGATCGTGGTCGAGGGCGGCGTCGCTCTGAACGGCGAAGTCCAGATTTCCGGCGCCAAGAACGCCGTGCTCCCCATCCTGTGCGCGACCCTGCTGGCCGACGGGCCGGTGACCATCCGCAACGTGCCGCACCTGCACGACGTGGTCACCACCGCCAAGCTGCTGGGCGAACTCGGCGCCGGCGTGGTCACCGACGGCGATACCGTCACCGTCGATCCCACGACCGTGCACAGCCACGTCGCGCCCTACGAGCTGGTCAAGACCATGCGCGCTTCGGTGCTGGTGCTGGGCCCGCTGCTGGCCAAGTACGGCCAGGCCGAAGTCTCGCTGCCCGGCGGCTGCGCGATCGGCTCGCGTCCGGTCGACCAGCACATCAAGGGCCTGCAGGCGCTGGGCGCGCAGATCTCGGTCGAGAACGGCTACATCAAGGCCCATCGCGACGGCCGCCTGAAGGGCGCGCGCTTCGTCTTCGACGTGGTCAGCGTGACCGGCACCGAGAACGTGCTCATGGCCGCGGTCCTGGCCGAAGGCACCAGCGTGCTCGAGAACGCGGCCATGGAACCCGAAGTGGTGGACCTGGCCGACTGCCTCAACGCCATGGGCGCGCGCATCGAGCATGCCGGCAGCGGCCGCATCGTCGTGCACGGCGTCGAACGCCTGCACGGCGGCAGCCACGACGTGCTGCCCGACCGCATCGAAACCGGCACCTTCCTGGTCGCCGCCGCCATGACCGGCGGCCGCGTCACCACCACCCGCAGCCGCGCCGACACCCTGGACGCGGTGCTGGACAAGCTGCGCGACGCCGGCGCCCAGATCGAAGTCGACGGCGAGCGCATCACCCTGGACATGGGCGGCCGCCGCCCGCGCTCGGTGGACCTGACCACCGCCCCGTACCCGGCCTTCCCCACCGACATGCAGGCGCAGTTCATGGCGCTCAACTGCATCGCCGAAGGCGCCGGCGTGATCAACGAAACCATCTTCGAAAACCGCTTCATGCACGTCAACGAACTGCTGCGCCTGGGCGCCGACATCCGCGTCGACGGCCACACCGCGGTGGTGCGCGGCGTGGGCAAGCTCAGCGGCGCGCCGGTGATGGCGACCGATCTTCGCGCTTCGGCCTCGCTGATCCTGGCCGGGTTGGTGGCGCAGGGCGAAACGCTGATCGATCGTATTTATCACCTGGATCGCGGCTACGAGAACATCGAAGCCAAGCTGTCGAAGCTGGGAGCGAAGATCCGCCGTATCGGTTGAGGCGATCGCTCGCGCCCGACGAATTCCGGCCCCGCTACGGCGGGGCTTTTTTGTGGGCGGCGTACGGCCATGGCTTCGGTGCTATCGTCCGTCCGCGTAGGGATGGTGGTTGGGGAACGACTGCATGGCGCCCATCGCCCGCCCGCGACCCGGCCGGCGCGATGCGTTGCGCATGACTATCAGCGGAGAGGACATGGACTTGGAATCGCTAGCGCGCGGCGGCGGCCGCGGCGCATATCGGAAGCTGCTGCCGTTCGCCTGGATGCTGCCCACTTACTACGCGGCTCCGCCGGGCAAGCCGATTCCCATGGGCGGCGCGCCCTTGGTCTCGTTGCCGGACCCAGACCTGCAGGCGCGTGCGCAGCGTCTGGTCAACGTGCTGTATTGGACCGCGCAGACCCAAGCCAGCCGCGAGGGCATGAGCGATGCGCAAATCTTGAAGTTGTTCATGGCGCCGGAACTCGCGTTTCGCAAAGGCGCGCAAGCGGCGTCGTCGGCCACCGATTCGGGCTTCGGCGGATACGCCGAAGACGCGCGCTACCGGCTGGCCGAGGCCTTGTATGACGCGATCGGCAGGTCCCCTTTGTTCCAGGATTGGCTGGTGGTGGCCGGCAGCCTGTGCTCGGCGGTGCCGGCGGCCGACGCTGCGCAGGCGAGCCTGCTCAACACCGCCTTGGTGCTGCGCGGCGCGCGTGCGCAGAGGGATGCGGCGGTGCCCTACGTGCTGCTGGAAAAGCGCTACCGCCCGCAACCGGGCGCGTCCGACTCGCGCCGTGCCGACGCCGACCAGAGCCTGGGGTATCGCTACACGCTGGACCTGGGGCAGGGCCTGGACAACCTGGTCAACTGGGACGGCCTGACCCAGGGCTTCGAACTGGGTTTGGACCACGCGCAACAGACGCTGCGCAACGACATGAATTATCTGGGGCGGGTGCTGGGCCCGAACATCCCCGCGGCGGACCTGCAAGTGATCGCGTCCTGCGGCATGTCCATCGTCGATCCCTCGACCGCCGTCAAGCACGGCGCCTTGGTCGCTTTGGTCGACGGTTATTGCAGTGCGAGCCAGGACTGGAGGGAGCCTCGTTTCCAGATCGGCCGCTACGACGAGCCGCGCGGCGCGGTGGCGGCCTTGCCGGCGGAACAGTTCGAACTGACCGAACTGCCGCAGCACGACGGCTATCGGATCGATTACGGGCTGGGGCGCTACGCCCAACTAGGGCGGCGCCAAGGCGTGTGGTCGGCCAAGGCCGCGATTCCGCTGTTGGCGGGCTAAGCGAGGCCATTCCACGACGCAAGGCAGGCGGAACCGCGGCGCGCGCGCAACGCAGTTTTGCCGCGCGTGCATCATCCAACCCGTGCCTGCGGCCTTACCATGCCGTCGCCGGCCCCTCCGCCGTTGTCCGACTCCCGGCCCCGCGCCCCCTTTCGAGACCGACGCCATGACCCGCACCCGTTTGTCCGTTCTGACCGCGACCGTCCTGGCCGCCGCCGTGCTCGCCGGTTGCAAGCAGCCGCAGCCGGCCGCGACCGCCACGCCGGGATCGGCCGCGCCCGCCGCGACTGCCGCCGCTCCCGCCGAGCAAGCCGTCAACGCCGACGTCCACCGCTTCCGCATCGGCTCGCTCGAGGCCTTCGCGTTGAAGGACGGCGACATCGACGTGGCCAACGACGGCAAGACCTTCGCCATCGGCCGTCCCACGACCGACGTGGCCGCGCTGCTGACCGCCGCCGGCCAACCCAGCGGCGTGCTGCACCTGAGCATCCAGCCCTTGCTGGTGCGCAGCGGTGCGCAGGTGTTGCTGTTCGACACCGGCGCGGCCGATGCCTCGTTCGCGCGCGCCGGGCGCCTGCCCGCGTCGCTGCGCGCGGCCGGCGTGGAGCCGGCGCAGGTCACCGATATCTTCATCTCGCATGCGCACGGCGATCATGTCGGCGGCTTGCTGGCGAAGGGCCAGCTCGCGTTCCCCAACGCCACGATCCACCTGTCGGCGCCGGAGTGGAAGGCGCTGCAGGCCGACAAGGACGCGGCGGCGCTGGTCGCGGCGATCCAGCCCAAAGTCGCGGCGTTCGAACCGGGCGCGGCGATCCTGCCGGGCGTGGTCACCGCGGTGCCGGTGAACGGCCACACCGCCGGCCACAGCGCCTACGACATCGCGTCGGGCGATCAGCACCTGCTCTACATCGGCGACACCGCGCACCACCACGTGATCTCGGTGCAGCGCCCGGAATGGACCATCCAGTACGACGGCGACGCGCCGCTGGCGCAGGCCAGCCGCCGCACCCTGTTGCAGCGCGCCGCCGACGGCAAGCTGCGTCTGTACTCGGTGCACTTCCCGTTCCCGGGCCTGGGCCAGGTCAAGGCCGAAGGCGAGGGCTTCGTCTGGGTGCCGGAGCAGTGATTCGAATCGCCCCGTCGCGAGGCTGCGACGGGGCGGTGAGGCCGCCGCTATGCGCGGCTGGCGGGTAAGACGATCAGCGCGTGCCGCGCACGCGCAGGTCGATCGCGTCCTGGCCCTTATCGCGCTGCAGGATGCGCGCGGGCACCGGCATGCCGTCGACGACCCAGGCGATGGTCTGCTTGTCGCCGTTGGAACTGACCAGCTTGGTCGCGGTCTGCGACTTGCCGCCCACGTCGATGGTTTCCTTGCCGGCGTTGGTGTAGGTGAGCTGCTTGACCCGGCCGTCCTCGACCATGCGGTAGCTCAGGGTCTTGCCGGCGCCGGCGTCGCGCACCAGGGCCAGGTTGATCAGCAGGGCGTCGAGGTCGCCGGCCTTGAGCGGGATCGGGCCCGCGCGCTCGGGCTTGACGTCGCCGGTCCAGGTGGCCACGCCGCGGCCCCAGTCGTAGGTGGCGTTCTTGACCTGCTTGCGGGTCAGGACCTTGCTGGAATCGCTGCCCGACAGCGGCCGCCACTGACCGTCCTTCTCCTCGAACACGGTGGACTGGCTCAGGTTGGCCAGCGGGCTGGTCACGTCCAGGCTGTACTTCCAGCGGCCGGGGCCGGCCGCGGTCAGGGTCATGCGGCCGTTGCCCTGCATGCCCATGTAGCTGGCCACGTAGTCGGCGCTGAACGGCTTGACCGCGGCGGCCGGCAGGCTGGTGGCGACCAGGGCGCCGGCCAGCAGCCAGGGCGAGAGTCGCAGCGAGGGGGAGGTGGCCATTACGGGACTCCTTTGTATTCGACCAGGCGCAGGTCGTAGGTATCTTGACCGTTTTCGCGCTGCAGGATGCGCACGGGGGTCGGCACGCCGTCCACGACCCAGATCACGGTCTCTTCGTTGCCGCTCTGCACCCGGTTTACACGCATGGCGTTGAAGGACATGTCGCCGACCTTCACGCTTTCCAGCTCCTGCGCCACCAGGTACTGGTGCGGGCGCGCGCGGCCGCCGTCGACGAAGCGGTAGTTCAGGGTCTTGCCGGGCTGGGCATCGCGGATCACCGCCAGGTTGATCAGCAGGCCGCTCATGTCGCCGTCCTGCAATGCGATGGGCTGCTTGCGGGTGTCCTTGAGGTCGCCGGTCCAGCGCGCGCTGCGCGCGTTCCAGTCGTAGGTGCCGATGACCTGGCGCTTGCTGAACACCACTTTGCGCACCAGCGCCTGGCTCAGCGGGCGGTACGCGTCGCCGACCAGATCGAACACCGTGCTCTGCTGCGCAGCGGCGCCGGCCAGGCCCATCATGCCGCGCTCGGCACGGATATCCAGGTCGATGCGCCAGCGTCCGGCGCCGCTGGAGGGCAGCACCTGCATGGTCGCGTCGCCCAGCGCCTTGCCGCCGTTGTAGACCTGATAGTCGGCCACGAACGGCTCCAGCGCGGCCGCGCGGCCGGGCAGCAGCGCGCCGAGCAGGACGGCCGCAAACAGGGACAGCGGTGACTTCATGGGGGGGCTCGGGGCGCGAAGGCGTCGCGGATCGGTGGACGGGCCGGATGACGGGTGGGTCGCGGGTTTGGACCGCGCACGCCCGCGAAGGGTTCACAGGGGCGGCAAATTTCCGGCGGAATCTAAACGCAGCGGAGTAAATAAGGCATGACCGTCCAGGGCCGCGGTTGCGCCCTGTTCAGTAATCCGGCCCGTCACGGCCAGGCGCAGTGTGGCCAGGAGCAGCGGGTGTTCCACCGAAAGTACGCGCGCGCCCAGGGTCTCGGCGGTGTCGCCGGCCTGCACCGGCACCGCCGCCTGCGCGATCACCGCGCCGGCGTCGAGCTCGGGAATCACGAAATGCACGCTGGCGCCGTGTTCGGCGTCGCCGTCCTCGAGCGCGCGCGCATGCGTGTGCAGGCCGCGGTGCTTGGGCAGCAGCGAGGGGTGGATGTTGAGCACGCGGCCGCGGAAGCGCTGGACGAAGCCGTCGCTGAGGATGCGCATGTAACCCGCGCACAGCACCCAGTCCGGCGCGCTCGCGGCCACGGCGTCGGTGAGGGCGGCGTCGTAGTCGGCGCGGCTGGGGTAGCGCGCGGGCACGGCGCTCCAGCGCAGCGGCTCGGGCACGCGCTGCAGCGCGGCCGAGCCGGGTTTGTCGGAAAACACGCCCACCACCTGCGCGTGCAGCTGGCCGGCGGCGATGGCGTCCAGCACCGCCTGCAGATTGCTGCCGCGCCCGGAGGCGAGCACGGCGATGCGGGAGGGCGGTGACGGCATGCGGGCGCGGGTTCGGGAGCGGTCGCGCATTTTAGGCGATCGCCGCGGTGCGGGCCGGCTTTGTTCCTGCCGCGTTCAATCCGGCGGGGTCAGACCCAGCAGGCCGAGCAGGGCGGTGGCGGTGTCCTCGTCGTTGCCCGCGGCGATGGCCTCCAGCCGCGGGCGCAGGGCCCAGGCCTGGCGCGCCAGCTCCGGCGCGGCTTGTTCGTGGCCGCGCTCGGGTTCGAACGAGCCCGCCAGGTCGACGAACACCTCCAGCGCGGCGCGGCGCGACCAGATCGAGCCGTGGGCCATCAGTTCGCCCAGCCACGGCAGCAACGGCACCGCCACCGGCCAGTAGGTGCCGGCGTGGTTGTTGCCCACGGCGTTGAGCAGGGCGCCGTAGGCGCGCTCCACGCCGCTGCGGCCGTCGGCGTGCAGGGCGGTGGACAGCGCGGCGCGCAGTTGCGCGGCATCGCTCCAGGGCGGCCGCGCATACGCGTTCCAATCCACCGCGGCGACGCGATGTTCGAAATCCTGCAGGGGGGGAGCGTGATCGTTCATGCGCCGCGCCGCCGCGGCCAGGCCAGCAGCGCGCCCAGGGTGGCCAGGAACATGTCCATGTGCGCGTCCCAGATATCGCCCTGCTGGCCGTTGTAGGACTCCGCGTCCTGCGGCGACAGGGTCAGCGCGATCGCCCATTCCAGCCATTCGTAGACCAGGCTGGAGCACATGATCGCGGCCACCGCCAGGGCGAAGGCCTGGCGCGGCGACAGCGCCGGCCAGCGCTGGCGGAAGTATTCGCGCAGCGCCGGCGCGAAGCAGGCGCCATAGAGGAAATGGATCAGCCGGTCGAAGTGGTTGCGCTGCCAGCCCATGGCCTGGTCCAGCGACCAGCCGCCGGTCAGCGTTTGGATCCAGCGGTCGTAAGGCACGTAGGAATACAGCCAGCGCGCGGCGATGCAGTGCGCGAGCATGAACACGCAGATCGCGACGAAGTGCGCGTCGCCGATGGGCCAGCGCCGGTGGTGGCTCCACAGCCATAGCAGGCCGACCACGGTCAGCACGCTGTGCATGCCTTGTTCGAACGGGTGCTGCGGCGCGATCCAGGTCAGCGCGAATACCGCCAGCACGACGCCCAGGGCCCCGCGTTGGAGCCCATTGAGCCGCGCCGGCGTTGCCGTCACGCGTGCGGCGCTCAGGCGATATGCACGCGTTCGTCGCCGGCGCGCGCGACCACGCGGCCGATGCGCCAGTGCTCCAGCGCCAGGCGCTGCAGTTCGGATTCGATAGTCGCGGCGTCCTCGGGCGCGACGATCAGCACGAAGCCGATGCCGCAGTTGAAGGTGCGCCACATTTCCTCGTCGCTGACCGCGCCTTCGCGCTGCAGCCACTGGAACACCGGCGGCAGGGTCCAGGACGCGGCGTCGATGTCCAGGCCCAGGCCGTCGGGCACCACGCGGATGATGTTCTCGGTCAGGCCGCCGCCGGTGACGTGGGCCATGGCGTGCAGCGGGTGCTCGCCGCCGTTCGCGCGCAGCAGTTCCAGCACCGGCTTCACGTACAGGCGGGTGGGCGCCATCAGCGCATCGATGAGCTTGACCCCGCCCACGTCGGCGTCGGCCGGGCGGCCGGCGCGGTCGTAGATGCGGCGGATCAGCGAATAGCCGTTGGAGTGCGGGCCGCTGGAGGCCAGGCCGATCAGCAGGTCGCCTTCGCGCACCTTGCTGCCGTCGAGCAGCTGCGATTTTTCCACCGCGGCCACGCAGAAGCCGGCCAGGTCGTACTCGCCCGGCGGGTACATGTCGGGCATTTCCGCGGTTTCGCCGCCGATCAGGGCGCAGCCGGACTGCTCGCAGCCGCTGGCGATGCCGCCGACCACGGCCGCGGCGGTGTCCACGTCGAGCTTGCCGGTGGCGAAATAGTCCAGGAAGAACAGCGGCTCGGCGCCCTGCACCAGCACGTCGTTCACGCACATGCCGACCAGGTCGATGCCGATGCTGTCGTGGCGGCCCAGCTGCTGGGCCAGCTTGAGCTTGGTGCCCACGCCGTCGGTGCCCGAGACCAGCACCGGCTCGCGGTACTTGCCGGACAGGTCGAACAGCGCGCCGAAGCCGCCCAGCCCGCCCATGACCTCGGGGCGGAAGCTGCGCTTGACCATCGGCTTGATCCGCTCGACCAGGGCATTGCCCGCGTCGATGTCGACGCCGGCGTCGCGGTAGGTCAGAGGAGTGGGAGCGTCGGGGGTGTGGGCGGTCACGGCGGCTCCGGCGGGCGCAAAGGTGAGTTGAGCCCGCCATTTTACCAGTGCGGCGGGCCGCGAATGGACGTTGCGGCCCCGCTGCGGCACCATTTCCCCCGTAACGCACCAAATCAGGGACAGCAATGGTTCGCGCAATCCGCGTTTTTCTGGCCGTAACGCTGCTGCTGGCGAGCTCCGCCACCTTCGCCCAGCGCGTCGAGGGCGACCGGGCCAAGGCCGAGGGCGTGTACGCGGCCGAGGTGCCGGTCAACGGCCAGAGCGAGGCCGAGCGCAACGCCGGCTTCGCCCGCGCGCTGGCCCAGGTGCTGGGCAAGCTCTCCGGCGACCGCGGCGCGGCGTCGCGGCCGGGCGTGGGCCAGGAGCTGCGTCGGGCCAAGGACTACGTGGCCGGCTACGACTACCGCCAGGACGAGGGCGTGGGCCCGACCGGGGCGCCGACCTACCGCACCACCCTGGTGGTCAGCTTCGATCAGGCCCAGGTCGACGGCCTGGCCTCGGTGCTGGGCCTGCCGGTGTGGCCGACCCCGCGCCCCAAGCCGGTGCTGTGGCTGGCCATCGACGACGGCAGCGGCCCGCGCCTGGTCGGCCTGAACCAGGCCAACGCCGCCCGATCCACCCTGAACCGCGCGATCGAGCGCGGCTACCGCCTGGGCCTGCCCGGCGGCAACGCGGCCGAACAGGCCGTGGTCGGCGCGATCTGGCGCGGCGACAGCGCCGCGGTGGCGCGCGCTTCGGCGCGCTACAGCCCGCCCATGCAGCTGATCGGCAAGCTCTACCGGGCCAAGGGCGGCTGGAAGGCCGACTGGATCTTCGTCGACGGCGGCAAGGTGCTGTCGAATTGGTCCACCGAACAGGCCGACGCCCGCGCCGCCATGGCCGGGGGCGCCGACGGCGCCGCCGACGCGCTGATGCGCCGCTACGCCAAGCGCGGCAGCGCCGCCGGCCCGCCGGGCGTGTACCGGGTGGCGTTCACCAACCTCAACAGCAGCGACGACTACATCCGCCTGTCCGGCTACCTGCAGCGCCTGGCCGTGGTCCGCAAGATCACCCCGGTGCGCGCCAGCGCCGAGATGGTGGAGTTCGACCTGGACCTGATCTCCGGCCTGCAGGGCCTGCGCCGCATGACCGAAGGCGGCGACGTAGTCGAGGCGCAGGAAGGACTGGAAGGCCAGCCGCCGGTGTACCGGCTGCGCTGACCGGCCTGCTCCCGGCGCCTGCGCAGAGCCGCAGGCGCCCGCCGCCATCGCGCCATCCCCTTTAACGCCAGAGGCCGAACATGGACCAAACGCCGCTGCACGACATCGCCCAATTCCTGCGCCGCCTGCAATGGGCCGCGCTCGGCCTGGGCGCGTGCTGGCTGTTGTGGCTGCTGGCGCCGATCCTGACCCCGTTCGTGGTCGCGGCCATGCTGGGCTGGCTGGGCGACCCGCTGGTGGACCGCCTAGAGCGCGCCGGCCGCTCGCGCAACGTCGCCGTGACCCTGGTGTTCACCGCCATGGCGCTGCTGCTGTTGCTGGTGCTGCTGATCCTGGTGCCGCTGATCGAGCGCCAGATCACCACCCTGATCGCCTCGCTGCCCAGCTACCGCGACTGGTTCATGAACACCGCGCTGCCGTGGGTGGAGCTGCGCACCGGCTTCGAGCTCACCACCTGGCTGGACCTGGAACACATCACCCAGCTGCTGCGCAGCAACTGGGAGCGCGCCGGCGGCGTGGCCACCACCTTGCTCGGTTACCTGTCGCGCTCGGGCTTCGCCCTGATCGGCCTGGTCGCCAACATCGCCCTGCTGCCGGTGATCACTTTCTTCTTCCTGCGCGACTGGGATCTGATGGTCGCGCGCGTGGCCTCGATGATTCCGCGCAACCACCTGGACACGGTGAGCCGCCTGGCGCGCGAGTCCAGCGACGTGCTCGGCGCGTTCCTGCGCGGCCAGTTCCTGGTCATGCTGATTCTGGGCGTGATGTACGGCCTGGGCCTGTGGGCGGTGGGTCTGGACCTGGGCATCCTGATCGGCCTGATCGCCGGCCTGCTGACCTTCGTGCCCTACCTGGGGCCGGCCAGCGGCATCATCCTGGGCAGCATCGCCGCCCTGGTGCAGTTCGGCGACTGGAAGTACGTGGCCGGCGTGCTGACCGTGTTCGGCATCGGTCAGCTGATCGAAGGGTATTGGCTCACGCCCAAGCTGGTCGGCGACCGCATCGGCCTGCATCCGGTGGCGGTGATCTTCGCCGTGCTCGCCGGCGGCCAGCTGTTCGGCTTCCTCGGCATGCTGCTGGCGCTGCCGGTGGCGGCGGTGGCCAACGTGCTGCTGCGCTACGCTCAGGAGCGTTACACCAGCAGCCGCCTGTACGCGGGCACGCCTTCGGGCATCTTGCTGCAGCCCGAGCGCCACATCGCGCCTGCGCCCGCCCCGGCGGAGCGCGAGGGCGAGTGAGTCCGCGGCGGTGAGTTCGATTCCGTGAGCAAGCGATCGTGAGCGCGAAACAGTTGCCGTTGGCGTTGCGCTATCCGCCGGACCAGCGCCTGGACACCTTCGTCGCCGCGCCGGCCGGCGCGATCGCGCAATTGCGCGCGCTGGCCGAAACGCCGGGCGGCGACTGGCTGTACCTGGCCGGCCCCGCCGGCGTGGGCAAGACCCATCTGCTGCTGGCCGCCTGCGCGGCCGCCGAGTCCGCCGGCCGCCGCGCCGCCTATTTGCCGCTGATCGCGGCCGCCGGCCGCCTGCGCGACGCGCTCGACGCGCTGGAAGGCAACGACCTGCTCGCGCTGGACGGCCTGGACGCCATCGCCGGCACGCGCGAGGACGAGATCGCGCTGTTCGACGCCCACAACCGCGCCCGCGCCGCGGGCGCCGCGGTGATCTACGCCGGCCGCGACGCGCCCGACGGCCTGGCTCTGAGCCTGCCCGACCTGCGCTCGCGCCTGTCGCAATGCGCGCGCATCGCCCTGGCGCCACTGGACGACGACGGCCGCGCCGAAGTGCTGCGCCAGCGCGCGCAGCGCCGCGGCCTGGCCCTGGACGAAGCGGCGCTGGACTGGCTGCTCAAACGCGTGGACCGCGATCTGGCCGGGCTGACCGCGCTGCTGGACCGGCTGGACCGCGCATCGCTGGCGGCGCAGCGGCGGATCACCGTGCCGTTCCTGAAGCAGACGCTGGATTTGCAGTAGGCCGATATTCGGGGCCCCTCCTAGGGGTAGGAGCTGCGTAAGCTACGACCGCGCTGCGGCGGTCTCGCGGCGCGCATTCGGGTTGCATCGTGCGCGACTTGCTCGTTTCCGTCGTGAAGCGAGAGCTTCGCGGTAGCCATAGGCCGTGGTCGCGGCTCGCGCCGCTCCTACAGGGAGCGGGCGCGGCGCCAGCCTTATGTGGGAGGGGCGTGAGCCCGCGATTGCGCTGTTTCGAAGTGGCGTCGCTTCAGTCGGGCAAGTGGTAACGCGCCTCCTGCGTGCGTCCACCGTAGCCATAGGCCGCCGCGCGCACGTCCTGCACGTAGATGTAGCTTTCCTCGTGCAGGTCGCCGAGCAGGCGCGAGAAGCCGTCGAAGGCTTCGCGGATGTATTGCGCCTTTTCCTGCTTGGTGTTGGTCTCGTCGGTGACCTTGACGTCGAAATAGACGCTGCGCTTGCCCTGTTCGAGCAGGGTGCTCCCGCCCACGACCCAGTCGGCCGGATCGACGTACTCGACCAGGATCGAGGTGACATCGGGGTTCTTGCCCAGCACGCGGGTGGTCAGTTCCAGCAACAGATCGGCGATCTGGCGGGTCAGGTCGGGCGAGCGCACGGCGCTGACTTTGACGTTGAGGATCGGCATGGCGGTTCTCCTATAGTTAGCTATGCAACTATTGCGACGAAAATCAATCCAAGCGCAGACGGGCATCGCGCACCGCATCGACGGCGCCGGCGAAACCGGACTCGCCCAGCGCGCGCTTGAGCCTGCGGGTCACCGCCTGGCTGGCCTGGTTGAGGGCGGTGCGGATCGCCACGGCTTCGGCGGTCGGCTCGATGGCCTGGCCGCGACCGTCCTCGGCCGAACTGCGCCGCAGCACCAGCCCCTTCGCCTCCAGCCCATCCAGCAGCCGGGTCGCGGTGGGGCGGGCGATCACCAGCGCCTCGGCCAGTTCGTTCGGCGCCAGGCCCGGCCGGTCCAGGATCGTGCGCAGCATGAAACCCTGCGGCGGCGTCAGGCCGAACGGCGCGAACGCGGCCGTCCATTCCTTTTCCAGGCGGCGGGCCAGGGCGGTGGTATTGAAGTAGAGGCAGCCTTCGAACATGAGAGCAGCCTACGTCGATATGATTAGCTATGCAACTACTTTGACGGAGTGTTCCGCCGGCAGGTGCGGTTTCGCTATCGCGGCTCACGCCGCTACCAAGGGAAGCCATCGCCGCCTTCTGTGGGAGTGGCGTGAGCCGCGATGGCGCCGTCCCAAGATCGCCTCGGGATCCGATATGCGGGGTAGGAGCGGCGCAAGCCGCAACCGCGCCTCTGCCGATCGCCGTGGCGCTTCGTCAGCGCGACGGCGGATCGCCGGCTTCGATCGCGCTCTGCAGCGCCGACAGGAACTCGCCCTCGGCCAGACCGCCGCCCCAGCCATTGCCATGCACCAGCTCGCGCATCGGCAGGCGCGACCGCCAGCCCTGCGCCTGCAGCTCCGGTTGCTGCAGGAATTCGTCGACATAGCCCAGGCACAGGTAGGCCACCGGCACCACGCCCGCCGGCAGGCCCAGCACCTGCGCCAGATCGGCCGGTTCCAGGATGCTGACCCAGCCCACGCCGATGCCTTCGGCGCGCGCGGCCAGCCACAGGTTCTGCACCGCCAGGCAGGCACTGAACAGGTCGGCGTCGAGCATGGTGTTGCGGCCCAGCACGTGCTCGCCGCCGCGGCTGCGGTCGCAGGTCACGCACAGGTTGAGCGGGCTGTCGACGATGCCTTCCAGCTTGAGCCGGCGGTACAGCTCGGCGCGTTCGTCGCGGTAGTTGTTGGCGGCCTCGGCGTTGGCCGCTGCGTGCAGCGCCTTGACCCGTTGCTTGACCCGCGCGTCGTCGATGACCACGAAGTCCCAGGGCTGCATGAAGCCTACCGAGGGCGCGTGGTGAGCGGCGCGCAGCAGGCGTTCCAGCACCGGCGCGGGCACGGGATCGGGGCGGAACTGCGAGCGCACGTCGCGGCGCTCGAAGATCGCGCGGTAGACGCCGTGGCGTTCGGCGTCGGGGAAGCGATGCTCGCTCATCCGGCCAGCGCGGCGTCCAGGTCCGCCAGCCGTTGCGGCGTGCCCACGTCGGTCCAGCGGCCGCGGTGGTGCTCGCCGCTGATCCGACCCGCGGCCATGTGCGCGCGCAGGATCGGCGCCAGGCGGAAGCGCGGCGGCGTTTCGTCGGCGCCGGCGTCGTTGCTGTGCGCGCGCCAGCCGTCGAGCAGCTGCGGCCGGTACACGCCCAGGCCGGCATAGGTCAGGCGCTGCGCGCCGTCGCTGCGCACCAGACCGTCGGCGTCCAGGGCGAAATCGCCCTGGGTCGCCTGCGGCGGGCGGTCGACCATCACCAGGTGCGCCAGCCCCGTGGGCTCGCGCGGCAGGCGGGCGAAATCGGCGTCGGTCCAGATGTCGCCGTTGACCAGCAGGAACGGCGCTTCGCCCAGCAGGGGCAGCGCGTGCAGCATGCCGCCGCCGGTTTCCAGCGGCGTGCCGCCTTCGTAGGAGTAGACGATGCGCAGGCCCCAGCGCGCGCCGTCGCCCAGGTGACGCGGGAACTGCTCGGCCAGCCACGAGGTGTTGACCACCACCTCGCGCACACCGCAGGCGGCGAGCTTTTCCAGGTGCCATTCGATCAGCGGCTTGCCCGCCACCGGCAGCAGCGGCTTGGGCGTGGTGTCGGTGAGCGGGCGCATGCGCTCGCCCAGCCCGGCGGCGAAGATCAGCGCCTTCATGCGGCCGCCTTGGCCATCGCCGGGCGGATGCGTGTGTCCAGCAGCTCGGCCAGCGGTTGCAGTTGCGGGTGGCGCGGCAGCACTTCGTCCAGGTAGGCGATGAAGCGCGGCGCGTCGGGCAGGTATTTGCTCTTGCCGTCGCGGTAATGCAGGCGGGCGAAGATGCCCAGGATCTTGAGGTGGCGCTGCACGCCGAGCCAGTCGGCGTCGCGCAGGAAGCGTTGCAGCGGCGGCACCGGCACACCGGCGGCCTGGGCGCGTTCGTGGTAGCGGACCAGCCAGCCGTCCACGCGCTCCAGCGGCCAGCTCAGGAACGCGTCCTTGAACAGGCTGACCGCGTCGTAGGCGACCGGGCCGCGCACGCAGTCCTGGAAATCCAGCACCGCCGGGCCCGGCGTCACCGGCATCAGGTTGCGCGGCATGTAGTCGCGGTGGGTGAGCACCTGGGTCTGCGCCAGCGCGTTGTCCATCAGCCGGCGCTGCACCAGTTGCAGGCGTTCGCTGTCGCCGCAGTCCAGCTCCAGGCCCAGGTGGCGGCGCAGGAACCATTCCTCGAACAGGCCGGCGTCGCGTTGCAGCAGCGCCTCGCCGAACTCGCCCATGCCGTGCGGCGGCGCGATCGTCTGCAGCTTCAGCAACTGCTCCACGGCGGCGTCGAAATGCGCGTCGGCGCTGTCGGGGTCGATGATCTGGGCCAGGGTCGGCCCGCCCAGGTCTTCCAGCAGCAGGAAGCCGGCGTCGGCGTCTTCCACGAGCACGCGCGGCACGCGCACGCCGCCGTCTTCCAGCAGTTGGCGCAGGCGCAGCCAGGGCCGCACGTCCTCCAGGCCGGGCGGCGAGTCCATCAGGATCACGCTGGCCGGCGTGCCGGCGGCGGGACGGCCGCGCCAGTAGCTGCGGAAGCCGGCGTCGACCGAGGCGCGCTCCAGTTGCAGGTGTTCGTCGCCGCTGGCGCGGCGGGCCCAGGCGAGGCGCGCTTCGGCGCGCTCGTCGGCTTGAAGCTGGGTCATGCGGTCTCCGCGCGACCAACGGGGCCGCGAGGGCACAGGGTACGCGGCCTGCCCGGCGTGGTGAACCGTGGGAGCCTAGCTCCAGGAAGTGGCCTCAGGCCGCGACCGTCTCCGCCGCTTCCAGCGACGCCAGCCATTCGTCGTCCGAGCCTTCGGCCACGCCTTCGAACAGGAAGGTGGACAAGTAGCGTTCGCCGGTGTCGGGCAGCATCGCCAGCAGCACCGAGCCTTCCGGCGCTTCCTGCGCGACCTGCAGCGCCGCGGCCACGGTGGCGCCGGCGGAAATGCCCACGAACACGCCTTCCTCGGCGGCCAGGCGGCGCGCGGTGTCGCGCGCGACCACGTCGTCGACCGGACGGATTTCGTCGGCCACGCTGCGGTCGAGCACGCCGGGCACGAAGTCCGGGGTCCAGCCCTGGATCTTGTGCGGCTGCCAGTCCTTGCCGCCCAGCAGCGAGGCGCCGGCCGGTTCGGAGGTCACGATCTTCAGATCGGGGCGTGCCAGCTTCAGCACCTGTCCGGCGCCGCTGAGGGTGCCGCCGGTGCCCCAGCCGGTGACGAAGTAGTCCAGCCGCTTGCCGGCGAAATCGCG